>NZ_JQNI01000004.1:155000-295000 GCF_000745175.1 Deinococcus sp. YIM 77859
GCCGAGACAGTTCGTAGCGCGTCATGTCGAACGTCCGGAAGTCCCGATTGGACACGTGGCGGTACTGCCACGCCGGGTCATCCCCGGGCTTGACACCCTCGGTGAAGCAATGGTGGCTGAAATGCACCCACACCGGATAGGTCACAGGTGGTTTGCCGTCCTTGCCGGGCTGCACGAAGTCGCACTCAAAGGGGTCCAGATGCCCCAGATCAAAGGTGGTTCCATCGTGTTCGAAAGCCCGCCAGCGCGTCACGCGCCTTACCATAGCGCGGGCTCTGCGAGAGCTGGAGAACCCACAGGCGGCTTGTGGTGAGGACGCGCTGGGGCTGCTGCTCCAGCCGAGCCTCACGTTGCGGTAGGGCTTATGTGCCTGAACACACCTGGACCACCTCGGCCGTCCTCTCCCCTTTTTATCTTGGTCGAAGCGCCATAGTCCTCTGTTGTATATATTCAGATGTGGACCTCTCCTCTCTTCTTCGGCGGACACTGGGGCGCGGGGATATCGAAGCGTTTCTGGATTTGATCGCGGATCACCTTCCAGGACAGCCCGGCAATGCCACCCGCAAGAACTACCTCTCCAGCCTGAGGGTCTATCTGCGCTGGGCGGCGGCGGAAGGTCGCCCGGTGCTGCGGGCAGGGCCAGCCGACGCACAAGCGTACCGAGCCGTGCTGCTTCAAAAGCACCCCGCGACCCCGGCAACGGTTCACAATCACCTCGCGCGAGTGCGCACGCTCTATGACGTGCTGGCAGCGCAGGGTGCCCACCCTGGGCCGAATCCCTTCCTGGGCCTCCTGCTCCCCAGCAACAAGCCCGAGGAGCACCGTGACCTCTACACCCCGGCGGAAATCAATCGCCTCCTGGCCCACGGCAACACGCAGGAGCGGGCGCTCGTGCTGTTGGGTGCCCATGCCGGGCTAACGGGGCCGCAGACCGTCAACCTGCGCTGGGAGCACCTCGACCTCACGCGGGGAGAGCTGCGGGTTGGGGGACGAAGCCTAGAGCTCAGCTCGGAGCTGGGGGACGCGCTGCACGCCTACGGGCGGGAACAGGGGCAAACGGAACTGTTCAGAACTCCAGGGCCCATGTTTAGGCTGGAAAACGACCATCAGCTGCGGGCCGTGATCTACGCCCTCTGCCGGCAGGCCAATGTTCCCTACAAGGCGTGGCGCGCCCTTCGAAACGCCGCTGGGCTGCGCCTCCTGCTGCAAACCGGGAACCCGCAGGTGGTGGCCGACCGGCTAGGCCTCACCACCCTCAAGGCGGTCGAGGTCTGGCAGAAGCTGGCGGCGGACCGACCTCCGCAAACATGACTGAACCCTTCACGGCGCCGTCAGCCCCAGCTGCGGGGCAGCGCGCAGACTGGAGCCATGAACCGAGTTCTGGCTCTGCTGCTGGGCGCACTGCTCGTGGGCTGCAGCTCCCCGACGCCGAAGACACCCACCTACACCATTCGCGGACACGTGCTGCTGCCCGGTGACACGCGCGCGGTGACCCTCGACACGGCGGCGCTGTGGGAGCTGCCCCATGTGCCGGGAGAGGTGTTGCTGGAGACCCCGCCAGCGGACAGGCTGAGTGCTCAGGCGCTCGGGCTTCTCTCCAAGGTGCAGCGGCAAGCGGTGCCGGGCACCAACCTGGCCCTGGCACGGACGCCTGCCGGGCAAACAGACGCGGCCTTCGCGCAGCGGCTGAGGGCCACAGGTGTGCGCGCACAACCCAACCTGATCTACCAGGCGCTGTCCGTGCCCAACGATCCGGGGTTCCCCGGTGCGGAGCGGCCGGGTGTGGTGGTGCGGGGGGTGGCCTACGATCAGGACTACCTCACGCGCATCCGGGCGCTGGAGGGCTGGAACCGGCTGGAGGCGCTGGGCAAACCCGTCGATGGCGCCCTGACGGCAGTGCTTGATACAGGGGTGGACGCCGGTCATCCCGAGCTGCTGGGGCGTTTGCACCCGGGCACTGACTTCTGCTCGCGGCTTGTAGGCCAGAGTTGCCAGGGCACGGACACGGACCCGGACGAGGTCACCGCCGGCGACGTGGGACACGGCACCAGCACGGCAGGGCTGATTGTGGCCCAGACCCATAACGGCGAGGGGCTGGCCAGCCTGACTTGGCGGGGGACTGTCCTTCCCGTCAAGGTGTTTGGGACGAATGGCTCCATCTCCGGCGCAACCAGTGCGAGTGTGATCGCGGGTCTACGGTACGCGCAGGCCCAGGGCGCCAAGGTGGTGAACCTGAGTCTAGGCTTTCGGGGCAGCAGGGGGCAGGCGGCGCCGGCTGACCCCGCGCTGGCAGCCGCCATCGCAGACGTTGCAGCCGCCGATATCGTGCTCGTGGCGGCGGCGGGCAACACCCCGGATGAGGGGCTGTACTATCCGGCCAGCGACCCCAACGTGCTGGCGGTAGGAGCAGTGGCCCGTGAGGACCAAGCGCTTGCGCCCTACAGTGCGCGGCCCCTGCCCGGTCAAAAGCCCCTGGACCTCGTGGCGCCGGGAGGAGTCAGCGGCAGCAGCCCAGACGATATCCTGACGCTCGCGCCCCGCGCCCAGGGCGGGTACACCCTGCGAGCAGGAACAAGCGAGGCAGCTCCCCTGGTCAGTGGCACGGCAGCACTGCTGCGCGCCGCCTTTCCGCAGCTGAGGGCAAGTCAGATTCGGCAAGCCTTGAAGGAGGGAGCCACCCCCACCGCCGCGGGAGCACTCCTCAACGTCGAGGGGGCAGTCAACCGCGCCGCCAGCCTGCCCCTTCCCCCACCGTACACGCTCAAGGTCGAAGCCTGGCGCAGCGGACGGGCGGTCACCAGCACCACATTCACGGGAACCCTTGACCCCGAGCAGGCTGCCGTCCCCTACACCTTGGGTGGACTGCCTGCCGGAACGTACGAACTGCGCGCCACCCTGCAACGCGCCGGGGAGATCCTGAGCGGCAGCGCGGCCGCCACCGTTCCTGGGAGTGACGGCACAGACGCTGTGCAAGACATCCAGACCCACCGCTGACCCCATAGACCTGGGCAAGCAGGATGTGAATGGGGTGAAGCCGGCTTCAGCGCTTTCATGAACAAGCGTCATCCTCAGCGCAGGAGCGTTCACAGTTCTTTGGGGGCAAACGGCAGAGCTGGACAGGAGAATCTGGTCGCCCAACGGCACGAGCATCTGCTGGGGGGCAAACAGCAGGAAACGTGAGCGACGAGCGTTTCCGGGGAGGAAAGAGCATGACAACCACCAGCAAGAGCACGGCGCGGCGCGGCTTTGCCGCAATGGATCCAGCCCGGCAGCGGGAAATTGCCCGACTGGGAGGCCAGGCGGCACACCGCAGCGGCAACGCCCACCGATTCACGTCGGAAGAGGCCCGGGAAGCGGGGCGCAAGGGCGGCCGGGCCGCTCGCGGCTCCACCCGGCAAAGCCGCGAGCAGTAAGGTCCCCACGTGCCCCTACCGGGGCGCTTTTCCAGCGGAAGCCTAGCACTCGGCCAGCCGGAAAGGAGAATTCATGAAAAGCGCGCCCGCCTTGCTTGTGTTGTCCCACCTGAGATGGGACTTTGTCTTCCAGCGGCCGCAGCACCTGATGACGCGGGCAGCGCGGTCACGGCGGGTGTACTACATCGAGGAGCCGGTGTACGGGGCACCGTCTGACCAGCTGGCGGTGCGCCGTGACGCCAGTGGCGTCACGGTCATCACGCCCCAGCTTCAGCAGGGCCGCAGCGCCGACGAGGGCCGCGCGAGCACCGCGCGGCTGCTGGCCTCCTGGGTCCAGGCCGAACACCTCCACGTGTACGACCTGTGGGTGTACACCCCGATGGAGTTGCCCGTCACCGCTGGCCTCACGCCCCGCGTGACGATCTACGACTGCATGGACGAACTCGCCAACTTCAAGGGCGCTCCCCCCGAGCTGCGCGCTCGTGAAGCCGCCCTGTTTCGCCGTGCCGACGTCGTCTTTACCGGCGGCTACCGCCTGTACGAGGCCAAGCGCGACCAGCACCCCAACGTGCACTGCTTTCCCTCCAGCGTCGATACCGCCCACTTCGCCCAGGCCCGCCAGGCTCTGCCTGATCCCGCAGACCAAGAGCCGCTTCCCCGTCCCCGCCTGGGCTTTTACGGCGTGATCGACGAGCGCTTTGACATCGCGCTGCTCGGCGAGCTTGCTCGCCGCCGTCCGGCGTGGCACTTCGTGCTGCTGGGTCCGGTTGTCAAGATCGATCCCGCTTCCCTGCCGCGGGGCGAGAACCTGCACTACCTGGGCATGAAGCGGTATACCGAGCTCCCGGCCTACCTGGCCCACTGGGACGTAGCGCTGCTGCCCTTTGCGCGCAATGCGGCAACCGAATTCATCAGCCCGACCAAGACGCCCGAGTACCTGGCGGCCGGGGTGCCGGTCGTGTCGACCGGCATCCGTGACGTGGTGCGGCCCTACGGCGAACGGAACCTGGTGCGCATCGCCGACGGTGTAGATGCCTTTGAGGCCGCCTGCGCCGCGGCGCTGGACGAACGCGACACCCCGGCCGGCGAGGCGCGCCGTCAGCGGGCGGATGCCTTCCTTGCCACCCTCTCCTGGGACCACACCTGGGCTGAAATGAGCGCCCTGATCGAGCAGGCGGCTACGAGCGTCTCCGCCGCCGCAGACTGAAGGGGACCTTGCCGGAGCTTTAGCCAACTCACGACAAAGCCGCCCTCTGCCCCCCGAAACTCGGCTCTGGGAGGACCACGTGAACCTCAAACCCCTGAACGAGCAGGTTATGGTGATTACGGGCGCGTCGAGCGGCATCGGCCTGAGCACCGCGCGGCTGGCGGCGCGAGCTGGTGCACGGCTGGTGCTGGCCGCACGCAGCGAGCAGGCCCTGCGGCGGCTCACCCAGGAACTCACGGACGCGGGCGGGCACGTTGTCTTTGCGGTGGCCGACGTGAGCCGCGAGGAGGACGTGGCGCGGGTCGCTGAGCTGGCACAGGAGACCTTTGGCGGGTTCGACACCTGGGTGAACAACGCGGGTGTCGGTATGTACGGAGAGCTGATGGCGTCGGACGTGGCGGACATGCGCCGCGTCTTCGACATCAACTTCTGGGGCGTGGTGTACGGCTCACGGGTGGCGGTGAGGCACCTGCGGGAACGGGGAGGAGCGCTGATCAACCTGGGCAGCGTAGCTTCCGAGCAGGCCATTCCGCTGCAAGCGCTGTACTCCGCCTCCAAGCACGCTGTCAAAGCCTTTACAGACGGCCTGCGGATGGAACTCGCTCATGAGGGCGCGCCCATCTCCGTCACGCTGATAAAGCCCGGCCCCATCGACACGCCCTGGCCGCTGAACGCGCGCAGCGTTCTGGAGGACGAACCGCAGCATGTGCCGCCCGTCTATGCGCCGCAGGCCGTCGCACGGGCGATTGTGCACGCTGCGACGACTCCTACCCGCGAGGTGTATGTCGGCGCAGGCGCCAAATGGATGGCGGCGTCCGGGCAGTGGGCTCCCGGGCTGACCGAACGGCTGATGGCCGCCCTGGTGATCCCCCGCACCCACAGCCGCCGCCCGCCGCAGCCTCCCGGACAGGATATTCTCAACCACCCTTCCGAGCGCCTGGCAGAACGGGGCGACTATCCCGGGGTGGTGCAGCCCGTGAGCGTCTACACCGAAGCTGTCCTGCACGGCAAGTGGCTGGCGGCGGGGCTGTTGGGAGCGGGATGGGCTGCGGCTCTTTGGAACCGCCGACGGCGAGCGGCCACAGGTCGCCCCTCTTAACCCTTTGTTGAGGTAAGGGGGACAGCTTCCCCACACGGGCCCAAGCGGTGTAATCTTCCGCGAAGGCGTGAACCGAGACCCTTCCCTTGTTCCTCCACTCGACGCCCTGGCTCTGCTCGACGGGCTGCTTGATCCATTTTTTATCGCCGATGGGGAGGGCCGCTGGACGTACGTCAATGGGCCTGCCGCCGCCCTGCTGGGAACCACACCGCCAGAGTTGCTGGGCCGTCCCCTGCTGGAGGGTTTTCCAGGGACGATAGGGGCAGCTCTGCACGAGGTGTGCCGCTTGGTCTTCCAGACCGGGCAGGAGCGGCGCTTCGAGGTGGGTTGTTCCCAGACGGGCCTGTGGGTGGAGGGCCAGGCCCGCCCCTATGCGGATAGCGTGGCCGTTCAGTTGAGGGACGTCACCGAACGCCGACGAACCGAGGAACGGCGGGAGGCACTCCTGGCGATCACGCGTGCGCTGGCGGCGGCCGGCTCCCCGGCACAAGCTCTACAGGCGACGCTGGAGCTTATCCGTGAGGCCCTGGGGGCAGCGGGCGGGGTGTTTTGGCCCCTGCCCCAGGAGGGCAAGGGAACCCTCCCGGTCCAGCGGGTAGGCCTCAACCTGCAACTGGCAGACGCGGTGCTCACCGCGCTCGTGCAGGAGGCAGGAGAGGGGCCGGACGGCCTGTTTCTGCGGCAGGAGGACGCGGCTGCCCTCGCTCCGAAACCGTCCGTACAGGCCCTGGCGGTTCTCCCGTTGGGACCGGAGGGGGAAAGGCGGGGGGGCCTCATCCTGCACTTCTCCCAAGACCGTTCCTTCACGGCGAGCGAACAGGAGTTTCTGCGCTTTCTGGCGGGACAACTTACCCAAACCCTGCGGCGCCTCGAGGCTATCGAGGCGAGCGAGCGGGTGAGGCAGGCACTCGACCAGGAACGGGCCCGGCTATGGGCCATTCTCGATCAGATGCCCGTTGCCATCTGGATCGCGGAGATGCCCACTGGCCGCCTGATCGCGGGAAACCGGGCCATCGAGCGCATCCTGCGCCATCCCTTCCGAGCGAGCCAGGACACCGAACACTACAGCGAATACGTGGGCTTTCACCCAGACGGCCGGCGGTACGAGAGCAGCGAGTGGCCGCTGGCCCGCACCGTTCGTACCGGCGAGCGTGTCGAGTGCGAGGAAATCGAGATGGAGCGGGGAGACGGCACGCGCGGCTTCGTGCAGTACGCGTCCACCCTGATCGAGGACGAGCACGGGAACGGCCCTGCCCTCGCAGTGGTGACCGGCGTGGACGTGACCGAACAGCGGGAACTCAGCGCCACGCTGGAGCAGCGGGTGACCGAGCGGACCCGTGACCTGCTGCGCCGCAACGAGGAGCTGGCCGCCGAGACTGCCGCCCTCCAGGCTTTTGCCCGCTTCACCGAACTCACGGGCCACGAGACCAACCTGGAGGTGCTCACCCAGGCTGCGGCCCAGCTGCTGCACCGGGCGCTGGGAGACGGCAGCACCGGGTACTACGAACTTCAGGGAAACCTCTGGAAGCAGGGGCCCTGGGACGGCGATATGGAACCCGCGACCCTGAACGCCGCGCAGGCGGGGTTCCCGGCGGATCTTCCGCTTTTTGCCCAGCCCGCCGCGACCCGTGAGCCGCTGTTTGTGGACGAGTGGCGGCAATCAGAGCACGCGCTTGCCGCGCACACGCCCGAGTATGGGGCGCTGGCTGTCTACCCGGTCACGGTGGGCGGAAAGACCATCGGACAACTGGCGGCGGGCCTGCGCGGAAAAACCCGCTGGAGCGAGCGCGACAGGGCGGTGTTTCGGGCGGTGGGCCGGGCGCTGAGCCTGGCGGCGGAGCGAGCGGACCTGACCCGCACCCTCAACGCGCAGAAAGAAGAGCTCGCGGCCCGCTCCCGCACGCTGGAGGCGTTCGCGGAACTGGGCCGCGACCTGCGAGATCCTGAGCTGCAAGCCGATCCGCTGTGGCTGGTGCGGCGCGCGCAGGAGATTCTGCTCGCCACGCTGCCCGAAGGATACGTGGTCTATGCCGAACCCGAAGACGGCCTGTGGCGCTTCAAGGTGCAGGTGGGTGACCTGCGGAATTCTGAACTCCAGGCGGCGGTCGAAGCCGGACTGCCCTTTGAAAGCACCCGAAACCTCTGGTTGCCTTGGCACACCCAGCAGCCCTTCTACCAGGACAGCTACGACACGGGTACCGACGGGCTGGAGCAGCTCACGGGGCACATCAGCGCTACGGCGACCCTTCCCGTGCTCGTCAACGGTGCACCACGCGGGGTGCTCGCGGTCGCCCTCTTTGGGTCGCCCAACGGAACGCCGCGCCACTGGTCGGGCACAGACCGAGTGGTGTTGGAGACGGTCGTGCGCAGCCTCGGCTTGGCTCTAGAGCGCAGCGAGGGCGCGCAGGCGCTCGCGGCCAAGCAACGGGAGCTGGAGCAGGCCAACCGCGACCTAGAGGCCTTCTCGTACAGCGTCTCGCACGATCTGCGCGCGCCCGTACGGCACATCAGCAGCTTTGCGGGCCTGCTGCGCCGGGCGGTCGCGGATCAGCCCCGCGCCCTGAAGTACGCGGATGTGATCGAGGCCAGCGCCGCCAGGATGAATACCCTGATCGACGGCCTGCTGACCTTGGCCCGTCTAGGGAGCGGTGAGGTGCGAAAGACCGAGGTCGCCCTGGGTGACCTGGTGGAGGCTGTACGGGTCGAGCTCGCTCCCGAAGCCGGCGAACGGCAGATTGAGTGGCAAGTCGCTGACCTGCCGACCGTCCGCGGGGACCCTACGCTGCTGCGCCAGGTCCTTCAGAATCTGCTGGGCAATGCGCTGAAGTATTCCCGGCCGCGGGACGTGACCCGCATCGAAGTCTGGGCCGAGCGGACAGGGCACGAGCACGTCATCCACGTTCGTGACAACGGGGTGGGTTTCGACCCCGCCGGAGAGAGCAAGCTTTTCGAGGTCTTTCAGCGCCTGCACACCCCGCAGGAATTCGAGGGGGACGGCATAGGGCTAGCCAGTGTGCAGCGCATTGTCAGCCGGCATGGGGGGCGCGTCTGGGCAGAGGGCCGCCTCGGGGAGGGCGCCACCTTCAGCTTCACGCTGCCGGCCTAGCTATCCGCCCAGAGCGCTGCGGGCCAGGTTGCGAAAGCGCAGGAGTTCCTTGCTGGAGGGGTCAGTCTTCAGGGCCAGCTGCGCGAATTTCAGCGTCTTGTCGTGCTGACCTGCTTGCGTCCACGCCTCAAAGGCTTCCTGCCGGTACAGAAAGTACAGGGTTGGGACCCCTAGAGCCACCGCGCGGTCAAAGTTTGCGGCAGCCGCCTGTACGTTACCCAGCCGCAGATTCGCCTTGCCCAGGCCCCACCAGTTGTAGGGGTCGTTGGGCCGGGCCTTGACGCTACGCTCGCCGATCCGTTTGAGCTTCTGCCAGTTCGCAGCTGCTCGGAAGTCTTCGCCCAGGGCGGCCCGGACCTCACCCTCCTTGGCGGGTGGGTAGGCGATCAGGTACTCGCCATTGTAGTAGTGCCACAGGTCCATCAGCTCGGCGGTGCTCAGCCACAGCCTGGGACCACGCAGGGGATCACTGGTCAGGAAGTCGCTGCCGCGGTAGCCGTACACCGTGCGAAAGTGCGCGACCGAGCTCCCCGCGCGCAGCCGCTGCTGCACCACGACCGGGATACCGCGGGCGAGCAGGTCACGCAGCAGCTCCGGCGTTCCGGCGTAGCGAATGACCGTGCGCAGGCCAAAGCGGTCGAGGTAGCGGGCGAGCTCCACGCTGGACACCTGCGGGTCACGCGGCGAGTCCTTGAGGGCCTGCGCCGCCTGCGCCTGGGTCACCCGCGTGCCGTAGTACCCCAGGATCGTCAGCGCCGTCACGGGTCCGCAGTTATCCGGTCCCTGCGGCTCATGGCGAATGTTCTTCAGCGTGATGCTCGGCGGCAGCGCCGCTGCGCCGGACAGCAGCAGGAGCGCCAGAGGAAGGACCAAGGGGAGCGCCATACCGCAGGGTAGGCTCCCGGCCCCCTGCCTCGGAAAGGGGGGGATAAAGAAACCATGATGTCCGCTTCTGGTTGGATTTGCCAGACGCCGGCAGCAGAGCTCTAGCGGCTCCCTTCCACAGACACGCGGGGGGGTGCCGTCAGTTCTGCCCCCAGCCAGGCGGCCGCCCGGTCGAGCAGCGCGGCGGCGGCGGGCGAGAGAGCCGTCATGTTGGCAAAGCCGTGGATCATGCCGGGACCAGGGAGGTGTTCGGCACGAACACCCGCCTGCCGGAGCGCCTCGGCGTACGCTGCCCCCTCGTCGCGCAGGGGGTCAAACTCAGCGGTCATCACAAGGGCGGGGGGCAGACCGTGGAGCTCGGCGGCATGGAGCGGGGACACGTGCGGATGGGCCGCGTGGGCCGGATCAGCGAGGTACATCTGCCCAAAAAACCGCATGCGTTCCTCGGTGAGGAAGAAGCCCTCGGCGTTCTCGCGGCGGCTGGGGTAACGGTCCACGTTCACGAAGTCGGCGGCGGGGTAGATCAGCAGCTGCGCGCGAAGCGGAGGACCGCCCTCGTCACGGGCGCGCAGGGTGCAGGCCATCGCCAGGCTGGCCCCCGCGCTGTCCCCGGCCACCGCCAGACGGCTGGTGTCTGCGCCGAGTGCCTCACCGTTCGCGGCGGCCCAGCACAAAGCGGCGTAGGCATCCTCCACAGCCGCCGGAAAGCGGTGTTCGGGGGCAAGACGGTACTCCACGCTGAGAACGGCGCTCCGGGCTCCCGCGCACAGCTCACGGCACACGCTGTCATGGGTCTCGATGGAGTACGCGACAAAGCCGCCCCCGTGGAAGTAGACGGTGAGGGGATGCGGCCCCTCCCCTTCCGGCGTGTACAGCCGTGCGGGCAGGTCGGCCGCCGGACCGGGAAGGGTGAGGTCCCGCGTTCCAGCGATGCGCACCGGGCGCTTCGGCATGCGAGCGGCGTTGGCGATCACGGCGGCGCGCATCTCCTCCAGGCTGCTGGGCTGGGGCGCTGCGGCCAACTGAAGCAGGATTTCTTTGAGGTGGGGATCGAGGGAGGGCATACGTTCTCCTTTCTCCTTTACCGCCAAGACGAGAGTTCCCCGGGCAGATGGGCCGTCTCGTTGAAGCTGTCGAGGCTGGCCCGCCCGCGGCCGTAGGTCAGGCGGGTGATGCTGCCATTTTTGACGCGCCAATTCAGGGTCAGGGCCGTCTCATCGGGGGCGCCCAGCACGGCGGCCACCGTCACGCCAATCACGCCGCCGGACGTAAAGGCCAGGACGGTGCGGCCCGCAGGCCCTGCGAGCAGCTCCCCCAACAAGGCGTGAACGCGGGTGCGAAAGTCCGCCCAGGCTTCCACCTCCGCGTGGGTGACCTCGCCACGTAGGTAGGCCGCCGCCAGGGGCTCGAGCATTCGCTGGAGGTGCCGGTTCCGCTCGGGGCCGTGTCGCTCCTCCTCCCAGGCGCGCAGCAGAGCGTCAAAGCGGGCGTCGCGGGCCGCGAGCAGCGGCGCGAGCGTGCGAATCAGGCCGTCGCCGTCGTACTCGGCCAGGCGGGCGTCCGTGACGGGCTCCGGCCAGGTGCCGCCCGCCGCTTCCGAGGCGAGGCGGGCGCTCTCGCGCTGACGCACCAGCGGCCCGCACAGCACGTCGGTCGGCTCTCGCCCGGCCTCCGCCAGGAAGCGCCCCACCGCGCGGGCCTGCGTCTCCCCCAATGCGGAAAGGCGGTCGGTATCGGCCTCAAAGGGCGTGGCCTGCCCGTGGCGCACGAGGATGAGTTCACTCATGTGCCGGGGCGTCCTGAATTCGCCGCCACGCCTCCCCGATCAGCCAGGCGGCCTGCTCCCCCAGCGGCGCAAAGCGCGGGTCTTTCGTCTGCCCCGCGCGGTAACGGGCATAGATCTGCTGAACGATCACGGCGAGCTTGAAGTGTCCCAGCACCTCGTACCACGCCACACCCCCCACGTCCCGTCCGCTGCGCGCCGCATAGCGGGCCAGAAAGTCCTCGCGCGACAGAAAGCCCGGCGCGTTCGCCCCGATGCGGTTTTCGGCGCCTCCCGGCTGCTGCGGCATCGTCCAGTACGTCAGGGTGAGGCCCAGGTCTACCAAGGGGTCACCGACCGTTGTCATCTCCCAGTCGAGGAGGGCCACCACCCTGGAGGGGTCCTGCGGGTCCAGCATCAGATTGTCGAGCTTGAAGTCGTTGTGAACGAGCGTGTGCGCCGACTCGTGGGGGGTGTGCTCGCTCAGCCAGGCGATCACGTCCTCGTCGTGCAGGGCACCGGGGGGAGGCAGGTCGTCGGTGCGGGCACGGCGCCACCGTTCGGCCCAGCCCTCCACCTGGCGGGTGTTGAAGCCCTCGGGCTTGCCGATGGCCCGCAGCCCCGTCGCGTCAATATCCACCCCGTGCAGGTCCGCAAGGGTGTCAGCCAGCGCCTCCGAGAGCTGGCGGGGGGCACCAGGCAGGGCAGCGTACTCCGGGGGCAGCCGCGTCCGCACCACCGTGCCGCGCCGCCGCTCCATCAGGTAGAAGGGCGCGCCGATCACAGAGGGATCCTCCACCAGCAGGACGGGCTCGGGTGCGACGGACAGCACCGGATGCACTTTTTGCAAAAGCCGGTACTCGCGCGGCATATCGTGGGCCCCGCGCGCCACCGGGCCGAGGGGTGCGCGGCGCAGCACGTACTCCTGCTCGCCCAGCCGCAGCAGGTAGGTCAGGTTGGAAAATCCTCCGGGGAACTGCTCGACCGTCAGGGCGTCCACGTTGCCGGCGACCTTTCCACGCAGAGCCTCTTTCAGCGCGTCCAGCGGCAGCTCCTCGCCGGGACGGACGGGGGCGGTGTCGGGGCCGGTCACGCCTGACTCCCCTCACGCGGGGTGCCCAAGGCCTGCCGTTCCGCCAGGAGCGCCATCGCCTTTTCGCGCAGGCGGCGCATTCCGGCAATCCAGCCGTCGTAGTCGGCGGCCTTTTTCTGGAAAGACGGGAGGGTGGTGGGGTGCGTGGTGATGAGAAAGCCGTCACGCCGCAGCACCTCTAGCGTCTTTTCCACCAGCTCATCCGTCGTGATGGCCGTCTGCTGGAGGATGGGCGCGTTCTGGATCATGGGCGTCCACACCCCTTCGGGGCAGAGGGCCGACACCCGGATGCCCCGGTCCGCGTAGGTGATCGCCAGCCACTCCGCAAAAGCCAGCGCCGCGTGTTTGGTCACCGCGTAGGGCGCGGAGTGCAGTTCGGTAAGGAGACCCGCGGCCGACGCCGTGTTCAGGAAGTAACCCTCGCCGCGCGCGAGAAAATGCGGGAGCAGGTGCCGAGCGGCCCAGACGTGGCTCATCACGTTGACCCGCTGAATCAGGTCCCACTGCGAATCCGGCGTCTCCGGTCCCGCGCCGATGGCGATGCCCGCATTCGAGCAGAAGAGGTCGATGCGGCCTTCTTCGCGCAGCACGTCGGCAATCAGGGCCTGGATGTCCTCTTCTTTCGCGACATTGGCGGGCACGAAGCGCGCGCCGATCTCAGCGGCCTTCTGTGCCCCGGTCTCGGCGTTGAGGTCAGAGGCGATGACGGTTGCGCCTTCCCGCACGAAACGCGTGGCGAGCGCAAGACCGATTCCGGAGGCGGCTCCGGTCACGACGATGATCTTGTTGGGGAAGTCCATGAGAGCACTCCTGTTGGACGGTCAAAACGTCCCGTTTCGTGAACATCATTGCCCGCGTCCGTCCACCCCCTGCCGCCGCAGTTCCTCCTTGGCCACCGTCTCGACGTGGACGATGTCGGGGCCGTCTGCAAGGCGCAGGGTACGGGCCTGGGCGTACATCATGGCGAGGGGCGTGTCCTGGCTGACGCCTGCCCCACCAAAAACCTGGATGGCGCGGTCGATCACCCGCAGGGCGACATTGGGCGCGACCACCTTGATGGCGGCGATCTGCCCGCGCGCGGCCTTGTTGCCCACGGTGTCCATCATGTGGGCGGCCTGCATGGTCAGCAGCCTCGCCTGGTCGATCTCCATCCGGCTCTGGGCGATCAGTTCGCGGACATGCTGGTGCCCGGCGAGCGGCTTGCCAAAAGCCACCCGCTGGCTGCTGCGCTCCACCATCAGCTCCAGCGCCCGCTCGGCCTGCCCGATCAGCCGCATGCAGTGGTGAATCCGGCCTGGCCCCAGCCTCCCCTGCGCGATCTCGAAGCCCCGGCCCTCGCCCAACAGGATGTTGCCAGCGGGAACGCGCACGTTCTCAAAGGTCATCTCGGCGTGACCGTGCGGCGCGTCGTCGTAGCCGAAGACGGTCAGCATGCGCTCCGTCTTCACGCCCGGCGTGTCCAGCGGCACCAGGATCATGGACTGCTGGCGGTGGCGCTCGGCCTGCGGATCCGTCTTGCCCATCAAGATGCTGACCTTGCAACGCGGGTCGCCCGCCCCGCTCGTCCACCACTTGCGCCCGTTCACGACGTACTCGTCGCCGTCGCGAACGATGCTGGACTCGATGTTGGTGGCGTCGCTCGAGGCCACCTCCGGCTCGGTCATGGAAAAGGCAGAGCGGATCTCGCCGTTCAGGAGGGGGATAAGCCAGCGTTCCTGCTGTTCGGGCGTGCCGTAGCGGGCAAGCACCTCCATGTTGCCGGTGTCGGGGGCCGAGCAGTTAAAGACTTCAGGGGCCCACCACACCCGGCCCATCACCTCGCACAGCGGCGCGTACTCCAGGTTGGTGAGGCCCGCACCGAAGCGGCCCTGGGGATCGGAGGCCGGTGGCAGGAAGAGGTTCCACAGGCCCGCAGCCCGCGCCCTCGGCTTGAGGTCCTCGATCAGCTGTACGGGCGCCCAGCGGTTCCCCTCATTCACCTGGCGGTGAAACTCGGCTTCACGGGGGTAGATGTGTTCCTCCATAAAGCGGATCAGACGGCTGTGCAGGTCTCGGGTCCGCGGCGAAACGTCAAAGAGGGTCATAGGATCTCCTTGGGGTCACGCTGGACCCCATACCTGCGCGGCGCGCAACCCGGGCGAGGGTTGGACCGCGCAGCGACTCAGGTTCTCTCCTGCGGGGAGCACCGGGATGATGTCGCTGGAGCTGGCCGGGGCGCACCCGCGTGGGCGCGAACAGCAAAGCCGCAGGTTCATCCGTGGCCTCCCGCCGGGGGCACGTCCGCCGTGACGATGGTGCCCAGGGCCGTGGCGACCAGCTTTTCCTCACCGGCCTGCACGGCGAAGATGTCGCAGCGGGTCACCGCCTGCCGCTTCCCGGCACTCACGATGCTCCCGCGGGCGACGAGGGTTTCTCCTCCGCTGGGCCGCAGGAAGTTGATTTTGAATTCAGAGGTGAGCACGCGTGGTCCCAGCGCAACCGCGCCCACAAAGGTGAGGGCGATATCCGCGAGCGCCGCCTGTACACCCCCATGGGCGAACCCGTGGTGCTGGGTAAGCTCCGGCCGGAAGGGCACCCGCACGACCACCCCCGCGGGCGACAGCGCCTCCACCCGCGCCCCCAGCAGCACGCTAAAGGGCTGGGCGTCAAGGACGCTTTGGGCAACCTCTACTCCGGGCACCGTCACAGGTACACTCGCATGACCGTCTCGGCGGTCGCGGCGGGCTTGTCGCCGCCCTCCAGCTCGATGGTGTTGGCCACCGTGAGCTGCACATATCCCGGCCCGTCCTCGAGGGCCAGGAGCACGGCACGGTTGCGCAAGCGGCTCCCTACCGGCACCGGCGAGATGAAGCGCACCCGGTTGAGGCCGTAGTTCACGACCATGCGGGCTC
The DNA here is from genome assembly GCF_000745175.1 of Deinococcus sp. YIM 77859. NCBI lineage: Bacteria > Thermotogati > Deinococcota > Deinococci > Deinococcales > Deinococcaceae > Deinococcus > Deinococcus sp. YIM 77859. The sequence continues at coordinate 170,457 of NZ_JQNI01000004.1, forward strand.
CTTCCAGCCGGGGGCCCCCTCCCGCCGTCATCAGGCGCCCGGCAAGCAGCGCAAGCGTCAGGAAGCCGTGCGCGACTGGGCCGCCGAAAGGCGTCTGTGCGGCCCGCACGGGGTCGACGTGAATGAACTGGTGGTCGCCGGTGGCGTCGGCAAACCCATTCACCATCTCCTGCGTGACCGTCACCCAGTCTGAGAGGGCAAGTTCCTGGCCGGTTCGGGCGCGCAGGTCGGAAAGGGAGGTTGGAGTCATGGGGCTCCTTTCGGAAAGGGCACGTCTCAGATCGCCGTGATGCCGCCGTCCACCGCGATGTTTTGTCCGGTCATGTAGGCCGAAGCGTCCGAGGCGAGCAGCAGGGCGAGGCCCTTGAGGTCTTCGGGTCCACCCAGGCGGCCCAGGGGGGTCGCGGCCCGGATCGTTTCCTCGGCGTAGGCGAGGGTGCCCCGCGTCATTTTCGTGGGAAAGTAGCCGGGGCAAATCGAATTCACGGTGATTCCGTACTTGGCCCACTCGGCCGCGAGCGCGCGGGTAAAATTCACGTCGGCCCCCTTGGCGGTGTTGTAGGCCAGCGTCCCCATCATGCGCGGGTGATTTCCCTTGAGCCCCGCGACCGAGGCGACGTTGATGATGCGGCCTGACCGAGCAGGGATCATGCAGCGCCGCCCCACCGCCTGGGTCAGCAAAAACATGCCGTTTACATTGAGGTTGATCACCTTGAGCCAGGCGTCGAAGGGGTGCTCCTCGGCGGGGGCGCCCCAGGTGGCTCCCGCGTTGTTCACCAGGATGTGAATGGGGCCGACCTCGTTATGAATTCGCTCGACGAGAGGATCAATCGTCTCGAACTGCGAAAGGTCATGGGCATACACGTGCGCGGTGACGCCCAGCGCCGCGAGATGAGCCCGCGCCGCGTCCAGCTCGTTCTGCTTGCGAGCGGTCAGCACGACGGTCGCGCCGTACTCGCCCAAAGCTTCAGCGATCTGGAGGCCTAGGCCGCGCGAGCCTCCGGTGATGAGGGCGACTTTGCCGGTTAGGTCAAAGAGTTCTTTGAGTGCCATGGTGCCTCCCGGTGGGTTGTGGAGCTCTCCCTTACCATAGGGAAACTGTACGTGTGCGTCAATTTTGAACGTGTGGGGATACTCAGCTCTGCTGCTTCAGAAAGCCGCGCAGGTCGTGCAGGAACCGCTCTGGGCGCTCCAGATGGGGCAGGTGGCCGGTGGCGGGATAGACGCGCAGCTCGGCCCCCGGAATTCCCCGTGCGAGCCGCTCGGCGTTCGGCAGTGGAATGAGGTCGTCCCGCTCGCCGTGCAGCACCAGGGTGGGCACGGTGATCTGTCCGAGCTCGGCGCTTGTGTCGTGGGCGCGGATGGCACGAAACTGCCGCTTGAAGCTCTCGGCGCCCATGGGGTGACGGGCGGCGTTTGCGGCCGCTCCGTCCAGGGCCTCGGGGTGCGCTTCGGGAAAGCCCTCGTGTGTCATCAGCGTGAGGGCCTGCCGGGCCCGTTCCTGCGGCTCCATATCGGCGGGGAGGAACAGGGCCGCGCGTCCGCGTTCGGTCGCGGGGGTGGACGCTGCACCACCCGGCGTGGTGGCGACGAGCACCAGCCCGCGCACGAGTTCAGGATGCCGCAGCGCGAGATGCTGCGCGACCATCCCGCCCATGCTGAGGCCCACGACGAAGGCGGGGGCAGCGTCCACGGCCCGCAGAAACGCAGCGGCGTCGTCCGCGAGGTCGGGCAGCAGGTAAGGATCCGTGAACGCCTCGGAATCCCCGGTGTCGCGGTGGTCGGGGGCAAGGGCGCGGTACTCGTCACCGATGGCCTCCACCACCGGCTGCCACCCCAGCCGCGAGCCCCCCAGCCAGGCGAGGAACAGGACGTTGGCGCGCGGCTCGTTCGGAGACACCTCACTGTAGGCCAGCGTCCGGCCTCCGGCCTCCACACGCCGGAACTCTTCTGCTGACGGCTGGGCGCGAGAAGGTGGCCGCCCCATCAAAACCACGCGTCCTGCATATCGAAGGTGGTGCGGTCCGCGCTCGCGAGAAGGTCCGCGTGGAACTGGACTTTGGGCAGCTCGTAGCGGGCGAAAAAGCGTGCTGCCTGCAACTTGCCCCGGTAGAAGTCGGCGTCGCCGCCGCGCGCTGCGGGGAGCCTGCGGGCCGCTGCTGCTGCCTGCCGCAGCCACATCCAACCGATCACGGTATGCCCCAGCATTTCCAGGGCGCTGTTCGCGTTGGCAAGGAAGAGGTCGGGGCCGAGTTCGGGCGCCCGAGCGAGGAGGGCTTGCAGGGCCGCCCCGCTTTGGGTGACGGCAGTTTGGAGAGCCGAACGGATCTCGGTGAGCCCTTCTAGCTCCTCCGCCGCCTTCAGGTCGGCCCGTATGCGCGCGAGCAGCACCAGCAGCGCGCGGCCGCCCGCCTGCGTGACCTTGCGCCCGAGCAGGTCGTTGCCCTGAATGCCTTCCGTGCCCTCGTGAATGGGATTCAGGCGGTTGTCACGGTAGTACATCTCGACCGGGTAGTCGCGGGTGTACCCGGCCCCGCCCATCACCTGAATCGCGTCGCTGAGCGCCTCCTGGCTGTACCGGCTCGGCCAGCTTTTCACGATGGGCGTCAGGAGGTCAAGGAGGAGCGCGTTGTCCTCGCGGTCCGCTTCCGGACCAGTTTCGATCTCATCTTCAAGGTGCGCGGCGTAGAGGCCCAGCGCCAAGCCTCCTTCCACGATGCTCTTTTGCCGCAGCAGAAGGCGCCGCACGTCCGCGTGTTCGATGATGCGAACGGGCTCGCTGTGCGGGTCCTTGTTGCCCGCGTGCCGCCCCTGCCGCCGCTCGCGGGCGTATTCCAGGCTGGCGAGGTAGCCCGCGTAGCCCAGCATCACCGCCCCCATGCCGACGCCGATGCGAGCGCTATTCATCATGTGGAACATGTACGAAAGGCCGCGGCCCGGTTCCCCGATCAGTTCCCCGATCGTCTCGCCGCCCTCCCCGAAATTCAGCAGCGTGTTCGTGGTGCCCCGGTAGCCCATCTTGTGGTTCAGGCCCGCCAGAACGACGTTGTTGGGCTCACCGAGGCTGCCGTCCTCATGAACGCGGTATCTGGGCACGATGAAGAGAGAGATGCCCTTCACCCCCGCCGGTGCCCCCTTAATCCGCGCCAGAACGAGGTGAACGATGTTTTCCGAGAGTTCGTGTTCGCCCGCCGAGATCCACATCTTGGTCCCGGTGATGCTGTAGGTGCCGTCCCCTCGGGGCGTGGCGGTCGTGGTGATGTCCGCCAGCCCCGACCCCGCGTGCGGCTCGGAGAGGGCCATCGTGCCGAACCAGCGGCCCTCGAGCAGGGGAAGCATATATTTGCGCTGCTGCTCGGGTGAGGCGAACACCCGTTGTAGGTTCGCGTTCCCGATGGTGAGGAAGGGGTAACTGCTCGTGCCGATGTTGGCGGCCTTGAAGTGCGCGTGCACCGCCTGCGCGACCACGTGGGGGAGTTGCAGGCCGCCGAGCGCCTCATCGGCGTGGGCACTGAAAAACCCAGCCTCGCGGAAGGCTTTCATCGCCTCGGCAGCGGCAGGGACGAGCCGCACCCGGCCGCCCTCGATGTGCGGCTCGTTCAGGTCGGCCTCGCGGGCGTGGTTGGCAAAGTACCGCTCGGCAATGGTGTACGCGAGGTTCAGAATGTCGTCGTACACCTCGCGGCTGTGTTCCGCGAAGCGCGGGCGCTGCGGGAGGGCGGCGGTATTCAGCACCTCGTAGAGCTGGAATTGCAGGTCACGGCGGGACAGAAAGGGGGCCATGGCGTCTCCTTAGCAGGGAAGTTGTGGTCAGCTTAGGCCGCCCGTCCGTGAACGTCAATTTTGTACGCGAGCGTTCATGTCGACTAAGATGGACCCCTCACCCAGGAGGTTTCCTATGCGCGCTCTGATCTGCACGGCCTTTGACCAACCCGAAACCCTGCGTGTTCAGACGGTCCCCGATCCGACGCCCGGGCCCGGTGAGGTGGTGCTGGACGTCGCGGCGGCAGGCGTGAACTACCCCGACGCCCTGATGGTGCTGGGGCAGTATCAGGTGAAACCTCCCCTGCCCTTCACGCCGGGCGCGGAGGCCGCCGGGGTGATCTCGGCGGTGGGCGAGGGCGTCACCCATCTGCGGCCCGGTCAGCGAGCGGTGGCCTTTACCGGCACGGGGGCCTTTGCAGAACGGCTCCTCGCCCCCGCCACGGCGGTGCTGCCGCTGCCGGACGGCCTGGAACTGGAGGTGGCGGCGGGCCTGCCGCTCGCCTACGGCACCTCGATGCACGCCCTGGCGGACCGGGCGGGGCTCAAAGAGGGCGAGACGCTCCTCGTGCTGGGGGCGGCGGGCGGCGTGGGCCTGGCCGCAGTGATGATTGGCCGTGCGCTTGGGGCGCGGGTGATCGCGGCGGCGAGCAGCGAGGAGAAGCTGGAGCTCTGCCGCGAGCACGGGGCGCACGAGACGCTCAACTACACGGCCGAGAACCTGCGCGAACGCCTGAAAACGCTGACGGGGGGCCAGGGACCCGACGTGATCTTTGACCCGGTGGGGGGCGACCTCGCGGAACCCGCCTTCCGCTCGATCGGCTGGGGCGGGCGCTATCTGGTGGTGGGCTTCGCGGGCGGAGAGATCCCGAGGCTGCCGCTGAATCTGCCGCTGCTGAAGGGCGCCTCGCTGGTGGGGGTGTTCTGGGGCGAGTTCGCGCGGCGTGACCCCCGCGCCAACGCGCGGAACATGGCGCGGCTGCTCGGTTGGGTGGCCGGCGGCACCCTCAAGCCGCTTGTCAGCGAGCGCTATTCGCTGGAGCGCGCCCCCGAGGCCCTGCGCGCGCTGCTCGACCGCCGCGTGACCGGAAAGGTGGTGGTCACGCCTTGACCTCCCCGCCCGTCACCTTCTACACCACCGCCGAACTCGCGCGGGAGGCGGGGGTCACCCGGCGCACCGTGATGCACTACGCCGAACTGGGCCTGCTGACCCCCGATCAGGTCACCGCGTCGGGCCGCGCCCTGTATGGTCCGTACGCGCTGCGGCTGCTGCGAGACGTGATGGACCTGCGCGCCCTGGGTGTGCCGCTCGACGAGGTGCGCGACATGGTGATTCTGCGCCGCGCAACGCACACGCTCGACGGCACCTACCGCCGCGACTGGACCCGCGCGGACATTCCTCTCAGTGACGAGCGGCTGCGGGTGATTCACGCCCGGTTGCGGCTGCTGCTGGGCGCCTACGAACGGCAGGCGGAGGGCCTCGCTCGCTTTGACCGCTGGCTGACCAAGCGCTTTACGGGGGGCGATGTGGAGCCGCTCGTCCTAGAAGACGGGGAGGGGTAGGGCCGCCGCACCCCGTCACTCCGGGACCTTCCTGCCCACCGGGAAGCGCTCCGAAAGGAGCCGGGCCGCAACCGCGTTCCCCTTTCGGGTACGGGCGGCTTACACTCGGCGGGTGACGCGCGACTCGGCGGCCTCTCTCCCCTGCCCCGGCACGCCCGGGGAGCTCGCGGCCCTGGTGCGGCTGGCGGGGCCAGTGGTGGTGTCGCAGTTTGCCGCAAACGCCCTGACGCTGGTGAGCACAGCGGTGATCGGGCGGTTGGGCGCGGCAGAGCTGGCCGCAGCAGCCTACGCGAACGCCACCTATTACCTGCTCTTCATCGTGCTCACGGGCGTGATGCTGGCGGTGGGGCCGCGGGCGGCGCAGGCGCACGGGGCGGGGGACGCGGCCGGTGTAGCGCGGGCCCTGCGGGGCGGGCTGTGGCTGGCGCTGGGGCTGACGCTGCTCGCCCTGCCGCTGATGGAGGGTGTGGCGGCGGCGCTGCCTACCCTGGCCCCGGCGGGCGTTCGGGGGGACCTGGCCGCCACCTACCTGCGGGTCTACGCGCTGGGCATGCTCCCGGTCCTGAGCTTCGTGGCCCTGCGCGGCACGCTGGAGGGCACCGAACGGCCCCACACGGTGACGGCGGTGGCGCTGGGCGGCGTGGCGCTGGTGTCCCTCCTCAGCCCGGCGCTCGCCTTTGGATGGGGGCCACTCCCCGCGCTGGGCCTAACGGGTGCGGCGGCAGCGAGCGTGCTGACCTCATGGGTGACGGCGCTGACGCTGTTTCCCGTCGCGCTGCGCCGCGCTCCCCGGGTGCCCGGCATGGGCAGCGTCCGCAGGGAGATGGCCGCGCTGCTGGCGCTGGGCTGGCCCATCGGCCTCACGCTGGGGGCAGAGGGCGGCATGTTCAGCCTGACGGCACTCCTGATGGCCCGCTTTGGCCCTGAGGCTCTTGCCGCCCACAACGTCGCCCTTCAGGTCATCACGGCGGTCTTTATGCTGCCGCTGGGGCTGGCGACGGCGACGGGCATCCGAGTCGCCCACGCGGCGGGCGCGGGAGACCAGGCCGGAGCGCGTCGCGCGGGCCTCACCGGGATCGGCCTCGCGGCGGGCGTGATGCTGGCCTTCGCGGGGCTGGAACTGCTCGCGCCGCGGCTGGTGCTGGGCGTGTTCGTTCCTGTGGAGGACCCCCGCAACGTGGCCCTGGTCGCCACCGCCACCACGCTGCTGAGAATCGCCGCGCTGTTTCAGACGGTGGACGGCGTGCAGGTCACGGCCAACGCGGCCCTGCGCGGCCTGCACGACACCCGCTGGCCGCTGCTGATCTCGCTGGCGGCCTACTGGCTCGTAGGGCTGGGGGTGGGGGCGCTGCTCGCCTTTGGGCTGCATGTGGGCCCGCGCGGCCTGTGGTTCGGCCTGACCGCGGGGCTCTTCACAGCGGCGGGCGCACTGCTCACGCGCTTCCTGCGGCGAACGGCGGCGGCCTGAGCCTCACTCCCGCGGGCGCAGGTCCGTCACCCGCTTGAGCTTGCCGCCCTCGCTGCGGGGAAGGCTGCCGGGCACACACAGCTCGCAGCGCACGGTCACGCCAACCTGGGCCTTGATCTGCCGCTCGATCTCGTCCCGCAGCGCGGCGCTTTCGCTTGCGGTCTCCACCCGCAGCGTCAGGTCATCGCGGGTGCCGGTGCGGGTCAGGACGATGTGGTAGTGCGGGCTGACCTGCCCCATCCCCACGAGCACGGCCTCCAGTTGCGTGGGGTACACGTTCACGCCGCGCAGGATGATCAGGTCGTCCGCCCGCCCACGCACGGCGTCCATCCGCCGGAGGGTGCGCCCGGTCGCGTTTGCCTCGGGCATAAGCCGGGTGATATCCCCGGTCCAGTACCGCAGAACCGGCAGGGCGGTTCTTGTCATGGACGAGAGAACCAGCACGCCGTACTCGCCGTCGGGGAGCACCTCGCCCGTCTCGGGATGGACGATCTCGGGGTAGAAGTGGTCTTCCCAGAGATAACTGCCCTGCTGTTCGGTCGCGTCCTCGTTGCTGACACCGGGGCCGATGATTTCCGACAGGCCGTAGATGTTGGTAGCGGTGACGCCCAGGCGGGCTTCCACCTCGTGGCGGGTCTTCTCGGTCCAGGGTTCGGCGCCCAGCACGGCGTACCGCAGCGAGAGGTCTTCCGGGCGCAGGCCCAGGCGCGCAAAGGCGTCGGCCAGCACCAGGGCGTAGCTGGGTGTGCAGGCGATCACTTCCGGCTCCAGGTCGAGGATGAGGGCCACCTGCCGCTCGGTTCCGCCGCCCGATACCGGCACGGTGCACAGGCCGAGCCGCTCGGCCCCGCCGTGCAGGCCGAGTCCGCCGGTAAAGAGGCCGTACCCGTAGGCGTTATGAAAGGTCATGCCGGGCCGCGCGCCCGCAGCGTAGAGGCTGCGCGCGACCACCTCCGCAAACACGTCCAGGTCATTCTCGTCGTAGGCGACGACCGTGGGTTTGCCGGTGGTGCCGCTGCTGGCATGCAGTCGGCGCAGCCTCTCACGGGGCACGGCGGTCAGCCCCAGGGGGTAGTGGTCACGCAGGTCGCTCTTGCGCGTCAGGGGAAAGCGGGCGAGGTCGTCCAGCGTTCGCAGATCATCCGGCGTGACGCCCGCCGCCTCGAACTTCGCGCGGTAGGCGGGGACGTGTTCGAACTGGCGGGCGACCATCGCCTGAAGCTGCGCGAGTTGCAGGGCCCGCAGCTCGGCAAAGGGCATCGCTTCACGTTCGGGTTGGAACATCTTGACTCCAATCGGGGAGGCTTAGGGGGTCACCGACCACTTTGCCGGGGTTCAGGAGATTCAGGGGATCAAAGAGGGCCTTCACGTCCCGCATCACGTCGAGCGCGGCCCCGTGTTCGGCACGCAGGTAGGGGCGCTTGCGCAGGCCCACCCCATGCTCACCCGTGCAGGTGCCGCCTGCGGCGATGGCCTGGGTGGCGAGCTCATGCAGGACGCGTTCGATGCGCGCCCAGGTCTCAGTGTCGTCGGGCGGGGCGTGCATGAGCAGGTGCAGATTGCCGTCCCCGATGTGACCCACCAGAGGGGCGGTGAGCCCGTGTTTGGCGAGCAACCGCTGCGCGAGGGCCACGGTGCTTGCCAGCGCGGGAAGGGGCACGCACACGTCCCCGATCCGGGTGGCGTGGCCGGGCCAGGCGGCACGCAGCGCGTCATAGACGCCGTGACGAGCGGCCCACAGCGCGCCCTGCGCCTCGGGCGTACGGGCCTCACCCACCGTCACGCCACCGTGCAGCGCCGCCGCCTCCCGGAGCAGGGCGAGTTGCGTGTCCACGTCCGCCGCGTCCCGTCCCGCGACCTCGGCCCAGAGGGTGGGCGCCTCGGGGTCGTGGCGGTCGCGGTGGCGGTTCACGGCCCGCACGGTTGCGGCATCCACGAACTCCAGCCGCTCGGGCGTGACACCCAGGCCGCGCGCCGTCACGCTGGCGAGCACGGCGGACGCCACGTCGGGAAAGGCGAGCTGCACGCTGGCGGTCGCGGGTGGAAGCGGGTGCAGCCGCAGGGTGAGGGCCGTGATCACGCCCAGGGTGCCCTCTGAGCCGAGAAAGAGGTGCTTGAGGGCGTACCCACTGCTGCTCTTGCGCGCGGCGCTGCCCAGCGACAGAACGCGTCCGTCGAGCAGCGCCACCCGCAGGCTCAGCACGTTCTCACGCATGCCGCCGTAACGGACCGTGGTCGTGCCGCTCGCATGGGTGGCTGCCATGCCACCTAGGCTCGCGTCCGCACCGGGATCCACCGGGAAGAACAGGCCGTGCGAACGCAGACGGCGGTTCAGAGCGACCCGGCGCACCCCCGGCCCCACCGTCACCGTAAAGCCCAGCGGGTCCACCTCACCCACCGTATCCAGGCCGCTGAGGTCGAGGGAAATGGCACCCGGCAGCGGCAGGGCCGCACCTTCCAGGCTGGTGCCCGCCCCCCAGGGCGTGACCGGGACGCGGTGGTCACGCGCGACGGCGAGGGTGGCGAGCACGTCCGCCTCCGACTGGGCAAACACCACCGCGCCGGGAATGCAGGTGTACGGCGTCCCCTCGTCACGTGCGTGGGCCTGGAGGTCGCCGGGCAGAACGCTGACCCGTTCCCCCAGGCGCTCACGCAGCACTGCTCGCCAGCCGTTGGCCGTCAACGCTGCCCCCGCGGCTACTTGAGCAGTGTCCAGGTGCCGTTTTGCACCGTCACCATCACTCGGGAACGCTGGTCAAGGCCGAGGTGGTCCGTTTTGCTCATGTTAAAGATGCCGTGGGTGCCGATCACGTTCTTGGTGTTTTCCAGCGCGTCACGCAGAGCGGCACGGAACTCCGGCGTGCCGGGCTTGGCTTTTTTCAGCGCGACGGGAATGGCCTTTTGCATCAGCAGGCCGGCATCCCACATATGCGCGCCAAAGGTGCTGACGGAGTTCTGGCCGTACTTGGCCTCGTAGCGGCCCGTGTAGTCTAGGCCCACCTTCTTCAGCGGATTACTCGCGGGAAGCTGGTCGGCGACCAGCACCGGCCCGGCAGGAAGGATCGCTCCCTCCACGTCCTTGCCGCCCACCCGCAGGAAATCGGCGTTGGCGACCCCGTGCGTCTGGTAGATCTTGCCCGCAAAGCCGCGGTCCCGCAGGGTCTTCTGCGGCAGCACGGCGGGTACCCCGGAGGCCCCGATCAGCACGGCGTCGGGCTTGGCGGCCATGATCTTGAGGATCTGGCCGGTCACGCTCGTGTCACTGCGCCCGTAGCGTTCGGTGGCCACCACCCGGATGCCGCGCGCGGCGGCACTCTTCTGGAACTCGTTGAGCCAGCCTTCCCCATAGGCGTCGTTGAAGCCGATGTAGCCCACGGTCTTCACGCCGTTTTGCTGCATGTGTCCCGCGATGGCAGCGGCCATAATCGCGTCGGTCTGCGGGGTCTTAAAGACCCAGCGGCGTTTGTCATCCACCGGCTTGATGATCGCCTCGGACGCCGCGAGGCTGATCATGGGCACCTTGGCCTCCGCCACCACGTCGATCATCGCCAGCGAAGCGGGCGTGGTCGTGGTGCCCACAATGAGGTCTACCCGGCCGTCCTGAATGAGCTTGCGCGCGGCGGTGACCGCAGCCGTGGTGTCCGAAGCGTCGTCGAGGATGGTGTACACGACCTTCTGGCCGCCGATGGTCTGCGGCAGCAGCGCGACGGTGTTCTTCTCGGGAATGCCCAGGCTGGCGGCTGGCCCGGTCGAGGAGACGATCACGCCAACCCGCACCTCTGCGAGCGCGAGGGACGAGGCGGCGAGCACGGCCGTCAGGAGCAGGTGGGCTGAACGCTTCATGGTAAACCTCCACGGGGCGCCGCTCCGAAGACTGCGGAGGGCGAGGGATGCCGAAGTGTGCTTGCGCGGATGGTAGCAGAAAGCGGCCCAAACAAACGAACGTTCGGCACTCGGGTCACCTTGAGGGCTCTCCTGCAGGGGGCTGGAGCAGTGCCCGCGCCGTGTTCTCGTCGGTCACAAGGGTATTCAGCAGGCGGCCCGCCAGCGCGGCGCGCAGGGCCTCCACCTTGCCCAGACCGCTCGCGACGCAGATCGCGTGCGGAACCCGCTGCATCAGGCTGAGGTCGGGGCCACTCGCGCGGGCGTTGAGAGAAAGAGAACGGTAGCTGCCGTCCGCTCGGTAGAAGACGGTCGCGATATCCCCCACCACGCCCTCGGCGTCAAGGAGGGTCAAGTCTGCGGGGTCAAGCGCGCCAGAGACGTAGACGTGGCTGGGGTGATGGGCGGTGCGGCTCCCGACCGAGTACAGCAGCACCTCGGCGCGGGCCTGAAGGTCCAGGACATGCCGCACACTGCGCTCGCGCCACATCGCCTCTTTGGTGGCCGGGTCGTCAAAGAAGGTGGGCACCGGAAAGAGGTGGGCCCGCCCCGCGTAGTTGCGCGCAAAGCGGGTGATGGTATCCGTCACAAAGCCGCTCATAAAATCCAGGGCGCTCGCGCTGCCGTTGAGCTGCACGAAGTCCAGGTTGCTGATGCGCCGCGGCTGGAGCGCGCGTGACACCGCGTCCAGCGTGTTCCCCCAAGCCAGGCCGACCGTCTGCCCGGGCCGCAGCACACCCCCCAGCAGGCTGGCGGTGGCCACGGCGACACGCTCCAGCCAGGTGTCCTCTGGGCTGCCGACCGGAACGCCCACCACGTGCGCCCGCAAAAAGGGATAGCGCTCCCGGAGCTGCGCCTCTAGGCTCTGTGGGTGGGCCTGGGGGTCGTGAATTCGGATCTCGACCAGCCCGCTGCGCCGCGCAAGCGTGAGTAGGCGGCTCACCTTAGGCCGTGACAGGTTCAGCTCGCGCGCGATCGCGTCGGTGGTCAGGCCCTGGTGGTAGTACAGCCGGGCCACCTGAACAGCCTGCGCCGTCTGATCATCGGTCATGCCCTCGGTCACGCTCCCAGGATACGGGCTCCCATCTGCCGCCCTTCCCCCTGAACATCTGTTCATACCCCCTTGACAAATGTTCAATCCCTCTGGAAGATGAACGAATCTACAGTTTGGTGCGCTCTGGTCCTGCCTGTGGTTTGCCCCGGTGCAGAGGCCGCCGCTGCACCGGGGAGGGGGAAGATGAAGTTCACACTCGCGCAGGAATGTATGGCGGAACTGCTCGGCACGATGGTGCTGATCCTCTTTGGGGTGGGGGTGGTGGCGATGGTGGTGCTCTTTGCCAGTACCAACCCACCGATTCCCGGCCAGATCGTCAACGGCGGCTACACCAACGTCACGCTGGGTTGGGGCTTTGGGGTGCTGATGGGCATCCTGATCTCGGGCACCATCAGCGGGGCGCACCTCAATCCCGCCGTCACCCTCGCTCTGGCCGTGACGGGCCGCTTTCCCTGGGCGAAGGTGGTCCCGTACATCGCCGCGCAGTTCATCGGGGCCTTTTTGGGCGCAGCGATTGTGTTTGCCGTCTACCACGCCAAGTGGATCGGCTTCGATCCCGAGCTTGCCCGAACGGCCAGCGTCTTCAGCACCTTCCCCGCCGTGCCCGGCTTCTGGCCCGGGTTCATCGACCAGGTGGTCGGGACGGCCCTGCTGATGGGCCTGATTCTGGCCATCGGCGACAAGCTCAACAACCCTGCCGGCGCCTCCTGGGGCGCGCTCGCTGTCGCCTTTGTGGTGATGGCGATCGGCATGAGCTTCGGCGGAATGCACGGGTACGCGATCAACCCCGCCCGCGACCTGGGACCGCGCCTGTTTAGCGTTGTCGCTGGCTTTCAGAATAACGGCCTGACCGACGGCAGCGGCGTTTGGCTGGTGCCGGTGATCGGCCCCATCGTCGGGGCCATCCTGGGCGCTTTGATCTATGACTTCGTGATCGGCAGGCCGCTTGCCCGTGCCGGGGCGGCGGTGCGGGGTGAACAGGGCGTAGACCCCGCCTTTAACGTCGAAACGCGCTGAGAGCTCTGCCGCCCAGGAGACGCGCGGCGCTCTCTGACAAGTCCCCAGCAAAGGAGAAAGCATGCCCCAGTTCATCCTTGCCCTCGACCAGGGCACCACCAGCAGCCGCGCCATCGTCTTTGACCAGGGCGGCAACATCCGCTCCGTCGCCCAAAAGGAATTCAAGCAGCACTTCCCCCGACCGGGCTGGGTCGAGCACGACGCCCTGGAGATCTGGAGCACGCAAAGCGGCGTCGCCCAGGAGGCGATCACGCGGGCCGGGCTGCGCGCCGGAGACATCGCCGCGATCGGCATCACCAACCAGCGGGAGACCACCCTGCTCTGGGATCGCCAGACCGGACAGCCCATCGCCCCCGCGATCGTCTGGCAAGACCGCCGCACCGCCGCCTGGTGCGATCACCTGCGGGCGCAGGGGCTGGAGGCGACCTTCCAGGAGAAGACGGGCCTCATCATCGACGCGTACTTCAGCGGCACCAAGGTGCGCTGGCTCCTCGACCATGTCCCCGGCGCACGCGAGCGGGCCGAGCGGGGCGAACTCGCCTTTGGGACCATCGATTCCTGGTTGGTCTACAACCTGACGGGCGGGGCCCTCCACATCACCGACGCGACCAACGCCAGCCGCACCCTGCTCTACAACATCCACACCGGTGACTGGGACGACGAGCTGCTCTCGCTGCTGGAGGTGCCGCGCGCCGTCCTGCCCCAGGTGCGCAGCAGCAGCGAGGTGTACGGCGAGACGGCCGAGGGCCTTTTCGGCAGCCGCATTCCCATCGCGGGCATCGCCGGAGACCAGCAGGCGGCCACCTTCGGGCAAGCCTGCCTGGAGCGGGGCATGGCCAAAAACACCTACGGCACCGGCTGCTTCATGCTGATGAATACGGCCGAAGAAGCGGTGCCCAGCCACAACAAGCTGCTTACGACGGTGGCCTGGCAGCTCGACGGGCAGCGGACCTACGCGCTGGAGGGCAGCGTGTTCGTCGCGGGGGCGGTCGTGCAGTGGCTGCGCGACGGCCTGAAGATCATCCGCTCGAGCAGCGAGGTGGAGGCGCTCGCGAGCAGCGTGGCGTCTACCGAAGGCGTGTTTCTGGTGCCCGCCTTTGTGGGCCTGGGGGCGCCGTACTGGGACAGCTACGCACGCGGAACACTGGTGGGCCTCACACGCGGCACGACCCATGCGCACATCGCCCGCGCAGCGCTGGAATCGGTCGCGTACCAGTCGGCGGAACTGCTTCAGGCCATGCAGCAAGACAGCGGCGCTCCCCTCCGGGAACTGCGGGTGGACGGCGGGGCGAGCAACAACAACCTGATGATGCAGTTCCAGGCGGACATCCTGGGCGTACCGGTGGTGCGGCCCCGCATCACTGAGACGACCGCCCTGGGCGCCGCCTACCTGGCAGGCCTGGCCGTGGGCTACTGGCAGGGAACCGCGGATATCGCCCAGCAGTGGCAGGTGGACCGCGTCTTTGAACCCCAGATGCAGGCTGACGAGCGCGAGTGGCGCATGAGCCGCTGGCGCCGGGCCGTGGAGCGCAGCCGCGCCTGGGAGGAGACGGAACCGGCCGAGGCCTAAGCCCCGCCCTCCCCCAGCGGGCGCGTCCCCCTTCGGCGCCTTCGGGTCATCTCTCCTTTTGAACATCTGTTCAAGGTATGAGAACATATGTTCAGGAGCTTCGAGCCCGTCTCGCTCAGAAAGGACACGTCATGCCGCAAGATCCCCGTTTTGCCGTCCTCGCTGCCGCCACTGCCCCGGAGCCCTGGGATGTTCTCGTGATCGGAGGCGGAGCGTCGGGGCTGGGAACGGCGGTGGAGGCCGCGACCCGCGGGCACCGCACCCTGCTGCTCGAAGGGCACGACTATGCCAAGGGCACGAGCAGCCGCTCTACCAAACTCGTTCATGGGGGCGTACGTTACCTCGCGCAGGGCAACATTTCCCTGGTGCGTGAGGCGCTGCACGAACGCGGCCTGCTGCGGAAAAATGCTCCGCACCTCGTCCGTGACCTGGGCTTTGTGGTACCCGCCTACGACTGGTGGGCCGGGCCCTTCTACGGGGTCGGCCTGAAGCTGTACGACATCCTGGCAGGAAAACTCAACCTGGGCAGCAGCAAGTACCTCGACAAGGAAGCGGCCCTGGCCCGTACGCCCACCCTGCGGGCGGAAGGGCTCAGGGGCGGCATTCTGTACTTCGACGGGCAGTTCGACGACGCCCGGCTGGCGATCACGCTCCTGCGGACGCTGGAAGACCACGGCGGTGTAGCGCTGAACTACGCGCCCGTGGTGGGCCTGCTGCAGGAGGGCGGCAGGGTGGTCGGTGCGCGCTTCCGTGACCTGGAGACGGGACAGGAACACGCCGTCCGCGCCCGCGCCGTGGTGAATGCCACCGGCGTGTGGGTGGACGACATCCGCCGCATGGAGCAGCCGAACGCGGAGCCCCTGCTCTCCCCGAGTCAGGGCGTGCACGTCGTGGTCGACAAGCGCTTTCTGCCGGGAGACAGCGCGATCATGATTCCCCGCACGGACGACGGCCGAGTGATGTTTGCCGTGCCCTGGCATGACCGTGTGGTGATCGGCACGACCGACACACCCGTTCCCGAGGCCAGCTTCGAGCCGCGCGCCCTTGAAGAGGAGATCTCTTTCATCCTGAATACGGCCGGGCGCTACCTGAACCCTGCCCCCACCCGTGCCGACGTTCGGAGCGTGTACGTTGGCCTGCGTCCCCTGGTCAGGGGCGAGAACACCGACGGCGCCGGCTCCACGGCGGCCCTCTCCCGCGATCACGTCATTCGCGTCTCAGCCGGTGGCCTGATCACCCTGACGGGGGGCAAGTGGACCACCTACCGCCGCATGGGTGAAGACACCATCAACCGCGCCGAACAGCTCGCGGGCCTGCCGCAGCGCCTCACCGTCACCCCTGGCCTGCACCTGCACGGCTGGTCCGTAGAACCCCGCGAGGACCACTGGAAGGTCTACGGCAGCGACGCCGAGCGGGTTCAGGCCCTGCCGGGCGCGACCACCCGCCTGCACCCTGACCTGCCCTACAGCGAGGCGGAACTGCGCTGGGGGATTCGCCATGAGAGCGCCCGCACCGTCGAGGACCTGCTCGCCCGGCGAACCCGCGCCCTGCTCCTGAACGCCCGCGCGAGTCAAGAGGCCGCCCCCCGCGCCGCGGCCATCCTCGCCGAGGAACTCGGCCGGGACGCAGCATGGGCGCAGGCGCAAGCGCAGGCGTATCAGGAATTGGCGCGAGGGTATCAGCTCTGAGAGGGGGGCATCTGAGGGCAGCCTGCGGCGGCCACCCCTCTCCTGCACGGGGAGAGGGAGTCGCCGCCTTCCTACACGCTCTCCCCTGCCCAGTCGCGTCCATTCCCATCTTTGAAAACCGGGTCAGTCGGCGACCAGGCAGGAACACGGGCGCGGCAGGCAAGCCTTCCAGCATCCGGGACGACTCTTGCCCAGCGCAGCGCCGCTCCTCCTGCCCCCTCTGGGGGTGGGGGCAAACCGAGCCGAGCCACCCAGCAGCGAACACGAGCCCAACCCCGGACCCCTTCAGCGGGGCGGCAGGAACTCGAAGACATGCCCCTCGGGGTCCCGCACGGCCAGCCGCCCCCCCTCCAGCACGTGGGGCAGCCCCTCGGTCCGCACCCTTGCCAGCACCTCTTCCACGTTCGCGTAGAACTGCACGAGCGCGTGATCTCCCCCGAACATGTCCGCCAGGCCGACCTGCGGGTCCCAGGCGTACAGCCAGCGGCGGGGAGTGCCGTTCCCGTCCGGCTCGGGGTGTGGCCCCAGGGTAAACTGCGCGAAGTCGCGGTCCTCCTGTTCCTTGGCGTAGGCGAAGCCGTAGGCGCGGGGCAGCCGGGCTTTCATGGCGGCGTAGTCCCCAAAGGCGAGCGCCACCTCACGCAGGCCCATCACGGGAAGGGCGTGGGGGGGACGCTCAACCAGAACAGGTGGGTAGGCGGGTTGCCGCGCGTCCTCCAGATCCACGCCGCGCAGCTCCAGACCGTGCCCGAAGGGGTCGAAGAAGTACACCGTGGGATCAGGCCGCTCGGGGGTTCCCAGGTCGATCTCGGTCCAGGAGAGGCCGTGCTCGTCGAGGATGGCCTTGCTGCGTGCCAGGTCCTCGGGGCGAATCTGCCAGGCGTAGTGCAGGTGCGAGGCGCCGCGGGCACGCAAGGGCGCGAGGCGGGAATCATTGGCCTGCCGGGTCACAGGCTTCCAAAGGGTGAGGGTCTGCGCCCCGTTGATCCGAAAGCGGGCGGTCTGGCGAGCCTCGTCGTGGTCCAGCAGGTCCAGGCCCAGCACCTGTTCGTAAAAGCGGCGGGCCCGCGGCAGGTGGTTCACTTCGAGCGTGATCCCGGCGAGGTCAAGGATGGGAGAAGGCATAGGGTCAGGGTAACGGCCCCCTTCCCGGCTCCGCCTTGAGCCGGGGTAAAGCTGGCGGCGTTCCGCTACTCTGCCCGGTATGACCGAACACCACGCTCCAGACCACGACGCCCCGGAGCGGGCACAGCTGGATTTTACGCGGCGGCTGAGTTACGGCGACTATCTGCAACTCGATACCCTGCTCAGCGCGCACCGGCCCATCACACCGGCCCATGACGAACACCTCTTTCTGACGGTGCATCACGTGTCCGAGCTGTGGCTGGACCTGATCGTCCGGGAGCTGCGGGCGGCGATGAGGCTCCTCGCTGCAGGCGTGACGGACGCGCCCCTCAAGGGGCTGACGCGCGTGGTGCGCGCCCAAGAGCAGCTCACGGCGGCCTGGGCCGTCCTAAAGACGATGACGCCCGCCGATTATCTGCAATTTCGGGGCGCCTTCGGGGAGGCGTCCGGCTTCCAATCCGCGAATTACCGCATGGTCGAGATCCTGCTGGGGAACCGCAATCCCACGCTGCTGCGCCCGCACGCGCACCGCCCGGACCTGCACGGTGCCCTCCAAGACGCGCTCCATGCCCCCAGCGTCTACGACCTCACGCTGCGACTTCTCGCGGCGCGGGGCCTCCCCATCCCGCCGGAGGTCCTGGAACGCGACTTCACCGAGCCGCCCGCCGAGAACCCCGCCGTCCTCGAAGCCTGGCTGACCGTCTACCGCGACACCGAACGCTACTGGGATCTCTATGAGCTCGCGGAAAAGCTGCTGGACGTGGAGGATAATTTCCGGGCCTGGCGTTTTCACCACCTCACCACGGTAGAACGCACCATCGGCTTCAAGCCGGGAACCGGCGGCACCAGCGGCGCGGGGTACCTGCGCCGGGCGCTGAGCGTGGTGCTGTTTCCAGAACTCTGGCAGGTGCGAACGTCACTCTGAGGGGCCGCCGGGACGCTGAGCGTCTCCAGTCTTCACCAGCGCTCTACGCTTGCTCTTCAAGGGGGTGGCGAGCCGTGCGTTTGGTGTTCTGATAGTGCTCGGTCGCACGGGCGATCAGGCTGGCCGTGACGCCCAGCGTTCGCTCCTCGTTGAGCGCCGTCCAGTTGACGTTGTCCCCGCAGGGTCCCAGGCGTTCGCGCACAAGCTCGACAAGGTGGCCCTCTCCAGCAAGCGCCTTGGGGACCGCCTCACGGATGAGGGCCTTGGCCTCCTCTTTGGACACCACCGCTGTCAGGGCAAAGCTCAGGGCCTCGGCCAACATCAGGCCGTGGGACGCCCGGACGTTTTCGCGCATCCGGTCCACTTGAACTTCTAGTCCCGCTAGCAGGCGGCGACTATGGGCGAGGGCTGCACCGGTCAGACCCAGCATCTGCGGGACGGTGAGCCACTCCACCTGCCAGCCGTGGGTGCCGCGCTCGTGCTCCTGAACGCCGCTGCGAGCCGCCGCCGCCAGCAGCCCGGCATTCGCGCTGGCAGCCGCAAGAATCACCTCCGAGGTGATGGGGTTCTGCTTCTGGGGCATGGTGCTGGACCCACCGCCCCCGCCACCCTCGCGCACCTCCGCTACCTCGCTCTGCGTGAGCAGGATCACGTCTTGGGCCAGTTTTCCTAGGCTGGTCCCGACACCCGCCAGCCAGGCAGCCAGTTCGAACACAGTGTCGCGCTGGGTGTGCCAGGGTGTGGGGGGAAGAGAGAGCTTGAGTTCGGCGGCCAGGGCTTCCGCCACGTCCAGCCCCCGGTCCCCCAGCGCGGCGAGGGTTCCTGCAGCACCTCCAAAACTCACCACGAACAGCCGGGGTTCGAGCTCGTCGAGGCGTTGGAGGTGACGGGTGAGGGAAGTGAGCCACCCGGCTGCCTTGAGACCAAAGGTGACGGGCAGCGCCTGTTGTGCGTGGGTACGGCCCGGCATCAGGGTGGCGGCGTGCTCCTGGGCGAGCACCACCAACTGGTCACCCACCGCCAGCAGGTCACGGCGCAGGATGGTCAGAGCTTCGCGGGCGGCCAGGACGAAGGCCGTGTCCACGATGTCCTGGGTGGTTGCGCCGAAGTGCAGATGGTCCCGTGCGGCGGGAGGCAGCACGGGGCGCAGCTGGGCCAGCAGAGCGCTGACCGGCACCCCGTCGGCCAGGAGGCCTTCCCGCAGGGCGTTCAGGTCAGGGGTGAAGGTGCGGGTCAGGTCGAGAATGGCCTGGGCAGACGTCTGCGGAATGAGGCCTAGGCGGCCCTGCACCGCAGCCAGCCCCCCCTCCACCCGCAACAGTCTGCCCACATAAGCCTCATCGCTCAACAGCGCAGCCACTTCCGGCTGGGCGAACATAGAGCCGAACAGGGCGGAATCGGCGGGCGTTAGGGGCATGGTGGGAACCTCATGGAGCGAAGAACACCGTCTCGTCCTGGCCCTGCATTCGGAAGTCAAAGCGGTACACGGGGCCATCCGGCGTCTCCTCGCGCCGCGCGATCAAGGTATGGCGGCGCTCCGGTGGAACCAGGGCCAGCACGGGGTCTGCGCTGTTGTCCTCGTCACTGAAGTACACGGCGGTGATCAGGTGCGTGAGGAGCCCCCGCATCCCCAACCACACGTTCAGCCGGGGAGCCAACCCCGGACCGGCCGAACCGGGCTTGATGGTGCGGATGGTGTAGACATTGCCCTCGGTACGGGTGTGGGTCCGGCTGTACCCGTGAAAGGGGGCAGCGTCGTCGCTCGCGTAGCGTCCACTCGCATCTGCCTGCCACACCTCGATCAGGGCGTCCTCAACCGGCACACCGTCCCCGTCCAGCACCCGGCCCAGCAGGGTGATGCGCTCCCCAGGAACACTGCTGCCCGGTTGTACGGCGACGTTCCCCACCGCGCTGCGGAGTCCCTGGAAATGATCTGCCAACCCCTGATGGAAGTACGGGCCAACGGTCTGGCTGGGTGAAGGACCAAACAGAGCCTTGGGGATATTCGAGCCAGCAGCGGTCAGGGGCGTGCGGTGTTCAGTGGTCATGGTCCGGCTCCTCAAAGGGCGTCTGCGCGTCGCCCCCCAACACGATGTCGAAGCGGTACCCCAACGCCCACTGCGGTTGGGTGAGGTCCAGGTCAAAGCGGCTGACCAACCGCTGGCGTCCCTTCTCGTCGGGAATCGCCTGATAGATCGGGTCGTAGGCCAGCAGCGGGTCACCCGGGAAGTACATCTGGCTCACCAACCGCTGGGTGAAGTTGGTTCCGAAGATGCTGAAGTGGATGTGGGCAGGGCGCCAGGCGTTGGGGTGGTTGCGCCAGGGGTACGCACCGGGCTTGATGGTCACCAGGGTGTACTCTCCATACTCATCCGTGAGCATTCGGGCCGTGCCAGTGAAGTTGGGGTCTAGCGGCGCGTCGTGCTGGTCGCGTTGATGAATGTACCGCCCAGCGGCGTTGGCCTGCCATGTCTCGATCAGCGCGCCGCGAACGGGCCGGCCACGGCTGTCTAGCACCCTTCCGCGCACGAGGATACGCTCGCCCAGGGGTTCACCGTTCACGCGTCCGTTTCGAGTGGTGTCGTTATCGTCAGGGCGGAGGCGGCCTTCCCCGAAGACGGGCCCTTGCAGGTCGCGCAGCGCGTCGGGTAGGGGAATCAAGAGTTCGTGCGGGGCGCGCCGCACGCTGCTGGTGTACGCCGGGAAGAGGTGGGGGGGGTGGACGCTGGGGGCGGCCGGGGACTGCTCTACTGGAGGCCGGGTCATGCATCGCTCCTTTCGACAAGAACCTGTTTGGCGATCTGGAAAGCGCGGTTGGCGACGGGAACACCCGCATAGACGGCGACGTGTAAAAACACCTCACGCAAGTCTTCTTCAGTCACGCCTGTGTTCAGGGTGGCCCGTAGATGCATGGCGAGTTCATGCTCACGGGACAGGGCCGTGAGAACGGCCAGGGTGAGCAGATGGCGGGTACGAAGGTCGAGATGCGGGCGGGACCAGGGGCCCCCCCAGGCGTATTCGGTGATAAAGGTCTGAAAGTCGCGGTCGAGATCCGTGGCGGCCCGTGTGGCCCTGTTCACATGCGCCTCCCCCAACACCCGGCGGCGCATAGCCAGGCCCCGCCTGTAGGGGTCTTCATCCGGTCGAGCCAGAAAGGCGCGAATATGGGCGGCCACCTCACCTGGCCGCTCCACCATCGGCAGGTGAGCGGCGCCCGGAATGACCTCAAAGCGGGCACCGAGCTGCTCCGCCAGGGCAGAGCAGGCGTCCGGTGGGGTGCTGACGTCATGCTCACCGCATAGAACCAGCGTGGGGAGCCGGAGGGCCTGAACCTGCCCCGTGAGGTCTGCGTCCCGCAGGGCAGCACAACTCCCGAGGTATCCGGCTTGGGGGCTGCGGGCGAGCAGGGTGGTGTACCCGTGCGCGGCGAGAGGCTGCTGGGTGAAGAAGGCAGGCGCGAACCACCGCTTGACCAGCGTTGGCGCCAAGGCAGCCAGGCTGCGCACCCGCACGCTGTGTATACGCTCCTGCCAACTGTCAGGGGTGCCGATGCGCGGCAGGGTATCGAGGAGCACCAGATGCGAGACTCGCTCTGGGAACGCGAGAGCGAATGCCTGCGCGATCAGCCCACCCAGAGAACAGCCCACCAGCGCGACCTGGGACAGGCTCAGGGCATCCAGCAGACCCTGAAGATCCGCCACGTGGTCTGCTAGGGCATATTCGCCCTCGGGCGCGTCTGACAAGCCCTGTCCACGCAGGTCGTACTGCACCGCACGGAAGAAGGGGACAAGTTCACAGGCGGCTTCATTCCAAACGCGTAGGTCGCTGCCGATAGGGTTCAAAAACACCAGTGCGGGCGCGGGTTCAGCACCGCGAAGTTGGGCGTGCAGCGTCAGGGAACCTGGGTTCAGAAACGTCAATGAAAGAGCTCCTTCCGGACGTGGAGGGCGGAAAGCAGGTGCAGGATTCCCCTGTAGCTTCGCGGGTGCGGGTGACCATGGCAAGCCAAATGTTCCGGTATTCGGAATGAGCTGACCGCGTGCTGTTTCCAGCATCAAGCCAGCAGAAGGACGAGAATTCAGCGAGTACCCCAGAGGAAGGTTCCGAATACCGGAACAATTCCCTTGCTCCTTCCAGGGTCCTCCGGCACAGTAGAGGCGTTCTCTGCTTCCATCCGGTTCAGCACCCACCGTCTTCAGCACGGCGGCGTTTTTCTAGGAGCCCCATGATCGTACGTTCCCCACGCACCCAGGTCGGTATCATCGGTGCCGGACCCGCCGGCCTCTTTCTCGCCCTGCTTCTGCACCGGCAGGGCATTCAAAGCGTGATCTTGGAGAGGCGCACGCGGGAGGAGATCGAGAGCACCATCCGGGCGGGCGTGCTGGAGCATTGGACCGTAGACCTGATGGACGAACTCGGGGTGGGCGAGCGGATGCACCGGGAGGGGCACTTTCATCGCGGCATTACCCTGCGCTTCAACGGTGAAAGCCACCACATCGACATGGCGGAGCTGACCGGAGGCAAAAGGGTGACGGTGTATGCGCAGCACGAGGTTCTGCGCGACCTGATTGCCGCACACCTCGAGCGCGGTGGCGAGATTCTCTTCGGCGTACAGGACGTGGAGATTCACGGCATCGAAACCGATGGGCCCCGCCTCACCTTTCGCCGTAAGGCGGGTGGCGCCGCCGAAGAACTGCGCTGTGACTTCGTGGCGGGTTGCGACGGCTCACAGGGCCGGGCGCGGCAGCTTCTCACTGGGCGCACCGAATACCACAAAGTGTACCCCTTCGGCTGGTTGGGCATCCTGGTTGAAGCGCCGCCCTCGTACCACGAGCTGATCTACGCCAACCACCAGCGTGGTTTTGCGCTGCTCAGCACGCGCTCGCCCCAGGTGCAGCGGATGTACATCCAGTGTGAGCCAGACGCCGACATCCAAGACTACCCCGACGAGCGCATCTGGGAAGAGTTGCACACCAGGCTTGAAACGGTGGACGGCTGGACGCTCACCGAAGGGCGCATTTTTCAAAAAAACATCGTAGGGCTGCGGAGTTTTGTCTGTGACACGATGCAGCATGGGCGGCTCTTCATTGCTGGGGACGCCGCGCACATCGTCCCGCCGACAGGCGCGAAGGGGCTCAACCTCGCCGTGGCGGACGTGATGGTCCTGGCACGGGGAATGGAGCAGTACTACCGGAGCGGCGACGAGTCGTACCTGCGCAGCTACTCACAACGCGCTTTGCGCCGCGTCTGGCGGGCCGAGCGTTTCTCCTGGTACATGACGACGATGCTGCACCGCAATCCTGAGGAGTCCCCCTTCGAGCGGCGCATCCACCTGGCCGAGCTCGATCACGTGACTTCCTCACGAGCTGCCGCCACAGCGCTGGCCGAAAACTACGTAGGACTGCCGCTGGAACTGTGAGCTGTCCCCTAGAGCGGCAGCACAAGCTCGGCACGAGCATGGAGTGTGAGGCACGAATGCTGAGCACAGTGGAAAAGGCTGGAAAGGTTCTGCGGCTTTTCACGGCCGCCAGTCCCGAATGGGGGGTGACGGAGGTCGCTCGCGCCCTGAACATCTCCAAGACGAGTGCCCATGACGCGCTGACCACCCTGACCCACATTGGCCTCGTTCACCGGATGGTGACCGGCCGCTACCGGTTGGGCTTTATGGTCGTCTCGCTCCACGCTGTCCTGATGGCACAAACGCCCTGGCGTCACGTCGCGCGTGAGGAAATGGAACGCTTGGCCGCCAGCCTCACGGAGAATGTGCACCTCATCGCCTTCGACGGCGGGCAGGCCATCTGCATCGAGGTGGTGAACGGCGGCTCAGCGCCCTCATCGGTAAGCGTTGGAGACGTGCTGCCTCCCCATGCCTCCGCCTCCGGCAAGGTCGTCCTGGCTTACCGTTCGGACGAGGAGGTCCAGCGGGCCTGCGAACAGATGCAGCCTCTGACCCCCAACACCATCATCAGTTACGACGAGTTCCACTCTGAGTTGGCCCGAGTTCGCGAACGCGGCTACGCCCTTGATATCGAGGAACTCAATCTCGGGCGCTGTGCGGTCGCCGCCCCCGTTCGCAACGCCAATGGCGAAATCATTGCTGCACTCACCATCTCGGCAGCCACTGCTCACTTCGAGCGCCACAAGGCCCTCTGGCTCGCGGAGTTGCCGCAAGCAGCCAAGGTGATTTCGGAGCGTCTCGGGTACCAGCCGAGCCTGATGGCAGAAGGGCTGCGCTGGTACCTGATCCGGGGCGAGGAGAAATTGACACGAACTTAAGGCGACCTTGTCAACCGGCCCGCCCACACCGACGTTTCCCTTGGGCGAGCATCAAACGCCCATCAACTCGTGCACGAGTGCGCGGTTCTCCGCGAGGTGCGCGGCGTCCCCCTCAAAGGCTACAGTACCGTGGTCGAGGACGTACACCCGGTCAGCCACCGCCAGCGCGAGGTCCAGGTTCTGTTCGGCCAGCAGGATGGTCTCACCGCTCTCCCGCAGGGTGAGCAGTACGTCGCGAACCACAGTCACCATCAGGGGGCTGAGGCCCTCCGTGGGTTCGTCAAGAAGCATGACGCTGGGGTTTTGCAGGAGGGCGCGGCCGATGGCAACCATCTGCTGCTCGCCACCAGAGAGGGTGGTGCTGAGACTGCTGCGGCGCTCCAGCAGGCGTGGAAATGTCTCGTACACCCTGGCCAGGGTCCACTTGCCGGGACGGACAGCAAGACGCAGCTCCTCGTCCACAGTGAGTTCCGCCAGCATGCGGCGTCCCTGGGGAACCAGGGCCAAACCCCGTGCCGACAGGCCGGAGGGCCGCAGGGCCGTCACGTCCTGGCCGTTCAGCGTGACCTTCCCGCCCGTGGGCCTGCGCCAGCCCATCAGGGTGGTCAGCAGGGTCGTCTTGCCCATGCCGTTGCGCCCCAGAACAGTGACCACCTCGCCGGGACGCACGACCAGCGAGACGTTCTCCAGGGCCGCGGCGCTGCCGTACCCCGCACTGAGGCTTTGGGCCGTGAGGACAGGGGGCTGGGCCCAGGCCACCTCACTCCGCTCACGCCCTTGCCGCTTCAAGGCCGAGCCGACGTACACCGCCTGTACAGCCTCGTTCGCGCGGATCGCATCGGGCGTACCGGTCGCGAGCCGTTCACCATTACTCAGCACTGTGATCCGGTCTGCAAAAGCCAGGCAGAAGGGCAGGTCGTGTTCGATCAGCACGGTGGTGAGCTCACGCGGCAACCCCTTGATGAGGTTCTGAACGTGCTCACGCTCGTGCGCGCTGAGGCCTGCCAGCGGTTCATCCAGCAGCAACAACCGGGGTTCCTGCGCGAGGACCATCGCGAGTTCGAGTTGCCGCTGTTCCCCGTGCGAGAGCGCAGCGGCAGGTAGGTCGGCCTGCGCGAGCAGGTCCATCCGTTCCAACGCGGCATCGGCCCGCCGAACCGCCTCGCGGTGCGCGCGTAGGGGCCGCCACAGGTCTCGCCGTGCAGGCAGGTGAGCCATCACAGCCAGGATCACGTTCTCGCGCACGCTGTCTTGGGGAAAGAGGCTACTCGTCTGGAAGGAGCGTGCCACACCCAGTGCTGCCACGCGGTCGGGTGAGAGGCCATTCACACTGCGACCGTCCAGGCGAACCGTACCTGCGCTGGGCGGATACTCGCCGCTCACCACGCGGAAGAGGGTGCTCTTGCCCGCACCGTTGGGGCCTATCACGGCGTGGCGCTCGCTGGGCGCCACGTCCAGGCTGATATCCTTTAGGGCGGTCACGCCCCCAAAGCGCCGGGTCACGTTGTGGACCTGCAGGGCCATGCCCGTCCTGATCTGGGTGGTCATGCCTTCCTCCGGTGTAGGATCGCCCACAAGCCGCCGCGGCCCGTCAGCACGAGCAGGATCAGCAGGACGCCGACCAGCCCTGCCCACAGATTGGTCTGTGAGCTGACCACCGCCTGCAACACGGTGTACAGCACAGCTCCGATCACGGGGCCCCACAGCGATCGGGCTCCGCCCAGCAGCACCATGATCAGCAGGATGGCACTCTGGAGCCAGAACAGGTCACCCGGCGTGACAATCCCGCGGTGATACGCCCCGAGAGCCCCGGCCAACCCGATCAAGGCCGACGCGATGAGCACCGCGCCGTACTTGTAGAGGAACACTGGATAGCCCAGCGCGCGAGCACGGTTCTCGTTCTGGCGGATTGCCTCCAGCACCCGCCCAAAGGGCGAGCGGGTCAGGCGGGTGAGCAACAACAGCGTGAGGGCCAGCACACCGAGCGTGAGCAGGTACAGCGTGGTATTGTCCAAGCCCGGCTCGAAGGTGAGGCCATCCGTGCCGCCTGTCAAGGCACTCCACTTGTCCACCAGGGACTGGAGCATCTGTGCAAAGGCCAAGGTGACCATCAGGAAGAAGATGCCCCCCGCGCGCAGGGCCAGCGGCGCGGTCAGGGCCGAGTAGAGCGTGGCGAGCAGCGCGGCGGCGCCCAGCACCAGTGGCAGCGGCACCCCTGCGCGGGTAAGGAGCGCCGCCGTGTACCCACCCAGCCCCCACATGGCGATGTGCCCGAGCGGCGTGAGGCCCAGGTAGCCCACCAGCAGGTCCAGCGCGGCCGCGGCCATCGCCCAGCACAGCGCCTCGGTAGCGAGGTAGAGGGGATAGCCGCCCACCAGGAGTGGCACGGCCAGGAGAACCGCCAGCCCCACAAGCAGCGCGGCCCAGGTGAGGCCGGGGCGTGCGGCAGAAACAGCTTGCATGGTCATGCGTTCCCCAGCTTCCGACCCAAGAGGCCCTGCGGACGGACGGCGATCACCAGGATCATCAGCGCAAAGACCGCGATCTGCGCGAAGGTGGGAAAATACACTGCGCCGAAACCGTTGACCAGTCCTACCAGAAGGGCGGCCAGAAAGGCCCCCTCGATGCTGCCCAGCCCGCCGATCACCACCACGATCAGGGCGAAGAGCGTCATGGTGGAATCGAGCGTTGGCGTGAGGGCCAGCTGTGGGCTCCCCACCGCGCCCCCGAAGGCGGCCAAGCCGATGCCCGCCGCAAAAGTCAGCATAGAGATACGCAGGACGGGCAGACCCAGCGTCCCGCTCATCTGCTGGTCGGCAGTCACCGCACGGATCTTGGCTCCCGCCAACGTGCTCCTCAGAATCCAGCGCATCAGCCCGAACACCACCACCCCCAGGACGATCAGCACGAAGGGGTAACTGGGAAAGACCAGACCGCCCAAGGTGATCGGCCCTTCAAAGGGCGCGGGGGGAGATACGCTCTTGATGTCCGCTCCCCAAAAGTGGCGCACCGCGTCCGAGATGACAAAGCTCAGACCGAGCGTCAGGAGCACCTGGCGGAGTTCATGCCCGTGCAGGCGCGAGATCAGCAGGCGGTCCACCGCAACGCCCAGCGCGGCACCCAGCAGAGTAGCGACCAGCACGCCGATCCAGAAATGACCGCTGAGCTGCGTCACCGTGTAGCCGATGTAGGCGCTGAGCACGTAAAAGGCCCCATGTGCGAGGTTCGCCACACGCGCCACCCCGAAGATCAGCGAGAAGCCCGCCGACAGCAGGAACAGCAGCATGCCGAAGGCGAGGCTGTTCACCAGTTGAAATAGAATGAGTTGCATGTCACTCCCTGGATGCCCGACATCCCCGAAAGAAGGACGAGGGGCCGCCTCCCCGCTAGGCTGGAAAAGCGGCCCCGTTTGCCCGGCCTACTTGCCCGGGTCCTTGAAAGTCCCCAGGGTGGCGACGCGCTTGTTGATCAACCCCTGTGGGGTCTTGACGACCTCGCGCACGTACATCGGATTGATCACATTCTGAGTGACTGGGTCGAAGCGGAAGGTGCCGCGCGGCGATGGAAAGTTCACACTGCGCAGGGCGGCGAGCAGCGCTGACTTGTTTGCGGTATTGCCGTTCGTCTTCTTCAGGGCTTCCACGATCACCCGGGCCGTGTCCCAGCCGCGCTGAGCAAACACGCCCGGCAACTCGCCTGGATATTTTTTCTTGTATGCGTCGGTGAAGACCTTATTCTGCGCGCCGGGCAGGTCCTGCGCCCAGGGCAGGGCGCTGATGGCCCCGACCACGCTGTCACCGACGGCATCGATGAACTTTTCGTCCGTCATGTCGCCAAACACCGCGAGCTTGATGGACTTATTCAGACCGAATTGCGCGAATTGTTTCATGAACAAAACAGCGTCGCTGCCCGACAACACCGCGTACACCGCCTGCGGCTTTGCAGCAGCGATACGTGCCAGATAGGGGCTAAAGTCGGTGCTGCCCAGTGGCGTGTACACTTCCCCAGCGATCTTCCCCCCAGCGTTGGTGTATGAAGCCTTGAAATCCGCCAGCGACTCTTTGCCAAAGGCATAGTCAGCGGCGACCAGGAAGGTGTTCTTGCTGACCTTATCCGCCACGTACCGGCCGAAGGGGTTGTTGTACTGCCAGGCATTTCCAGAGACGCGGAACACGTAGGGGTTTTTTCGACTGCGCGTCAGGTCGTTGCCCGCCGCATTAAAAACAATCAGCGGCACCTTCGCCTTTTCCACCACGTCACTCAGGGCATAGGCACTGGGCGTTAGGACAATCCCTGCGAGAATATCCACTTTGTCGCTGCCGATCAGCTTATTCGCCTTGCGCAGGGCGACTGAGGCGTCGGCCTCCTCGTCCTCACGAATCAGCTGGATAGGACGGCCCGCCACCCTGTTACCGATGGAGTCGAGGTACAGGGTAAAGCCCTTGTAGCCTTCCTCGCCCAGCTGCGCATACACACCGGAAAAGGGCATGATCACGCCGACCTTGATGGGATCGTTCTGGGCCCGTGCTCCCCAGAGGGCACCTATACCAAGGGCAGCTGTGAGAGCGGCCAGAATGCGTTTCTTCTTCATAGACACCTCCGGAGCCATCCAGCCAAAGGGTGCGGGACAGGCAGGAACGTAGGTTGTGCGTTAGGGCTCAGTGTAGCGGCGTGCTCTAGCGGAACCAGAGGTCTGTTCGTGATAAGCGAACGCACCGGAGTGGGAGACGGAAGACCTCTGGCGCAATAACAGCGCTGTCCTATGACTGTCTTCAGAACGTGAGCAGGTGGAGTCGGCTTGCCAGCGAAGGTGGACAATCCAGCGACACAGACCCACATCCTCCGTCCCCGAGAGGTTAAGCTCTTTGCTGTCCAGGAGCAGGAAAAGGGGGTCATGCCCGTCTCTCGCCCCTCTGAGAGCCAAGCAACCGTGCTTCTTGATGAGAAGACCGCCACTCCCCCACGCGGACCGTCCGGTCGAGCGCCAGGCTGAGGAGGCCAAACAGGCGGGAGAGGCGGTCCGGCTGGGTCATAGGAGCCTGGTCGAGGTTCAGCCCTCTCGTCTTCAGGGCGGAGAACGTGCATTCGATGCTCCACCTGAGCTGGTCGGTGCGCAAGGTGACCCAGAGGGGCAGGTCAGAGGCGACCACCTGCATCGGACTGCCATGGACCCAGATGCGCTCGAACACACCCCGAACGTCCCCAAGCTTCAGATTCTGGAAGTAGTTTCGCGCGGGTTCCTCGTCCAGCAACGTATCTTCCCGAAGGGTCACAAAGAGCCCCTCGCTCGGCCGACAGAGGGTATGACGGCGGTGAAGAGGCTGTCGTCTTTGAGGGACGCGGCGAATGTGTCCACCTGCGAGAGGGAGGCAGGGGGCTGAATCACACACCCTTTTGCTGCCCTTCCCTCTGCTGTTCTGCGTCCTGGTCGATATTTCTCTTGACCCGCCGGGTACCGAGGACTTCTATAGCATTAGAACGTCGTCTGGGACGCGCTTTTCCTCAGGCTGTCAGGTACTGAGCCCGATGGCCTTGAAGGAGCAAGCCCCCCATTCTGAACCGTCCCTCCATCAAATCCTGGCAAGTTCATCGTCCGACCGGCGTGTGAATGACCCTTGCCAGAAGCTGCGCGGCTGCACCACGCGCTGGAATGAAGGTACTGTCCGTGCGAACATGAAGACGAACGGGCGATGCGGAAGCATAGAGGTGATGTTGATGTTCCCCAAAGAAGGTCAGAGCAGGTTGAAGCAGCGGAGCACCTAGTCGGGTTAGCGCTCCACCCAGCACGATGTCACTGGGGTTAAGCGTGTGGTGTAGGTTCGTCAGTAACATTCCCAGCGCTTCACCGGCACGCCGCAGGGTGACCTGTACTTCTATGTCGTCCATCCGGTGCTGGAGGGCTGTCTCTAGGAGGACTCCGGGGGGGATGCCAAGTGCAGCTCGTATCGCCCATCCGCTCACCAGCGTTTCGGCACAGCCGCGGTTTCCGCAGTGGCAGTATGCCCCTCCCGGTTGCAACACCGAATGCCCAATTTCGCCAGCAAGCCCCTGAGCACCGCGCAACAGGTGAGGCACAGGAGTTCCTACCATCAGGCCGCTACCAATCCCCGTTCCCAGGCTGAGGTAGGCCAGCAATTCCGGCTTGGCTGTCTCGGAAAAGTAAACCTCACCAAATGCGGCCGCCTTCGCCTCATTTTCCAGCAGCCAGGGACCGGGGAGGTCTGGGAGGAATGGTTTTAGGACCGTTAAGAAGGGGATGTTGCGCCAGCCTAAGTTCGGGGCGAACACCAGGGTAGACTCATGAAGCGCCACTGGGCCAGGAACGGCCACACCCAGTCCCAGGATCTCCCGGCCTGCCAGTTCGGGAAGGGCCAGTACTTCCGTGAGCAAAATAGCCAGCTGTTGGGCCGTCGCTTCGGGCGTGGTCGAGGGGGTCAGCACAGCGCGCTGTCCGAGGCTACGCCCCGTCAGCGTGCAGGCCACCACCCGCAGTCCCTGAACACCTACTTCCGCACCCAGCAGAATGTGCCGCCCTTCGTTAAGGTAAAGAGCTCGCCCTGGACGTCCTACACTTCCTTGCTGTAGGCCACCCTCAACCAACCAGCCCTGATCCAGCAATTCCTGAACCATGGTGCCAACCGTGACCTTGGTCAGTTGTGTGCGCGCGGCCAGTTCTGCCCGGGAAATTCCGGGATCACGCCGAACTGCCTCCAGGATGGCTGAGCGATTAAGCTGCTTGAGAAACCCCTGGTCTCCGGCACGGATCTGGAGGAGCACTGAAGTCATACTCCCATCCTTTCAGGAGCATAAGAGCCATAGGGCGGAATGCACGAGTCAGGCTCAAATAAGTAAAAGCGTTTCACAAACATGAGCGAACCTCAGTGTATCCCTTGGCAGAAGCCACCTTGTCCTCCAGGGGCGGTGGAATTGGGGAACAGAAGTTAGAGCCAGCGTACTACGCGTTTTCGCCGCGAAGCAGGATCGGCATCCATGTCGCCTGTCCCTTTCCCACTCTTCCTCTTGACGCCGCCACCCGACCCGTTTAGACTCTTTTTAGTGTAAAACTCTTTCACGAATTGGCATAGGACTGTAGACATCCACTCCGTTCCCGTGCAGTTGATCAGTCTGTTTCCTACCCGTTGAAATCCGGGGAACCCAGGCTCGAGGAGAACCTATGAAACGCAGCAAGGCTCATCTCACCCTCGTGGGCTTCGGCCTGCTTTCGCTGATCAGCTCGTGTGGCCTGACCCAGCGCGAGCCCGAGCACAGTGGAGCGTTCTACACCGGGAAGTACCGCAATCTCTTCACCGAGTGGGACATTGCCACGAGCACAGAGGTACAGGCCAAACTCGACGCCTATTGGAACAGCCTATTTGCCAGCACAGACAACGAGCGTCGAGTCTACTACTCGGCAGGCAGCAACGAGAACGGACCCATGGCCTACATTGCGGATATTGGCAACAACGACGTTCGCAGCGAGGGCATGAGCTACGGCATGTGACGTGCCCCCCGTTTCCCGGTCCAGTCCGATTGCAAATCCAGTGGCAATCTGGGGGTCATATGAAGGGGAAACGGTACACCGAGCAGCAGATTCTGGACATCCTCGGCCAGGTTGAGGCTGGGGGAGCGATCAGTGAGGTCGCCAGGACGCATGGTTTGGCCATCACCACCCTGTACCGCTGGAAGGCGCGCTACGGGGGGATGACCAAAGACGAAACCAAGAGGTTTCGTCTGCTGGAGGAGGAAAACCGCCGCCTGAAGAAGCTAGTCGCGGACCTGGCACTGGACAATCAGATGCTCAAGGAGGTGGTGGGAAAAAAGTGGTGACGCCTGAGGCCACGCCCCAGGCGCAAACACCCGTCAAGAAGCAGATGGTGGGGTTCCTGCGCCGTGAATTCCAGGTCAGTGAGCGCCGGGCCTGCCAGGTACTGGGCTTCTGGCGTTCGACCCAGAGGCATAACAGCCCTAAAAAGGAGGGTGAACGAGTTCTGATTGACCGTCTGCGGGTCCTGGCGCAAGAACGTCCCCGCTTCGGATACCGGCGGCTCCATACGCTGCTCAGGCGCGAAGGGACACAGGTCAATCACAAGCGCGTATACCGCCTGTACCGAGCAGAGGGACTCGCAGTCCGGCAAAAGGGGCGCAAGAAGCTGACGGGAAGGCAGCGGGTGCAGAAACCTGAGGTTTCTGCACCCAATCAGCGATGGAGCATGGACTTCATGTCCGACCAGCTCGCCTCCGGACAGCGTTTTCGCGTCTTCAACGTCGTGGACGACTTCACTCGCGAGAACCTAGTCATGCACATCGGGACCTCGATCACCGGGGCGGATGTGGTGCGTCGCCTGACCGAGGTGGTGGCCGTGAGGGGTTGCCCGACGAGCATCACCACGGACAACGGCCCCGAATTCATCAGCAAGGCCTTGGATCAGTGGACCCATGAGTTGGGCATCGCCCACGTCTTCATCACACCGGGGAAACCCATGGAGAACGCTTACATCGAGAGTTTCAATGGGAGGGTGCGGGATGAGTGCCTGAATCTCCACTGGTTTCAAAGCCTTCCCGAGGCACGACTGGTCATTGCCGCCTGGCGCGAGGATTACAACCAAGTCAGACCGCATAGCAGTCTGGACGGCCAGTCACCGAACGAGTTCGCCCGCCTGCAAAAGGCGGGCTGAGGTACGCTAGTTGTTGCAAAAGGCCTGGACCGATAAATGGGGCACCCTCACATGATGATTGCAGTGCAGATGGACAAGCAGGCAGAGTTCAACGCCTTATGGAACTACGCCAAGAGCAGGATGCAGCATCAGTCCGGACCTCGCGCTGGGTATTTCGCGTGGCACACGGACTTCGAGGGCCATATCCTCGATGCCAATCCGGCCAGTGATGGCGAGGAATACTTTGCAACCGCATTGTTCTTCGCATCCCACCGTTGGGGGAATGGACAGGGCATCTACAACTACAGCGCAGAGGCCAATAACATCCTCAATGTTATGCTTCACAAAGAAGATATGAATGGTGGTGTGGTGGATGGCATCACCAACATGTTCAACCGGGAACACAAGCAGGTAGTGTTTGTTCCAGAGGGAGAAAATGCCGGCTTCACAGATCCCTCTTATCACTTGCCCGCCTTCTACGAGTTGTGGAGCCGCTGGGCAACCGGCTGGAATGGTCAGCAGACAGCAGACCGCAGGTTCTGGAGTGCGGCTGCCAAAGTTAGCCGCGAGTACTTCCAGAAGGCCACACATCCCGAGACTGGCCTAGTCCCCGATTACGCCGAGTTCGATGGCACGCCTAAAGGCCCTTCTTGGAATCCCGGTGCTGCCAATTTCCGTTTCGACGCCTGGCGGACTGCGGTCAACTGGTCTGTGGATCAGGCCTGGTGGGGCAAGGACAGCCGTGAGACCGCCCTCACGGACAAGCTGCAAAGTTTCTTTCAGAAGGAAGGTCTGGACAACTACGTCAACCAGTACACCCTAGACGGTACTCGGCTCTCGGCCGACCGCTCCAGCGGGCTGATCGCTAGCAATGGGGCAGCATCCCTAGCCACCAACACCGTACGTGCCCGACAGTTCACCCAAGAACTCTGGAAGCTTGAGCCGCCGACCGGCAAATGGCGGTACTACGACGGACTACTGACCTTCATGGCGCTGCTGCACGCTAGCGGAAACTTTCGGATTTACTGATCCCCCGATCCTGATAGTCTGACAGATTTAATAAGCTTATGGTCTGCCCCCCAAAAACTGGGCAAAACTGACTGGAGACCATCGGCTCGCCTCCCGACGGGGGACGGGGACTTCCCCTGATCCCCGCGAGAAAGCGAGGATGACCCATGAAGCAGAAGCGGTTCAGCGAGGAACGGATCATCAAGCTGCTCCAAGACGCTAAACAAGGCGAAAAGCCCATTGAAGAGTTGTGCCGGGGGCTGGGTGCAGCACGGCCTCCTTTTACGCCTGGAAAGCGAAATACGGCGATGCCAGCGTGGACGAAGCCCGGCGGCTTCGTTAGCTCGAACGTGAAAACGAGCGCCTGTTGAAGCTGGTGGGTCAGCAGCGCCTGGAGCTGGAGGGGATGAAGGAACTGCTTTCAAAAAAGCGCTAACGGCTCCCGAGCGCCGGGAGGCCGCACAGCACTTGGTCCGCAAAAATATTCGACAGCAGCGGGCGTGCGAGCTGGTCGGTCTGCCTCGTTCCTCGCTGTCCTACCGCCCACATCCCAAACATGATGAGCGGCTCATCAGAACGCTGGCCCGCGAGCATCCCCGCTGGGGATGCCGGCGGGTTCACGCCACGCTGCGCCGCGAAGGGGTGCAGGTCAACCGCAAGACCGTGCACCGTCTCTGGAAGAGCGAGGCCCTCGCTCTTCCCACCCGCCGGAAGACGAGAAAGATTTGCGCTGGGCAGCACATTCCTCTTCGGGCGGAGCAGCCGAACCAGGTGTGGACCTACGATTTCGTCTTCGACCAGACGCTGACCGGGCAACCCCTGAAAATCCTGACTTTGACCGACGAGTTCACCCGGCAATCGCTGGCCCTGCGCTGTGGGCCGGCTTTCACGTCGGTGGACGTGAAAGCCGGCCTGGTCAAGGTGATGCGCGAACGAGGTGTGCCGAGCTTCCTCCGCAGCGACAACGGCCCCGAGTTCATCGCCCATGATCTGAAGGTCTGGCTGGCGGTGCAGGAGGTGGGCACCCGCTACATCGACCCAGGACAACCCTGGCAAAACGGCGTGGCTGAGAGTTTCCACGTCCGTTTACGCGACGAGTTGCTGAACGCCGAGGTCTTCCACTTGGCCCAGCACGCTGTTGGACGGCTGGCGGACGTTCTACAACAGCGCCAGGCCGCATTCTTCTCTGGCCTACGTCCGACGAGTTCGCCCAGCGATGGGTCCAGCCCACTGCCCCGCCCGCCGTCGTACACTCCACCTGAGTCGAGTCTCCAGTCAGCTTCGTCCATAAATCTGGGCCAGTCCACTTATTTTATGAGTTCAAGCGAAAAACGAGCTTTCAGCACACCTGGAGGTGAGTAAGGGGGCAGAGCGCTTCATGGTCCCCGGTG
This sequence comes from Deinococcus sp. YIM 77859, assembly GCF_000745175.1. Classification (NCBI taxonomy): domain Bacteria; kingdom Thermotogati; phylum Deinococcota; class Deinococci; order Deinococcales; family Deinococcaceae; genus Deinococcus; species Deinococcus sp. YIM 77859. Next base: position 205,840 of record NZ_JQNI01000004.1, read on the forward strand.
GCTTGACGTCAGGGTCACACAGAAGGATCAGGGCCTACTGAACTACCCGCAGATCCAGTTTGAGGTCGCTCAATCCACACTGTCAGTGAGATCAATCCTCCACGGTTTCTCTGCTGTACGATGTGAAGCCCTTCCGGGACCAGCAACAGGGGGCGATGACCAGGACCACAATCAGTCCAAGGCTGGTGGCGTCACGGAATTTCAAGTGCTTCAGAAAGCCCTCCTCCTTAGAGGTCATCCGGAAATTTGACGCAGCAGGATGAGGATGCAGGCGAGCTGGACAAAGCCCAGGAAGTTCTGGGCTTTGCGCTCGTCACGGGTTCGGGCGCAGCGGGAGGATTGCAACCAGGCGATGGTCCGCTCGACCTTCCAGCGCCGCTTGTAGCGGCGCAGCGGGCGTCCATCTTGCATTTTCTGCGTCCGGTTCTTGCGGTTAGGCGCGATCATCTCCATCCCCAACGCAGCCAGCTCTGCATCCAGAGGGTCGCTGTCGTACGCCTTGTCCCCGATCAACCGCTTGGGAAAGTCCAGGCCGAAGGAAGCTTCCAAAGTAGCGTGGACCAGGGTGACTTCACCGGAGCTGGCCCAGTCGGTGTGGACGGTGAGCGGCAACCCGCTCGCGTCCACCATCAGCATGATTTTGGTGCCCTTGCCCTTCTTGGTGGGCCGACGTCCAAGCCTCCTTTTTCGCGGCACTGAAGGTGCCATCAATGAAGGCTTCCCGCAGGTCCAGCTGTTCTTGTTCCTCCAGCAGCTCGTAGAGCTGTCCCAGAACGTTCGGAAACACCGCGCGCTCATTCCACTCCTGAAAACGCTCGAAACAGGTGGACTTGGGCAGGTAGTCCAGTCGGGGGGGTAGCGGATTCAAGGTAATGACGCGTTGTAGCGGTGGATGAAGAGCCAGACGACGAGTTCGAGGTTGGCCTGCTAACGGCAGAACGAGAGTCTTTTGCAGACCAGGAAGGGCAATGTGGCGCGAAGAGTGGCATGGAAACGTTCGATGTGTTGGGTTCCCCCCATGCAGTGCAGTGCGCCAAAGACCACCGCTTTGTAGGCCGACAAGCGGTCTGTCCTACAGACCGCATCCAAGTAGGGTGTGGGGAGGCTCTGCCACAGCCCAAAGGCCCCTGCTGCGTCTCGTTGCCCGAAGAAGCAGCCGACGATCCGTCGGGAAGCTCAGTCCATCGCCAGCCAGATCCAGAGCCGACGGTCCCGACGACCAACGAACGTACATCACTCATCGCATTCCAGCACCAGCCCCGATGGTGCTGGAATGCTCAGGCTTTTTTGCTTGGCGCTGCTCCTGGGCTATGCCGTGCGGGACGGTGTTGTTGAGTTTCTTGAGGTGAAGACGGAACCAGGAACGACTGACCCCCGTGACGCGGCAAATGCCGCGGTGGGAGAGGCGTTCGGTCAGAAGGCGGTCCACTTCGGCCTCTGTTTCAGGAGAACTGCGGTGCCAGGTGGCCTCCGGGATGAACTGGTACCGGCATCCACGACAAAGGTAGCGCTGCTTGCCGGTGTGGGCATGTCCGTTTTTGACGATGCAAACGCTGTTGCACCTGGGGCAAACTGGGCCGTTCATTCTCCATGAAACCACCGTCATCCGCTGAAAGCCACTACCGTCGGGGGAGGCGCTCCCACTGCGCCCCGGTACGCAGGACCTACAGGATGCCTTCAAACAGCTCTTTGTCACCCCGCCGCGGTCTTCCGCGGCGGATCTGCTTTTCAGGGGAGGAAGGAGGGGGGCGAGGATGGCTCATTGCTCGTCCGTCAACCGCATCCCATCGGATTGCCAGCCACTCCCGCTCCTCTACCGTGACCATTTTCCGGATGACCTCTAGGTAACCTTCTGGCTCCTCGCTTGTCCCAGATTGATCCTGCTTGACAGCGCTTTCAAAACGTGTTTATGTTCTGCTTAAGCACGTATGAAACCTACTGTCACGCTCACGCAGGTGGCGCGTGCAGCCGGTGTTTCGGCCAGCACGGTGTCACGCATCCTAAACGGCTCAGCCAACGTCAGCGCCGAGAAGCGCGAGGCTGTGGAACGCACCCTTGCTCGGCTGAACTACCGGCCCAACGTGCTTGCCCGCGGCCTGGCCAGCGGCCGCACCATGAGTATCGGCGTTCTGACGCAAGACATCTCCAGTCCTTTTTATGGAGAAGCGCTGCGCGGCATTGAGCAAGGCCTTAAGGGTAGCAGCTACCTGCCCCTGTTTATGAGCGGCCACTGGCACGCGGAAGAGGAGACCGAGGCAATTGACCTCCTTCTCGCACGCAAGGTGGACGCCCTGCTCATACTGGGCAGTGTGATGCCGGACGAGCAGCTGCGGGAGGTGGCTTGCCGCGTACCACTGGTCGCTCTGGGGCGGTTTCTACCGGAGTTGGCAGGACAGTGCCTGCGGGTGGACAACCGTCAAGGTGCCTACTTAGCAACCCGACACCTCATCGAAATGGGACACCGCTCCATTGCGCACATCGCAGGCCTCGCCAGCCACCGGGACGCACAGGATCGCCTCTCGGGATACCGGGCGGCCTTGGAGGAAGCAGGGATTGGCTTCGACCCGGGCCTAGTGCTGGAAGGCGACTTCCTGGAGCATTCCGGATTTCTGGCTACTACACGGCTGGTTGAGGGTCGCCAGCTCTTCACCGCCATCTTTGCTGCCAACGACCAAATGGCGTACGGTGCCCGCCTCGCCCTGCACCGCAAGGGCCTGCGCGTACCCGAGGACATCTCGCTGGTGGGTTTCGATGATTTGGCAGGCTCGATGTATACCTCTCCTCCCCTGACTACCGTTCGGCAACCAATCCACGACATGGGATTCGCCGCTACCCAGTGTGTCCTGCGCATGCTCGCTGGCCAAGCCCCCTCACTCCCGCCGTTCCAGGTAGAACTCATCATTCGCGAGTCCACGGCGAGACGACGCACCAGTTAGGCACTCCACACCACCTGCACTTCAGACTAGCCGCCGCAACGGCATAGGAGGTTTCTAGGCAGTTCTCATGAAAGCGCTTTCTATCTCACATTCCTCTCCCCTCTCGTCTTCCGTACCTTCAGGAGATTTCTATGAAAAAGCATGTTCTGCTCATCGGTACGCTCCTCTTGAGCTCTAGCGCCCTTGCCCAGCCCAAAAAGATCATTACAGTCGGCGTCTTTCCAGATCTCGATACTGTCGTAAAAGCAGCCATTCCCGGGTTTCAGAAGAAGTACCCGAATATCGACGTCAAAGTTGTGGCTTTGCAATACGCGGACCATCACAACGCCCTGACGACTGCCCTTGCGACGGGCAGCGGTGCGAACGACGTCGTAGCCATCGACTTCGGGTACGTTGCGCGCTTTGCTGAGGGTGGTGGCCTAGAGGACCTCAGCAAGCCTCCCTACAACGCAGGTGATCTACGCAATCGCTTTGTGGCCTACACTTTCCCGCAGGCCACTTTCGAGGGTCGTATCGTCGCCATGCCTACCGACATTGGCCCGGGCGCCATGTTCTACCGCACTGACTTCCTGAAGAAGGCAGGCATCAAGCCCACAGACCTCAACAAGAGCTGGGACGCCTACATCGAGAACGGCAAGAAGGTGGTTGCTGCTAACCCCGGCACCTTCCTGATTCCCGACGCCACCGAGGTCGCGGAAATCTACATTCGCACCAATATCCCCACTGGGCAAGGCGTGTACTTCGACAAGAACAATCGCGTGCTCGTTAGCCCGGACAACCCTCGCTTCCTGAATGCCTGCACCTACGCTAGGCGTATTCGTGACGCAAAGCTCGACGCCCGCGCCGGCGGGGCTTTTTCTCCCGAGTGGACCACCGCCTTCCAAAAGGGCAATCTCGCCACCGAGTTCTCGGGCGCCTGGCTGACCGGGCACATGCAGAACTGGCTGGCCAAGGACTTTGCCGGCAAGTGGAACACCCAGCAGCTTCCAGGCGGAGCGTACGCCTCTTGGGGCGGGTCCTTCTATGCCATTCCCAAGCAGAGCAAGAACAAGGCCGAGGCATGGGAACTGATCAAGTACCTCACGACTGATAAAAACCAGCAGATCCTGGCTTTTAAGACGACTGGCGCCTTTCCCGCCTTGCGAGCCGCGCAGGATGCTCCCCTCTTCAACGAGGGCATACCCTACCTGGCTGGCCAAAAGGCCCGCATCCTGTGGCGACAGGCCGCCAACAGGATCAAGCCGCTCGACGTCAACCGGCTCGACCCGGTCGCCAGCGAGATCTGGCTGACGGAACTGGGCTCGGTGCTCGACGGCAGCAAGACCTGCCAGCAGGCCCTGACGGATGCGAAGAACCTGATCGAGCGCCGCGCGCGCCGCTGATCTGGCCCTCACCTGCCCGGGGGGCGCTCCTCCCCGGGCAGGCCTTTAGGAGTGACCTGTGCAAGCCCGCGTTCCTGTCTCCTCCGGTGACCGTCCTTCCCTCGCCCGGCGCTGGGATGACTTCCAACGCCACTATGCACCGTACATCTTTATTAGCCCCTTTTTTGTCCTATTCTTCGCCTTCGGGCTATTCCCGATTCTTTTCCTGGCATACCTCTCCTTTCAGGAGTGGACGCCTTCAGCTGGCCTGGGAACGATGAAATTCGTGGGGTGGCGCAATTATGCGGACAACCTCACAGACCCCGCCTTCTGGGACGCTCTGAGAAATACCCTGTCGCTGACGGTGCTCTCTGGCATTCCACAGCACCTCATCGCCATTCCGCTCGCCTTTGCGATCAACACGGGTCTGCGCTGCCTGCAGGGGCCGCTGACGGCGGTGTACTTCCTACCGTACATCACCTCGGTCGTGGCAATCTCAGTCACGTTCTTTACACTATTCAGCTGGCAGTACGGCGTGGTGAACGCCGCCCTCAGCGCCCTGCACGAGCTGCCGCTGATCGGGGGCCTCTTCCCCGCCGAGAAGATCAACTGGCTGGGCGAGCGGGAATTCGTCCAGCCCGCCATCGCCCTCGTCGTGATCTGGCGTTTTACCGGTTGGAACGTCGTTCTATACCTATCAGGACTACAGTCCATCCCAAAAGAGCTGTATGAGGCCGCCGCCGTGGACGGCGCCACCCGCTGGCAGCAGTTCCGCTTCATCACGCTGCCGCTGCTGCGCCCCATGATGTTCCTCGCCATCACGCTGACCCTGATCGGGAACCTGCAACTGCTCGAAGAACCCTTCATCCTCACCAACGGAACAGGCGGCGCCGGGCAAGAAGGCACGACTGCCGTTATGTATATGCTCCGCACGTACCAGGTGTACAGCGACGCGGGCTTGGCGGCCGCGATGGGCTGGCTGCTGTTCGTGGTAATCCTGGTGCTGACCTTCGTCAACAACCGCATCTTCGGCCGCAGCGGCCTCGCCGGGAGAGACTGAGATGACCACCCCCACGTCTGCCCCCACGTCCCGCCAGGGCCGCCGCCCGGCCGTGCGCCCCCTCACCCGGGGCGGCGCGTACCTGCTGCTGGCGCTGGGGGCCATCCTCACGCTGGCCCCCTTCTACTTCATGTTCGTATTCGCCACCCATGACCGCGCGGAGATCTTCCAGCTCCCGCCCCCACTGTGGTTCGGCGACGACGCGCCGCACAACTACGTCAGCCTGATCGAGCGCGTGCCCTTTTGGCGCAGCCTCTGGAACAGCCTCTACCTGGCCGTGATGACCACGGTAACCACCCTGTTCTTCTGCTCGCTGGCGGGCTTCGCCTTCGCGATGTACTCCTTCAAGGGCCGTGAACTCCTGTTCGGCATCGTGCTTGCCACGCTGCTGATTCCCACGGCGCTGAACATCGTGCCCTTCGCGCTGATCATGCAGGGCCTGGGGTGGATCGACACCCCGCGCGCGCTGTGGGTGCCGGGCATGGCGAACGCCTTCGGCATCTTCCTGATGCGGCAGTACATCGGCAGCGCCATTCCCCGCGAACTGATGGAAGCCGCTCGCATCGACGGTGCGACCGAGTTTGGCATCTACCGCCGGGTGATCCTGCCCCTCAGCGGCCCCGCGCTGGGCACGCTGGGCCTGATCACTTTCATCAACTCCTGGAACAGCTTCGTGGGGCCGCTGATCATCTTCCGCTCACCGAACACGTACACGGCGCCGCTGCTGCTGCGCAGCCTTCAGGCCGTGGCCAACACTGACTGGGGCGCGCTGATGGTCGGTGTGGCGCTGACCGTGATTCCGCTGCTGGTGATCTTCGCCTTCGCCTCGCGCCAGCTGATCGAGGGCCTCACCTCGGGGTCGCTGAAGGGCTAAGCGTGACGCGACTCCTGCTTCTGCTCGCACTGGGGATCGCCGGCGCAGCCCCCGCGACCCTAACTGTCTCCGGAAACGGCACGCCCATTCCCCCGCTCGCCGTGAACGGCTTCAACACGAGCTGGCAGATGCCGCTCGTCGAGGCGCTGGACGCGGTGCGGTCGGTCGCGCCCACCTCCCTGCGGTTTCCCGGGGGAAACGTGGGCGACGACGCCGACCTGAATGCCCAGAGCTTGAACTACTTCAGGTCGAGCCTGGGCCTCACGGGCACGAACACCGCCGCCATCGTTCAGACCCGGGTGTTCGCCACCCGCGAAGGTGCCCACAACCGCCCCGAGGACGCGGCGCAGGCCGCGCGGGACGCCCGGGCGGCGGGCCTGAAGGTGGCGTACTGGGAGATCGGCAACGAGCCGGACCTGTACGCCGCGAACCGTGGCGACCCCAGCTGGACCCCCGAGAAGTACTGCCACACGTTCCGTGCCCAGCGAGAGGCCATCCTGAAGGTCGACCCGCAGGCGAAGTTCGCCGGTCCGGCCGTGTCCAAGGGAACAGGCCCGGCCATGAATTACCTCGCTGCCTTTGTCCGTGCCTGTGGGGACGTGGTGGACCTGCTGACTTGGCACGAGTACCCGACCGACGGCACGGCGACGGACGAGGCGGCTCTCGCCACTGCCCGAGAGGTCACTGCACACGTGCAGAACATCCGGGCCCTCTGGCGTGACCCACAGCGCAACCCACTGGGCTATCACCGAAACATTGCGTTGGGCGTAACTGAATACAGCCTCTCATGGCGGTCCACGAGCGCCCGTCACCTTGCCGATCAGGTTGGGGCCCTATGGGGCGCCGAGACGGCGATGCGCCTTGCCGAGGCAGGCGTAGCTGTGTCAAGCTACTTCGCCATCATCGCCGCCGGAAATCATGGCCTGGTAGACCTTGCAGGTGTGCCGCGGCCCACCCTCTACGCCTTTCAGCAGCTGCGTCACTTCCGGGGCACGGCGTTGCCCGTATATAGCAGCGACCCGGCCCTGTGGCCCCACCTCGCCGAGAACGGTCCCCTACGCACCCTGCTGGTGACGAACACTGCGGCCGGGACGCGCCAGCTCGCCACTGGGATGCCCGGGTACACGCTCATCGGAGCCAAGACCTTCACCGAGAAGACCGTGCAGGACGAGGCATATTTCATTCGTCTGAAGCTTGGCCCGATTCTCGATCTTCCCGGGCGGTCCCTCACACGACTCGTCTACAAGCGTCTCCCCTGACTTCTTTTCTTTTTACGCGCCAAAGGACCCGCCCATGACCATCACCCGTAAAGACTTCCCTGACAACTTCACCTTCGGCGTGGCCACCTCCTCCTACCAGATCGAGGGGGCCGCCCACGAGGACGGGCGTGGCCCCTCCATCTGGGATACCTTCTGCCGCGAGCCAGGACGCATTCTCGACGGCACGAACGGCGACGTGGCCTGCGACCACTATCACCGCTGGCCGGATGACCTTGACCTGATCCGGAGCCTGGGCGCCGACGCGTACCGCTTTTCCGTCGCGTGGCCGCGCATTCAGGCAGACGGCCAAGGGCCCGTCAACCCCAAGGGCCTGGATTTCTATGAGCGGTTGGTCGACGGCATGTTGGAGCGCGGCCTGAAGCCCTACGCGACGCTGTACCACTGGGACCTGCCGCAGGCTCTGCAGGACGTAGGGGGCTGGGTCAACCGCGACACCGCCTTCCGTTTCGCGGAATACGCCCGGATCGTCGCTGAGCGCCTCGGGGACCGCGTGGCGAGCTACGCCACATTAAACGAGCCGTGGTGTTCTTCTCTCCTCAGCTACCAGCTCGGAGAGCACGCCCCAGGCCTACGGGACCGGCGACTCGCGCTGGCCGCCGCACATGGCCTGTTGCTGGGGCACGGCGAAGCCATCGCCGCGATGCGTGACGTGGTGCACAGCGCGCAGCTCGGCATCGTCCTCAACCTCCAACCTGCTTACCCCGCCTCAGAGCGACCCGAGGACATCACAGCCGCCCGGTTTGCAGACGGAACCTTCAACCGCTGGTTCCTTGATCCTATCTTGCGGGCCGAGTACCCAGCGGACATCTGGGAGGCGTACGGGGAGGACGTGCCGGAGGTGCAGCCTGCCGACCTTGCACGCATCGCGCAGCCCATTGACTTCATGGGTGTGAACTACTACAGCCGCAGTGTAAACGGCGCGGGAGGCAACGTGCGCCCCCCCGAGTCGAGCTACACCCATATGGGCTGGGAGGTTTATCCCCAGGGCCTAACGGATCTGCTCGTGCGGCTGAAGGAGGACTACGCCAACCTCCCGCCGCTCTTGATCACCGAGAACGGGGCGGCGTACCCCGATGAACCCCTTGGGAAGCGCGTGCAGGACCCAGAGCGCGTGCGGTACCTCCAGCTGCACCTAGAAGCCGTGGTGCAGGCCTTGAGGCAGGGCGTGGACGTACGCGGTTACTTCGCGTGGAGCCTCATGGACAACTTCGAGTGGGCCTACGGCTACAGCCGCCGCTTCGGGCTGGTGTACGTGGACTACGCAACGCAGGAGCGTATCCTCAAGGACAGCGCCCGCTGGTACCGAGATCTGCTGACCGGTCAGGCACAAGCTGCCCCACTCCCCTAAGGGGCTGACCTGTTCTCTGGAACCCACTTCTAGGGTAGTCTCCAGCCTGGTGCTGCCCTGCGCAGTCACCGCCGCTCTCCAGACTCCTGGGAGCCATTGACTGGTCACCGTTTCACCGGCAACAGACAAGGAGCTTTCCATGACCAGCATCCTGACCCTGAACCTCATGGGCTACGCCGAGAAGCACGGCGTGTGGGCGAAACGGCGCGGGCTGATCGAGCGCGCGCTGGCCGACACTCAGCCCGACATCATCGCGCTTCAGGCGGTGGCCCTCGACCCGGCTCAGCACCCGGACGATCAGGCCAGCCAACTGGCCGCCAGCCTGGGCTACCAGGCAGTCTTCGTCGCGGCCCAGACGCACGCAGACGGGCGGCAGGACGGCCTGGCCTTTCTGACGCGGGGGCCGCTTCCCGAGACACGCCGCTTCGACCTGAGCCTGCGCCCCGGCCTGGAAGACACCAGCCGCCGCGTCATGATCGGGGGACGCTTCGCGACGCCGCAGGGACCGCTCGATGTCTTCAACGCCCACTTCTCCTGGGTGCCCGAGCAGCAGGAGGACAACGTGCGTGAGGCGCTCTCGGCGCTGGAGGGCACAGCAGGGGCGGCTGCCGTCCTGGTCGGCGACTTCAACATGCAGCCGGATAGCCCGTACCTGGGTGGCCTGCGCGAGGCCGAGTGGATCGATGCCTGGGCCCTGCTGCACCCTCAAGAACAGGGCTTTACCTTCGTGGAAGACCGTGTCCCCAGCATCCGCATCGACTACGTTTGGACGCGCGGCATGCGGGCGCGGGAACTGACGGTGGTGCTCGCGGAGGGTGAGGGGGCCGCGCGCGCCTCCGACCATGCGGGCCTGCTGGCACGCCTGGAGCGAGCGGAGTGAAGTCAGGCTTCATCTTCGACCTGGATGGGGTGCTCACCGATACTGCCGAACTGCACTACCACTCCTGGCGGCGGTTGGCGGAGGAGGAAGACATGCCGTTTTCGCGCGAGGCCAACGCCGCCCTGCTGGGCCGAACCCGTGAGGACGCCCTGGACCTGTGGCTGGGGGGACGTTCCTGCTCGCCGGAGAAGCGCGACGAGTTGCTGCGGCGCAAGAACGCCTACTTTCTGGAGGCTCTGGAGAAACTGGGACCGGGAGACCTGCTGCCCGGCGTGGCGGACCTGCTCGCCGAGGCGCGGGCACGTGGCGTTCGTCTGGGACTGGCCTCGTCGAGCCGCAACGCACGCCGGGTCTGTGACCGTCTGGGGGTCACGGCCCTCTTTGACGCCTTTGCGGACGGCGCCAGCGTGGTCCATCCCAAGCCAGCGCCCGATATCTTCCTGTGGGTCGCCGGACGCTTGGGCCTGCACCCCGCCCGCTGCATCGTCTTCGAGGACTCGGAGGCGGGCGTGCGGGGGGCACGCGCGGGCGGCTTCCTGGTGGTCGGGCTGGGCGATCCAGCGCGGGTGGGCGGCGCAAACTGGGTCCGGCCCGACCTGAGGGGGGCAGCGGCGGAGGCGTTCCTCAAGCTGCTGAAGCCGCTGCCCGTCCTGTCCTGACGCCGGAGGTGAACCCTTGCCCGTCACCGATCTGCGCTTCGAGCGCATTGCCCAGATGGTCAGCGACCGAACTGCTGAGCTGCTGGCAGCCACGACGCTGGTGGTGAGCCCCGAGGGCCGGGTGGTGGCGTCGAGTCGGCACGAGTGGTGCGGCCTGCCGCTCACGGCGTTGGAGGCTATGGCGGACGCGCTGGCGGTACCTTTTCGCTTCGGAGGGCAGGAAAGCCGGGTGCTCATCCGGCCGGAGGGGGAAGAACCGCTCTCGCCACGGCTGGCGCACGGGGTGGTTGAACTGGTGCTGGGGCAGGCGCTGATGGTGGACCGTCTGCCGGGGCAGCAGGAGCTGAAAAACACCTTTATCCACGACCTGCTGCGCGGCCATCTCCAGGACGAGGAAACCCTGCTGCGGCAGGCGCGCATCCTGGGAATGGACCTGGGACCACCACGCGCCGTCATCCTGATCGATGCCTCCGCCTACCTGCTCGGACCAGGGCAGGACGCGGACCGCGTTCAGCAACGGGCCCAACTGGTGGTGGGCAGCGTGGTGGGCTTCTTCCGTCTGCCCAACGACAGCATCTGCGCCTATATCGGCGAAGGCGAAGTGGCGGTGCTCAAAGCGAGTGACACCCGCAATCTGAGCCTGTGGGCGGAGGACGGGGACGGAGACAGCTCCTCCTGGGCCAACCTCGCCGCCCTTAAACGAGCGGGAAACGCCCTCCTTACCCACCTGCATACTGACCTGGGCACGCCACTGACGATGGGCATCGGGCGGTACCACCGCGGGCTGGGTGGACTGGCCCGCTCGTACCGGGACGCGCGGGCCGCCCTCTCGCTGGGAAGCCGCCTCAGCGGAGAACACCGGGTGCATACCCTCGATGCTCTGGGCATAGCGGCCTTTGTGGGTCTGGCCGATGAGCCGACCAAGCTGGGGCTGGCCCAGCACCTCCTGAGCCCCCTCGACGGCGAGCCGGAGCTGCTGGGCACGCTGGAGGCCTTTTTTGCCGAAGACTGCCGTCCACTGGCCGCCGCTCGGCGCCTAGGCCTCCACCGCAACACCCTGAATTACCGCCTGGACAAGATCACCTCGCTGACCGGCCTCAATCCCCGTACCTTTGACCACGCGGTACAGATTCGGCTGGCGCTCCTGATCCGGCACCTGCAAGGCGAGGCCCGCCCTCCCCTGTGACCTTCGGGCGGCGCCCCTTACTTGGGCTCGTTCAGGATCACAATGCGGCCTTCGGGCTGGGCATCGACCGTAGGACGGGCCTTGAGGTAGTTGACCAGGATGTCGATATCCAGGGTGCCGGTATCGAGGCGGCGGCCCTTGGCCTTTTTGAAGACTTCAAACCCGTCGCCGCCATTCGCCGTAAAGGTGTTCATGGCGACCGTGTAGGTCTTGTTGTCGTCGAGGGGCTGACCGTTGAGGGTGACGGCAGTCACGCGGCTGCCCGCCGGCTTGGAGAGGTCGAAGGTGTAACTCATGCCCTTGGAGACATGCAGGAATTGACCCTTGTTCTCGCTCCAGGTGGCCACCCCGTGTTCCAGCGCCTGCTTGATCTCCGCGCCGGTCAGGTCGAGGATCGTCAGGGTGTTGCCAAAAGGCTGCACGGTGATGGCTTCCTCAAAGGTAATAGGCCCCGCGTCGATGCTGGAGCGCACGCCGCCGCCGTTGACAAAGGCGATCACCGCCCCAGCCCGCTGCCCGGCCTCCAGCGCGGCGTCAGCCAGGACGTTCGCCATGCCGCTCTCGCGCCTGCGAACGATCTCGCGGCTGCCGTTCAGCCCCCGCGTGGTGTTCCCGATCACCTGACGGCGCAGGTTGGCGATGGGCACGCTGAGGGTCTCGATCATGCGCTTGGCGGTGGGATCTTCCGGCAGATCGGCGGAGACGACGATGGGATTCCCCTCGAAGCTCTCCACGGCTCCAGCGTCGTTAAAGGTGACCTTGAGGCGCCCGAGCACCTTGCCCCACTCCCAGGCCGCGACCAGCAGCGTGCGGTTGCCGTCGGGATTCTGGACCACCGTCGGGTAGGGTCCCTCACTCTTCGGGAAATCCTTGTTGTCGAAGGTCCCCAGCAGGGTGTGGCTGTGGCCGCCCACGATCACGTCAATGCCGGGCACCGTCTTGGCGACTTCCTGTTCGAGCGGGTAGCCGAGGTGCGAGAGCAGGATGATCTTGTTGATGCCCTGGTCCTGGAGCGCCTTCACGCTGTTCTTCAGACTCTGCATCAGTTCCAGCATTCGCACGTTCTCGCCGGGAGAGCTGATCAGCGGCAGGTCGGGCGTCACCGCGCCGATCAGGCCGACCTTCTGGCCGCCCACGTTCAGGACCGCGTAGGGCTTGATCAGGTCCTTGAGAAGCGGTTCCTGGGTGAGGTCAAGATTGGCGGCCAGCAGGGGAAACTGCGCCTTTTGGGCAAAGCGGGCAAGCGCCTCGGGGCCGTTGTCGAACTCGTGGTTGCCCACGGCCATCGCCTGATAGCCCTGGTAGTTCATAAACAGCACGTCGGCCAAGCCCTGGTAGACGTTGTAGAACAGGGTGCCCTGGAAGGTATCGCCGCCGGAGAGAATCAGCGGGTTGGGATCGCGCTTGGCGTACTCGCGAACCAGCGCCGTTTGGCGAGCGTAGCCACCGTACATTCCCTCGCCCACCTTAACGGGATCGAGATGACCATGCAGATCGTCGGTGTGCAGGATGGTCACGGTGAGGGGAGCCGCGGCGGCCACGGAACCAAGGAGCGCGGCGCAAAGGAACCAGAGTTTCATAGCAGCTTCATGATAGGTGTTTTTGATCCGAATTTGCGGAGGCTGTGGTGAGCTGCCGCAGGAACAGGGCGACGAAGCGCGGGTTGTGCTTCGCGTAGCGTTTCCACAGGCGGCGCGGCTCCATCGCCAGGCGAAAGAGCCATTCCAGCCCCAGATTCTGCAGGAGGCGGGGAGCCTGCCGCACGTGGCCGGAGTGAAAATCAAAGGCGGCGCCCACCCCCAGGAGCACGGCGGGAATACGGCGGGTGTGCTCGGCCATCCACCGTTCCTGTTTGGGGCAGCCGATCCCCACAAAGACGATCCGCGCGCCGGAATCCACGATCTGCCGGGTATAGCGTTCGTCTTCTTCGGGCGTGAGGGGCCGAAAGGGCGGCGCGATCAGGCAGACCAGCCGGATTCCGGGGTACCGAGCGCGCAGCACGCGGGCAAACGTTTCCAGGTTTTCCGGGGTGCCGCCGTACAGGGCAATGGGCACACCCTCGCGGGCGGCGGCCTCGCACACGTGCAGCGTGAGGGTGGGGCCGTAGACCCGGCTGGCGTCGGCCACGCCCAGGGCTCGCAGCGCCCAGACGAGCGGCATGCCGTCCGGCGTGACGAGCGCGGCCCCGTTCACCACGTTCTGGAAGTCGCGGCTGTCGTGGGCTTCCATCGTCATGTGGACGTTGGCGACGCAGACGTAGCGGGCCTCCCCGGCCTGAGCCCAGGCCAGGATGCGGCGGGTGGCATCGGGATAGCTCGTCGCGTCAACGCGCATCCCCAGGATGTGACGGAAGGGAATGGGGGGCATGAGGCTCCTTTAGGTGGGAGAAACGGGCGAGGCAACCTGACGGCGGTACACTTCTAGGGCCGCCAGCCCGAAGCCGAACAGGCTCCAGAACCAGATGCCGCCCTGGGGGCCTTCAAGAAAAACATCAAAGGCAGCATTGACCAGAAAGGCCAGCCAGTAGGCGAGAATCCACAGGAACAGGTGAGACCACACGGTCTGCCCGGCGGCGCGGGCACGGAAGGAGGCACGCAGCAGGCTCAGCGCGAACGCAGCCTGGAGAAGCACCCAGGCCGTGAAGCCGGGCACGCCCGAGCGCGCGAGGAAGGTCAGGTGCCCGTTGTGCGGGCTGCGCAGCGAGCTGTCCTCCTCGACCTGGTAGCCGTCGGCGTCGGCGAGGTTGATGCCGTACCCCTTGCCGGTCCAGAAGTAGGGACCGTGCAGGGTGTAGCCGACGATATCGTTCCACCAGGCAAGGCGCCACTCGCGCGAGCCGTCGCGGGTGGACGTGCCGGTGTCCTCGGTGATGCTGCGGAGATTCAGGAGTAGACCCGGCACGGAGACTTCGCGGCCTACCCCGAGGTCGACCCGGACGTTCAGGGCTGTCATCAGCGTGAGGACCAGAACGCCCAGGTACAGCGGGCGGCCCCAGCGGCTGAGGGGCCGCAGCAGCAGCAGCACGGCTGCCGCCGCCGCGATGGTCAGTAGGGCCGCTCGCCCCGTAAAGACGCTGAGGCAGCCGATCAGCCACAGCAGCCACCACAGCCACTCGCGGCCAGGCCGCTCCGCAACCCTGGGCGGGGAGAAGTGTCGGTGCAGGCCCAGCAGCAAAAAGGCCAGGATTCCAGCCAGGTGCACGGCGATGTCACCGCCCTTGGGCTTCAGGAGGGGCACGTCACTGCCCGGCAGAACGGGAATCAGCCCTCCGGCCAGCCGGTAGAGGATCAGGCTGAGCGGCGCAAACAGCAGGAACCAGGGGATCAACCGCGCGTACTGCCGTACCGCACGCTCCACCCAACCCAGGTGCAGCCCCAGGCCCGCGACGATCAGCGCAAAGGCGGCGTACCCCCAGATCACAGCGTCCCGCAGGGCCGTGATGCCGTAGGTCCCCAGGTAGGGCAGCGTGTTCGCCAGCCCGATCAGCATGAAGAGGCCCAGCAGCACCACCAGGCCCCAGGTGTGGCGGGTCCCCAGCCGCCCCACTTTCAGCAGGGCCAGCAGGCCCGCTCCCAGCGCCAGTTCGCCCACGAAGAGGGGGGGCACGCCGAGGTAGGCGTACCCCTTGCCCAGGAAGGCGTACCCGACCAGCGACACGCCGATGAAGCCGAGGGCGAGCTGGGGCAGCCGGGCATGTACCCGCCAGAGGGTAGCGGCCAGCAGCACCAGCACGCACAGCGCCCCGGCCAGCAGCGGTTGCTGTACCCCCAGCAGGCCGGCGGCCAGTCCCCCCAGGAAGATCAGCCACCCGGGATACAGGCGAAGGAGAGGGGCAGGCCAGACGTTTTTCGGCAAAGGGCCGCTCATGGGTGACCTGCCACAGGAAGGGGGGCGCGTTCTCGTCTGACCTCCGACAAGAGCACGTGGGTCATCTGATCCGCGAACCGCTCCGGGGAGAACTGCTGGAGGCCGCGCTGCTCGCCCGCCTCGCCCAAACGGCGAGCAAGCTGCGGATCAGTGATGAGGCGCTCGAGCTGGCGTTCCAGGTCCTCCACGCTCTGGGGGGGAAAGAGCAGGCCGGTCACGCCGTCTTGTACGATTTCCGGCAAGCCCCCGCCTGCCGCCGCAACCACCGGCAGGCGCGCCAGCATCGCCTCGACCACCGCCAGGCCGAAGCCCTCCACATAGCAGGGGTGCACGTAGATGTCAGCCAGGCCCAACAGAGGCCGGGCATCCGCGCGAGGTCCCAGGAAGTGAATGCGGCCCCGGCTGGCGAGACTCGCGGCGAGCTCACGCATAGCCTCCAGGCCCACGCCCTGGCCGATCAGGACCAGTCGCAGGTGAGGGTGCCGGGTCCACAGCCGGTCGAAGGCTTGCAACAGGGTCCTATGATCCTTGTAGGACTCAAAGCTCGCCACGTACATCAGCACCAGATCATCCGGGGCGAGACCGAGACCAGCGCGAGCCTCCCGGCTGTAGGGCCGCCACTGTGCCACCTGAAAGGGGCTCTCCACGCCGTGGTGAATGACGTGGTGCCGCCCGGCATGGCGAGGGGGCAGGTTGGCCTGCCGCACGGCATCCGAGATGAAAATCAGCGTGTCCCGGTAGGAAAGCGCCCGGTAAAGTTGCGTCTTGAGGCGGCTGGCGCGGATCTCCGCGATCCCGTGCACCCAGAACAGGAGCCGAACGGGCAGGCCCGCGGCAGCCAGCTTGGCGATCAGGTACGACCGGAAGGAATTACACACGACGAGCTGCGTACTGGAGGCGCGCAGCACACGGCGCAGCGCCAGCGCAGACCGCAGGTACCCCTCGCCCAAGTGGTGAACCGGTACGCCGAGCCGTCCGAACTCGTCTCGCATCTCCGGCGAGGGGGGCTCCAGACTCCCGATCTCAAGCTGCACCTGCTCCGGCTGGACGCTGCGGGCGAGGTTCAGCAGCGCCTTGGTCACGCCACCGTGAAAATTCAGGCCGCGGTCCAGAAACAGGCTTCGTACAGGCAGGTTTCTTGCTGACATGCTTCTCCCGGGGATAGGGCCACGTGGCCCGATGCCAAAGCTAGTGGGGAGGCCGCTAACAAAAAATAAACGTGCAGCCCGCAGTAGCTGCACGCCGCCTCCCAGCAGGCTGATCAGGGAGCTCGAGGGGTCAACAGACCAACCCGAATGCCCGCTGCGCGTAGCTTGGCCTGCCAGCGCGCGTATTCCTGACGTTCCATGGTCTGCGTGATGGGGCTGGGCAGCACCCGGTTGCCACGGCACTGGCTCACGCCCTTCGGGTCACGAGGGCAGTCAGGGAACCAAAAGGGATTCTGGACGTATTTTCCCTTGAGGGGCTGGGCCCAACCCACCAGGTTGTCCCGCACCGAGATGTTGTAAAAGGTGCCCTTCTTCTTGTCACCGTGCATATCCCAGACGTACAGACCGACGTTCTGGGCCTTGATGGGTGCGCCGCTAGGCAGATAGCCACTGGAGATCACGCGGTTTTCGAAGACCTCGATGTTGTGGCCGGCCGAGACAGCAATGCCCACATTGGAAGTGTTCACGATCTGGTTGCGGTACACACGAATATAGGCTGCCGCTTCCTTGGCGGTCTGGGAACTGCCGTCGGCCGCGTTGATGCCGCCCCCACTGTACTCGTCGGTCCGAGGCCGGACAGCATAGGCCCCCTGAATGTAGTTGTCGTGAATCTTGATGCGACTTTCGGGAACGCCGCTGGAGCGGTACATGTTGATATTCTCCTCGGGGCGGCTCTTGCCCGGCTCGTTGATCACCTCATTCCAGGCGATTTCAGCCCCGCTGACGTGCCGCACCTGGTTGAACTGCACGAACTGCACGAGCCGCGCCTCCGTCGGGGAATACTGTCCTGGTCCAGTACTGTAGCGCCCATCGATGTTGATGGCCCTGTTCCGCAGAATCTTGATGGTCTGGCCCTTGCTGGCCTGCCCCAGGTACGAGCGCAGGTAGATCCCCGAGGTGCCGATCATCTCGTTGTTCTCCACAAGCAGGCTCTCGAACTCCTCCAGGTCGAGGAACCGACCGGGGAAACGGTATTCCTTGAGGGGACGCCCCGGGTTGAGGGCCACGCCGCGGGTATTGCGAATCACTATGTTGGCGCGGTCATACTGGGAGCGGATCAGCGGCCCCTTGCTCTGAATGTTGGAGTTCTGAATCACCACTTTTTGCCGAGTGGCGATCTCCACCGCCGCAACCCGGGGGTCCAGGCTCTGCCAGTTGCCCTGGTAGACCCCTCCCTTACGGATGACGATGGGTTTGCTGTACTGAATGGCTCCCGCGTGCTCCAGGAGAGAACACGTCAGCAGGGAAAAGACGAAGGACACCGTCCAAGGCAAGGAAGAAGACATGTAGGGGCAATATCAAGAGGCCACCCGTCCTCTATCGTGTTGCCGTGCACATTCACCCCCGATGATGAGACGGGGAGGAGCCTGGGACAAAGGCCACGCAGGCCCCGCCCCGAAGAATTCAGGGTTTAGGTCTCCAAAAGGGCGGGATGGTCGGGACGCGCGCGGGCCCGCGCCGCCTGGTAGATCTCCAGCAGCAGGCCGTGATTACGTTCCGCCGTATAGGCGGAAAGAAAGGTCTGGCGGGCCTGCATCCGCATCTGCTCCCGCTCGGCGGGGTGACTGTGCAGCCACCTGACCTGGGCCACCAGGTCGGCGGCATCATCCGGCCGGAAGTGAAGACCGTTGCGGCCGTGCTCCAGCAGCGTAGACATCGCGCCCAGCCTGCTGCCGACCACCGGGAGGCCCACGGCGAACGCCTCGACCAGGGTCATGGGAAAGCCCTCGTACCAGAGGGAGGGGAACACCAGTAGGCTGGCGTCCTGCATCAGCCGCAGCACCTCGCCGCGGTCCCGGCGGCCGAGCCAGGTCACACCGGGCAGGGTTCGGGCCGCTTCCGCGACCTGCGGGGCCAGGGGACCATCCCCCACGATCCGCAGGGGCAGGTCGCCACCCGCGCTGGCCCATGCCCGAAGCAGCGTCTCAACGCCTTTTTCTCGGGAAAGCCGTCCCACAAAGAGGGCGTAGCCGCCGTCCCCTGTCCCCAGCCCCGGATCCACGTCCAGAAAGTTGGGCTTGATGTGGAGCCGGTCCGCGGGCAGACCGCCAGCGATGAATGTTTCACGGGCGAACGCGGTGAGGGCGATGTAGGCATCCACTCCACGCCGGTAGGTGCCCGCCGCGCGGTGCGTGGTCTGCATGGCCGCCACCACCAGCGAGGCACTGCGGCTGCTGCGGTAGCAGGTGTGCGCCACCGCGGGCCAGGGCACCCTCAGCCCCAAACAGTCCTCGCAGACGTGGCCGTCGCGGAAGAAGAGCGCATTGGCACACAGCAGCCGGTAGTTGTGGAGCGTTTGTACGACCGCCGCTCCCCCCGCCCGGGCCCCCGCATAGGCAGCGGGCGAAAGGATGGGAAAGGTGTTATGAAAGTGCACCACGTCCACGCCCCGTTCCCGTACGAGGTCACGGAGGTCGCGCGCCGCCTGAGCGTTCCAGAGGGTGTGGGCAGCGGCCTGAAGGCGGGAAGTCTGCTCGATCTGGTCGTTGCTGACGGTGTAGGTGTGAACGTGGTGCCCGTAGCGTTTCAGCAGGGCGACCTCGGCGCGAAAAACTTCATCCTCGCCGCCGGCCTGCTGATAGAAGTTGTGGACCATCAGGATGTTCACAGGCTCACCAGAGCTGGGGGCGGCCCTTTCGTCAAGGTCAGGTAGACCTGACGGTAACCCTCCGCCATCGCCTGTAGGTTGAAGCGCCCAACGATGAAGGCGCGGTCACGGCGAACCCCTTCGGCGTACGAGCTGGCCTCATCTATCGCTCGGGCGAGGGTGCGGGCCAGTGCGGGTACGTCCTCCGCAGGCGCGAGCAGCGGATACCCCGGCGGGAACACCTCGGCCAGGCCAGGAACCTGCGTCGCCACCACTGGAGTTCCGGCGAGCAGCGCCTCGATGGCGACCAGGGCCAGCCCCTCGAAACGTGACGGCATAAGCAGCACGTCGTACTCTGCCAGGCGCGTGGACAGGTCCGGGACAGGCGGAGCCAGCACGGTCCTCCAGGGGGTCTGCTGGGCCTGCACCCAGGACCGCAGCTCCCTTTCCAGCGAGCCGTGGCCGAGCAGCGTCACCTCAACGGCACGGCCCGTCAGCTCCGACGCGGCCGTTAGAATATCAGGCAGCAGATCTGCCCCCTTCTGCGGCTCCAAACGGCCAGCAAACAACACCCGAACCGGTCGGCCTTGCGCTCCCGCACGAACGCCCAGGACTGCACGGTCTGAAGGGTCAGCCACGCCGTTATAGATCACCCGGGACCGGGACGGCGGTGTCTGGGGCAGGCCCTGTTCGCTCTGGAAACGCCACAAGCCCTCGAGGGCCGCCTGCGAGACGGCGGCGACCTCCGCCCCGCGCAGCTGCCCCTCGACCCAGCGGCCGATGCGCTGCCAGGCCGGCCACAGCTGGGTGTTGTGCACGGTGCGCAGGACACGCAGGTCTGTGGGCAGGCCGAGCCGTGCGGCGCAGGCCAAGGTGGCTTCGGGGATCTCGGTGTGAACATGCACCACGGCGGGCCGCGTCCGGCGGATCAGCCTGTTCAGCCGCAGACCCGCCTGCACCAGGCCGCCTGCTTTGATCTCCAAGCGGGTGCCGCTGACGACGGGTACAGCAAGCGCCCGCAAGCGCCGTAGCATGGCCTCTCCCACCGCATTGTCCGCCACCCCCCCCACGGCGAAAAAGGTGAAGTCGAACTCCGGGTGCAGTGCCTCTGCCACGGTGAGGGCGACCTGCTCCGCTCCCCCCATATTCAGATGGGACACGACCTGCAGCACCCTGGGCCTGTTCGTCTTGTTGTTCTGCACGGCGGTCACCTTGCTTCCTCTCTCAGTACGCGCCCGAGCCGCGCAGGACCACGCCCACGGTTCGCATCAGAATCACCAGGTCGAGCCAGATGGACCAGTTGCGCACGTAGTAGGGATCCCAACGTTCCATGCCGACGTTGCCCGCCTCGGAACGGCCGGACACCTGCCAGAGCCCCGTCATACCGGGCCGTACCCGCAGCCGTAGCCGCTGCGCCTGTGGGGACAGTTGTTCCTGGTGGTAGGGGGGCAAAGGGCGCGGTCCGACCAGCGACATCTGTCCCAGCAGCACATTCACCAGTTGCGGCAGCTCATCCAGGCTGGTCTTCCGCAGGAGGCCTCCCATCCGCGTGACACGGGGATCACAGCGCAGCTTGTAGTGGGTCTCCCATTCCAGACGAAGCTGAGGATGTTCAGCCAGGCGGCGGCGCAGCACCTCCTCGGCGTTCGGCACCATGGTGCGAAACTTCCAGGTGGTGAAAAGCTGGCCATGTCGACCCACCCGGCGCTGAAAGAAGATGGGGGAATGGCGGTCCTCCAGCCAGATCAGCAGGGCCAGCAGACCGCACACCGGAACCCATACCGGCACGCTCAGAAGCACCGCCAACAGATCAAAGGCCCGCTTGCCGGCCTGCGCGAGTGGGTCAAGCAGATTGCGCGCCACCTCCAGCCCCAGCATGCCGCCGAAGTCACGGGTCTGAACCCATAACGACTCGATCTCGAACAGGTCCGGCACGATCACCACCTTGGGGTAAACCGCGAGGGGACCGTCAAGCAGATGCACCAGCCGCTGACGGCCCAAGCCGGGCATGGCGACAATGGCAATGGGGGCCTGCGGCAGCACCTGTGCCGTAGGGCCCAGGACGGGAACATTCAGGACAGCGGTACCGTGCAGCCGTTGGTCGTCGTCAAACGCAGCGACCGGCACGTACCCGTAGCCAGGGTTCTCACGCAGGGCGCGAATCATCAGGGTGCCGGTGAGGCCGGCCCCGTACACCACCGTGGGCACCCCCCACAGCCGCGCGCGCAGCAGCAGGTGCTTAACTGCTCCGCGCACCCCCAGGATGAGCGGCCAAGCCAACACCAGGCCAAAGATCAGCGAGAAGCGGCTGACCGCATCGGCCTGCTGGGTCACGAAGAGCGCGGCGGCCGTGCTGCCAAAGACCCCGAGCAGCAGCTCAGTGATGCGTTTGACCTCGGTCGTTGGGGCCATGCCCCAGCTCGGGAGTAACCGCAGGAAAAAGGCCCCAAAAAGCCAGGTCGCCAGCACAAACCAAGCCCAAGCCGGAAAGTCGGCCTCGCCCAGCAGGCCCTGCCGCAGCAGGGCAGCCAGCAGCAGCGCGGTCGTGAGCGCTGCCACATCACCCAGGGCCAGCAGGACAGCGTTCAGCAGACGTCGCCCCAGGAAGAGACGGACCCTCCCGCGCGCGGGGACACCGAATGACGGGGGCACTTGCGGCTCGCGGATGGCTTGCAAAGGGTCACTCCTTGGGAAAGACAGGGGGCGAAGGGAACGGAGGCGCTGCCGAAGTAGGGACAGCTCGAACGTCATCCCTAAGATGACGACCGGGTCGCTAAATGAACGTAAATGCCAGGTCCCTTCCCCCCGCACCCCAGGAGGACGCCGGTCGTCCTGAAGCAGGACAAGGTTTGACCCCCTTCTTGCGCTGCGGGGCAGCGAACCGCCGAGCGGCTCGACTGCCCCTATGTCGCCCCAGCCGCCGCTTAGGGCGCTCGCGACTCCAACCCAGCCGCTTCGCGATTCAGGTGGCGACGTTGCCCTTCGGACGGCAGGCTGTACGGTTCTGCCCCCCGGCCCCCGCGCCGCCGCAGGCTGTCGAGCAGCACGGCTCCGCCGGAGGCCACCAGCAGGGCCAGCAGCGCCGCAATCAGGGCGGTGCGCCGCGGCCGGGGTGCAATCGGGGCAGAGGGGGGCACGGCTTCGGCGACCACGTCCAGCGTCCCGGTGATTCCCCGCCGCGCAGCCCCCGCCAGGGCCAGGTCACGCACCAGTTGTGAGCGCACCTGAAAACTCGCGCTGTCATCGTACAGCTCTCCACGCTCAACGGCCCGGTCCAGCGCGGCAAGCTGCTGCTGCAGACTGGCACGGGCCAGTTCCAGGCGGCGCTGGGCACGCCGCACGTCCCATTCTTGCAAGGCCGCGACGCCGGCATTGGCCAGCGCACTGGCCAGCTCGGGCGTATTGGCCACGGCGTGCAGGGTAAAGACACCCTCTGACCGGCTCCCATCCCCGGCTTCCACCCACAGCTTCCGGATGCTGCCGCTCTTCAGTTCGTTGTAGAGCGCACTGTTGATGCGCGCCACATCCTCAGCGGGTACGTCCGCTGCCCTCAGCTGTGCCGCAATCCTGTTGATGACCGCCGGGCTTCGCAACGCCTGCTGCAAGGCACCGGGCGGGAGCGGCGAGGGGGTCAGGACACTGTCACTCAGGACGCCGCTTCCGCCCCGATCGGCGATCAGGCTACTGCTCGCCTCGTAAAAGCGCGGCTGACTGTCGGCCAAGAGGTAAGCACCCGTACCGGCCAGCACACTTGCGCCCAGAATGGGAAGGGCAAAGCGGCGGAGGGCACTCAGCACCTGAGAAAAGTCCGTTTCGGTGGTGGGCTGTGGAGGAGGGGAGTGCGGGGAGGATAGGGTCATGCGTTGGTCCTTTCGGGCACCGTGAGAAGTGCCCGGCTGACGCTCAGGGCGTACTCGGCGCCGCGCGCCAGCCGCTGGCGGACGAGTTGCCGCCAGTGAAGAAGAAGTTGTTGCCGATGCCGCCTGCTACACCCGACACGCGGGCTTCGGGCAGCGGCGTGAGGGCCGTCCAGCTGTTCGTGGATGGGTCGTAGGCGATCACGTCGCGGATAGCCTGGTCGTGCGAGGTTTCACCTCCCGCCACCACGATGCGCCCACCCAGCACAAAGGTGGAGTTGCTGATGTGGCTGCGGGCTCGGGGCAGCGGGGCCAAGGCGCGCCAGGTGTCTGTGGCTGGATCGTAGGCATGGACAGCAGCCTGGGTCACGAGGTTGGCGTCGTGCCCAGTCTGCCCCCCGATCGCATAGATCAGGCCACCCAGCACCGCCGAACCCATATGCTGCCGGGGCTGCGGCAGGGGTGCCGCCACTGTCCAGGAGGACGCTCCAGAGGCCAGATCAAGCACGTAGTGGTCTCCCAGGTCACGGGTACGGTCGGGCGTCGTGCCGCCGAAATAGTGCAGCCTGCCGCCCAGGTACTCCAGCTGACCGGCCGCACTGGTCGCCGGTAGATCGGGCAGACGGGTATAGGTGCGGGAGGCGACGTTGTAACGCCAAACCGCCCGCGTACCGAACACCTGCCCGGTCCACGAGCTGTTCGCCACGTACCCACCCGCGTAGTAGATGTCTGTCCCGTCGGTCGTCATGCCCGCGTGTGTGGCGCCGCGGCCAGGCATAACCGGCAGAGCTGACCAGGTGTTGCTTGCAGGATCGTACACGTTGACGCGATCGGTGGGCGTGCAGCAGGCCTTGAGACTATCGAAGCCACCAAACACATACAGCTTGCCGCCCACCGCTTCTCCCTGCGCTTCGGAGACGCCGTAGGGCTGTCTGGCGATGGATGTGTACGTGTAGGTCGTCGGCGCCGGGGAAGCTCCCGAACACGTGACCTTGGCGTCGGCCCAATCGGCGTGGTCGTAGTCGATGTTGTCGCCGCCATCCGTGACGACGAGGCGCAGTTCCTGTTTGCCGCTGACGTCCACCTGAACGGCTTGGGTGGGACTGGCGCCGGTGAGCAGCGGGCTCTGGTAGGCCAGGGTACCGTCGGTGTAGACCTGGAAGATCACGCTGCCGCGTGATCCAACCTCATCGTCCACCCCCACGCTGGCGGTGAAGGCAGTGCAGTTGCCGCCCAGGGCATACCTCAGGCTGCTGTGGGCATGAACACCCAAGCCCTTGGTGTAGGTCTGGCCGTTCAGGGTGAGGGGTCGGCCGTCGCCGGAGAGTTGCTCACCGTTGCTGCGGTCCTTTTCAAAAGGACCCCAACCGTTGGAGGCCGCGAGGGTGCCCAGGTCGCTGAGAAAGCTGGTGGTGCTGGGGGGAGGCGGGGGGGCACAGGAAACCTTGGCGTCGGCCCAGTCGGCGTGGTCGTAGTCGATGTTGTCGCCGCCATCCGTAACGACAAGGCGAAGGGTCCCCACGCCGCTGAGGTCGACCTGAACGGCTTGGGTGGGACTGGCGCCGGTGAGGCGGCCACTGTCATAGAGCAGGCGGCCATCGCCGTAGACCTGGAAGATCACGCTGCCGCGTGATCCAACCTCGTCGTCCACGCCCACGCTGGCGGTGAAGGCGGTGCAGGGGGTGGTGAGGGTGTAGACCAACTCGCTGTGGGCATGAACGCCCAGGCCCTTGGTGTAGGTCTGGCCGTTCAGAGTGAGGGGCCGGCCGTCGCCGGCCCCTTGTTCACCGTTGCTGCGGTCTTTCTCGATGGGGCCCCAGCTGTTGGTGGCGGAGGTGTAGGTGACGTCGGAGAGGTAGTTGTCTCCACCGGGGACCGCCTGCGGTCCCAGGACAGAGGCGGCGCGTACGCCCTGCCAGGCGTACTGCCGACCGTTGGCATAGGGGTTGGAGCCCGGGGGATCCAGGCGGTCTTGCCACGGGTAACTCACGCCCCCCGCGTACGGTCCGCGCTCTTCCCCCACCTGGTTACAGGCCCCCAGCCCCACCATCACCACCAGCGCCGCCATGCCGCGTAGGGCTTTGCTTGTTTGATCGCCTCTTCGGATCATGAGGTTCAGTTCCTCCAAGGATCACGGCGCGACATGCCTGCGCCGTAGCTTCAGGCACTCAGCGAAGAATCTCTATTCCTGCGATGGAGGGGTAATCCACCGAAGCGGTCAACGTGAGGTTAAGGGCGCCGCCCGTGACCCGTACGTCCAGCGGCACCACCAGCGCCGTGTTGCCACCCCCAGCACGCGCCACGATATCCAGCCCCGATACCATGACCTGACCCTCGGCCATCACGTCGAATACCCGCTTGCCGGGCACGTTCCAGGCCAGATCTGCAAAGTGCAGCTTCACCTGGTAGGTGCCGTCGTTGAGGGGGATGGTGTAGCTGATCGAGCGGGGGGTGGTGCTTCCCACATTGCCGCGGTAGGTGCGGTATAGGGCGTCATTTTCGGTTCCGCGGATATCCACCGTGGAAGCCGTCGCCGGTTCGTTGATGGCGTTGGTGGGCGTGAAGAGCGGATAATTGTTCTTGTCGCGGTCAGAGAACCAGACGTTCCCCTCGGGGTCGGTCAACTGCGCGCCCGCCGCCGTCCCCGTGTCGATCAGAATGGGTGCGGGGCGGATGTTGCGGATCAGATAAACGTTGTCGTTGTAGTCGTAGTTGATGCCGGAATAGTCCATTCCCAGCAGGTAGGTATCGGGGATACTCTGGCCGTTACGGTCCTTGACAGCAAAGAAGCGGAGGTGCTGCCCACAGGGCTGGGTGCAACCGTTGTTCAGGTCATCGCTCTGCTGATTCAGAACAGGATCACTCCACTCGCCATCCACCTTGAAGCCGAAGGTGGGCGTGGGTGTAAAGGTCGCCGCCGCCAGATTGTTCGACCCGTTCAAGCGCGGGAGCACGGTCTGACCATCAACGCCCGCATGGGTCATGATGGTGTTGAGGGTACTGCTGCCTTTGGCATGCCAGCGTAGCGTCGCTGTGCTTCCCTGAGTGTGGTAGGCGGCCAGCTGATACACCGTCACCGGCTGCGCAGCATCGGCCCTTTGCCAGTAGGCTGAGATCACCTCGTCGCCCTGCGGCGCAACGCGGCCATTCTGGTTGATATTGCTGGGAAATACGGTCTGATAGCCGAAGCCGTTACGGACGATGGTTGTCAGCAGGGGTTCTTTGTTGTTCTCGGACTCGATCTGCCACAGCCCTGCGAGCTGCACCACGCGGCTGGGGGCATCGGGATCATTGGAGACGACCGTCAGCGTACCGCTGTTGATCTGGGTCGTTTCCGCTCGGAAGCGCAGGCGTACGTCCAGGAAGCCCCCTGCGGGGACCTCAACGGGCAGAGTCGGCCTGGGCTCCAGCACCCAGGGTCCGGTCACGGGCAGGTCGGTGATTTGGAGGGGCCCAGTGCCCGTGTTCCTCACCCGGACCGTAGATACGTCGTGAACGCCGTTGCTGGGCGGCGCAGCAAGCGAACCGATACGGCTAAACACCAACCGGTCGGGGAAAGGCACCCGGTCGAGGTTCTCCAGCTCCAGCCGCGGCCGGGCTGTGGTGCTCGGCCGCGCTGCGTTTGCGGTAGCAGGCGCCGACACGTTCCCACTTTTGTCCACCGCCACCACCTGGTAGTAGGACACGGTTCCCTGTGGGGCTGCAGTATCCGTATAGAAGGAGCTGCTGAGCAGTTGTGGCGTCAGAACGGTGAAAGGCCCTTGAGCACTCGCGGACCGCAACACACGGTAGCCTGCCAGGTCATTCTCACTGTTGTCGTTCCAGTCGAGTGTGATGCCGCCCGTGCTCCCCGTTGCACTCAGGGCTGTAGGCGCCGCTGGCGGTGTGGTATCCGCCGCACCACACGTGACCTTGGCGTCGGCCCAATCGGCGTGGTCGTAGTCGATGTTGTCGCCGCCATCCGTGACGACGAGGCGCAGTTCCTGTTTGCCGCTGACGTCCACCTGAACGGCTTGGGTGGGACTGGCGCCGGTGAGCAGCGGGCTCTGGTAGGCCAGGGTACCGTCGGTGTAGACCTGGAAGATCACGCTGCCGCGTGATCCAACCTCATCGTCCACCCCCACGCTGGCGGTGAAGGCAGTGCAGTTGCCGCCCAGGGCATACCTCAGGCTGCTGTGGGCATGAACACCCAAGCCCTTGGTGTAGGTCTGGCCGTTCAGGGTGAGGGGTCGGCCGTCGCCGGAGAGTTGCTCACCGTTGCTGCGGTCCTTTTCAAAAGGACCCCAACCGTTGGAGGCCGCGAGGGTGCCCAGGTCGCTGAGAAAGCTGGTGGTGCTGGGGGGAGGCGGGGGGGCACAGGAAACCTTGGCGTCGGCCCAGTCGGCGTGGTCGTAGTCGATGTTGTCGCCGCCATCCGTAACGACGAGGCGAAGGGTCCCCACGCCGCTGAGGTCGACCTGAACGGCTTGGGTGGGACTGGCGCCGGTGAGGCGGCCACTGTCATAGAGCAGGCGGCCATCGCCGTAGACCTGGAAGATCACGCTGCCGCGTGATCCAACCTCGTCGTCCACGCCCACGCTGGCGGTGAAGGCGGTGCAGGGGGTGGTGAGGGTGTAGACCAACTCGCTGTGGGCATGAACGCCCAGGCCCTTGGTGTAGGTCTGGCCGTTCAGAGTGAGGGGCCGGCCGTCGCCGGCCCCTTGTTCACCGTTGCTGCGGTCTTTCTCGATGGGGCCCCAGCTGTTGGTGGCGGAGGTGTAGGTGACGTCGGAGAGGTAGTTGTCTCCACCGGGGACCGCCTGCGGTCCCAGGACAGAGGCGGCGCGCACGCCCTGCCAGGCGTACTGCCGACCGTTGGCATAGGGGTTGGGGCCCGGGGGATCCAGGCGGTCTTGCCACGGGTAACTCACGCCCCCCGCGTACGGTCCGCGCTCTTCCCCCACCTGGTTACACGCCCCCAGCCCCACCATCACCACCAGCGCCGCCACAATTCGTCCTGCTCCCCGTCTGCCCTTCAAGTGCTTCACCATGACGTTCCCCTCTCCCATTCACAATGGCGACGGAAGCGTAAATGATTCGTTGCACGGGACAAGCGGGCGGCACAGGACCGGCAGGACGGCGAGGGGAGGGAACCCCTCGCCGTCCTGCCGGCTCTTTGTGTTACAGACCGACTAACGCGCTCCTACCGTCACCCCCGCTGCCTCTCGGGCGCTCTCCCAGGCGAGGCGGGCCTCCGCAAGGCGCAGCGGGTCCACCGGCCCCGGGGCGAGGAGGGTGTTGTTCAGGGTGGTCGTCCCGCTCCGGAGGCTGAGGTCCCAGCGCCCATTCGGGTTGGTCTCCGTGGGGCTGCCCCAGGCGACGACATTGCCGCTCACCACGTTCGTGGAGGCGTCCGGTGAGAGCCCGCAGTAGTCACGCACGTAGATGCCCGCGTCCGTATCCGCGTCCAGCAGCGTGCCGTCCGAAAGCCGCCCCGTCCCCAGCACGGTGTTTCCCCGAATCACCTGATGGTGCCCGTTCGCCACGGCAATCCCGTAGTTCGAGGTCTCCAGTACCACGTTGTCGGAGGCCTCGCTGTAGGCGCTGTTCGTGCAGCCGTCCCCCAGCATGATGCCGCCCCCGGAGTAGGAGGCGCTAGGCGGCGAACCGTAGGCCCCGTCAATCAGGTTGTGATGAACGCGAATGGGGCTTCCGGGCACCCCCGACGACGAGGAGAGGTTGATCACGTCCTCGATGTGGCCCTTCCCCGGCTCATTCACCACCCGGTTCCAGGCGATCTCCGCCCCGGGGATATTCGCCACCCGGTTGAGCTGCACCCACTGCACCCGGTAGAAGCTCCCCGTGTAGCCCCCCTGCCCGTCACTCAGCAGGCCGCTGATGTTGCGGGCGTCATTCCCCACGATGCGAATCGTCTCTCCGGGCTCTCCCACCCAGCCGTTCACGTAGATGCCGCTGGTCCCCCGCACGGTGGAGCGCTCGACGAGGAGGCTTCTCACCCCCTCGGCGCTGATAAAGCGGCCCTGAAAGCGTCCGGGGACGTTGGGGTTGAGGCCCTCGGCGGTCACCCCACGCACGGTGAGGCGGGCCCAGGCCCAGGGGGCAGAAATCCCCACGCCCCGACTGCGAATGCGGCTGTTCTCGATGACGACGGGCTCAGAGGTCTTCACCGTGACGGCGGGAACATCGGGATTGAGGCTCTCCCAGTTGCCGGAGTAGGTGCCGCCCCGGGTG
The DNA here is from genome assembly GCF_000745175.1 of Deinococcus sp. YIM 77859. NCBI lineage: Bacteria > Thermotogati > Deinococcota > Deinococci > Deinococcales > Deinococcaceae > Deinococcus > Deinococcus sp. YIM 77859. The sequence goes on from NZ_JQNI01000004.1 coordinate 235,174, forward strand.
ATCGTGATCGGGGGCGAGTACACCGGCTCCGGGGCAACCTGGGGAGCGACGGTGAGGCTGACACGGCCCTGTTTGGTCGCATCATAGGTGCTTGTGGCCGTAATCGTGGCGTTCCCCGCGGCGACCGCCGTCACCTTCCCGCTTGCGTCCACCGTCGCCACAGCCACGTTGCTGCTCGACCATGTGACGCTGGACGGTGCGCCACCCGTGGCCTCCACCGCCGCTGTGAGCTGGCTACTGCCGCCTGCCGTCAAGTTCAGCGTGCTCGGTGTGACCGTCACGCTGCTCACCGCTGGAGGAGTGACGCCCGCCGCCACCGCGGTACAACCGCTCAGCGTCGCTTGCGCCCAGTCGGCGTGGTCATAGGCCGCCCCGTTCCCCGCATCCGTCACGACGAGCCGTAGGATGCGGCGACCCATGATGTTCACCTTGATGTTCTTGGTGGCGCTGACGCCCGTCATCACTCCACTGTCGTAGAGCTTGGTGTTGTCACCGTAGACTTGGAAGATCACGCTGCCCGCCGAACCCACCTCATCGTCAACACCAATACTCGCCGTGAAGGTGGTACAGGAAGCCGCGTTGTTAAAGCTCAGGGAAGAATGGGCATGCACCCCTAGCCCATGGCTGTATGTCTTGCCGTTCAGGGTGAGGGTCCGTCCGTCACCCGCCCCCTGCTCGCCGTTACTCCTGTTCCGTTCGGCGGGGCCCCAACCATTGGTCGCCGCTGTCCAAGGCTCTTGGCCCAGGAGAAGACTTCCCCCGGCGAGAGCAAGAGCAGCAGCGGTTGCCTCGTCCTCGACCGGTGCTTCAGTGTCTATCGGTGCTCCAGTGTCTACCGGTGCTCCGGCTGTGACCGACTCGGCAGGGGTACGAGGAACTGATGAACAAGCCGCCAGGCTCAGGGCTGCTGTACACAGGAGCCACAGTTGAGGACGAAGGAAGAGGAGCCGGGAAGAGGGTCGTGTCGACATGAGAATTCTCCTGATAGGGTGTGATGGACGAGGGAAGCTCTGGCGACAGAGACGGACGACCCCAGCCGCCGTGCCTCGGAGAGAGGGGAAGCGGCAGGAAAGGAGAAGGAACGGGCCTCGTGAGCTCGTACCAGAGGTTTCCCTCGGTTGGGCACACCCTAACTCAGGTCAAGTTCAAGGTTCTATGAAGTATTCCTGAATGCAAAGCAAAGACTGATTAATTTCTCACAACTCTCCCCCGCAGAGAGTCGACAAAACATGAGGGCCGAACCCCAGGCCCGGCCCCAACCACGAATAAATTGCAACTAACTACACTTTTAGCGAGGACCAATGGTCAGTCCGGCGGAACGGACCTTGTCTCTCCAGAGCTCAAACTCCTGGCGCTCGGTGTCGAGGGTAACGGCAGTGGGCCAAGGTCGGTTGTTGTAGCACAGGCTCGTGCAGTTGGGGAACCACGTATTGTTCAGCCAGGTACTGCCATCGGACCGAATGCGGGCCCAGCCAACCAGGTTGTCGTGCACCGAATTGTCCGACCAGATACCACTTGCCTGGGCACCAAACATATCCCAGACGTACAGTCCGACGTTCTGTGCCAAGTTGATCGAACCGTCTGGCAAACGACCGCTGGAGAGTACGCGGTTGTCATACACATTCTGGTGATGACCACCCGCGATGCCGATCCCCTGATTAGAGGTGCTCACAATTTGGTTGCGGAAGACCTCCACGTACCCACCTGCTACGTTGAGGTTGTCCTGGCTCCCGTCCCCCAACATGATCCCACCGCCCGAGTAGGCACTGTCGGTCGCCGGGAAGATGGCATAGGCCCCCTGGATGTAGTTGTTGTGGATCTTGATCGGGCTCTCGGGCGTCCCGCTACTGGAGTATAGGTTGATGTTCTCCTCCAGCGAGCTCTTGCCTGGCTCATTGATCACCTCGTTCCAGGCAATCTCCACCTCTGGTAGCTGGCGAACCTTGGACAGTTGGACAAACTGCACCAGGTAGCGGTCGTTGAGGTAGCCCCCCTTGCCGTCACTCTTGCGGCCATCGATGTTCTTGACACGATTGCGCAGAATCTTGACGGTCTGTCCGTTCGCGGCCTTCCCCTGAAAGATGTTGACGTAGATGCCCGTCGTGCCTTCCAAATAATTGTTCTCCACCCGCAGGTTCAAGACGTCCTCGGCGGAGATGAAGCGGCCGGTATGACGGCCATAGACATTGGGGTTCAGGCCGTAGCCGTTGGTGTTGCGCACGGTGAGATTGACCCAATAGCCGCGAATCAGATCGCCACGACCACGGATGTTGGCGTTCTCGATGACGACGGGTTCTGCGGTTTTGATGGACACGGCGGGAACGTTGGGGTCCAGGCTCTCCCAGTTGCCGGAGTAGGTGCCGCCCCGGGTGATCGTGATCGGTCCGCTGTAGGCGATTGGGCTTGTCGGCGTAGAGGGTGCCGTTGTCGTTGTCACTACACAATCACGCAGCATAGCGTTCGCCCAATCCGCGTGGTCGTAATGAATGTTGTCCCCAGCATTAGTCACAACGAGCTTCAGCTCTCTGCGGCCTGCAATATTGACATTAACACTTTTGGTCGTGCTTGCACCCGTCATGATGCCGCTGTCGTAGAGCTTCACGCCGTCCGCATACACCTGAAAAACCACGCTGCCAAGACTTCCAACCTCATCGTCAACGCCGATATCAGCCGTGAAGCTCGTACATTTGCCTCCAACATCAAAGCTTAGAGAAGAGTCGGAATGAACGCCGAACCCATTCCCATAGGTCTTCCCATTCAGGGTGAGGGTGCGCCCGTCGCCCGTTCCCTTCTCACCATTACTCCTGTTCCGTTCGGCGGGGCCCCAGCCGTTGGTGGCGGCCGTCCAAGGCTCATTACTCAGCGTATTATCGCCCGGGTCGATCGCCTGAGTCTGGAGCAGGTTCAAACCACCATCTTGAGCGGTCCACGAGTGGTCAGTCCCGTCATAGACGAAGTTTGGTAGGTTCTCTTGGCTTTGAGCCCTACCCTGAGCTGGACTTTGCGGAACACTGGACTGCGAGCAGGCAGCGAGCGTCAGAGCCAAGGCCAGGGCAGCCCACTGGGGAGCAGCACTTCGGAGGGATCGAGGGAGATGGGTCATGGCAAGGTTCCTCTTGTATAGGGGCGCGAAACGAAGCTGTGGAGATACAGACGAAGCAAGGGGACCGCCCGCCGTAAGGGGACAGAGGCCCTTTACAGCAAGGTCAGCTGTTCTGAGGCTCTAAAAGCCGCCGAACAGGTCACCACCTGAAAAAGGTGAGGGCAAAACCAAAATGTGAACGGGGTTCATCTCCGGACACCTTAAGAAACTCTTATTAGAACCTTCTTTAAAGTCTTCTTAAGATCCGCCCCCACCTTCAGCGCTCTCAGGCATCGCTGGCGTCTTTCTCTCGTAGACCATTCAGGTGATTAAGACCCTGGCGAAGGGCCATGCAAGACTTTTTGCGTGTCTACGACGGTTTTATTCCCGGCTTCATTCGCTTGTTTGAGGCACTCTCTGCCCCTCCGAGAGGTCAATAAGTAGATGAGAATAAGATGGGTTTGCTAAGTATTCCCTTCACGGAGTGGAGGGAGGAGCACCGCATGTGGGGGAATAAGGAGCGAACGAGCCACCTTCCCTCGCTCTCCCCTCCAGCTCTTTGGAGTCCCTAACCTTGTGAGTCTCCCCTTCTGGAGAAGAACCGGCACCCGTGCCGTGCAGGTGAGGGAATGGGCTCAAGCGCCTTCTCCCTCATCAAGGCGCTTCTCGCTTATCTGGCCTCGTCAAAGTGCACCCCTAGGGATTTCGGTTGAATAGGGATGCCATTCCTGTGACTCCCAACGGGCGGCAGAAGGAAAAAGGACGGATTCCAGAGGGGTGTTCGCCTTCGGCGCTTTCCCGAAGGCGAAGGGCTGGAGCCAGGAGCCGTATCAGGAGCAGATTGATGAGCTTCCCACTCCAGCCCTAGGCTTGATCGGCGACAGGACAGACCGGTCCGAGAGGAAGGCGGTTGCTGGTGGGCCAAGTGTGAGGGTTGGATGGGGTGGGCAGAGCCGCAGGCGTCAGAGGCGTCACCCTCTCTAGAAGCGGCTCTGCTTCTCCATCAAGCGACACTTCCCACCGCTCACCCTTGAGGGTCCGCAGCAGGATGGAACACCCGAGGGCTACCACGAGCAACAATGCGACCACACTCGGCAGCGCCACGAGTAACAACAGGACCATGTGAACAGTATGAACGTTTACCCCTCACAGGTCTATGACAAATCTCAAAAACTGCAGAGGCGCTCGTGCGGTCGAGCTGTGGGTGGATGTGCATCAGAAAAGCGTCATGAAAAGGGCACGTTAGATTTCTCACATTTTAGGGCTACAGTGGCAACGAGGTAACCCTATGTACAGTTCTCTGAGAATCCCGGTTCTCAGTGCTGCTCTCCTGGTGGGGGGTGGGCTGACCATCTCAGCTCTCGCGCAGAGCTCAAGCAAAATGCCGGGAGCCGCTGAGATCGCCTACAGCGGACCGATCACGATCACCCGGGGCGGCACCTACTCCGGCAACTGGGAGAGCCTGGACCCCAACGTTCCCGCCGTGTCCATCAAAACCGCAGAACCCGTCGTCATCGAGAACGCCAACATCCGTGGTCGTGGCGATCTGATTCGCGGCTATTGGGTCAATCTCACCGTGCGCAACACCAACGGCTACGGCCTGAACCCCAATGTCTATGGCCGTCATACCGGCCGCTTCATCTCTGCCGAGGACGTCTTGAACCTGCGGGTGGAGAACAATTATTTGGAAGGCACCGGCGGCATCTATGTCAATGTCTTCCAGGGGAAGGCCGCGAACGGACAGACCGTCAAGATTCTACGCAATCGTGTCAAGAACGTCGATGGCCGCAAGAGTGACGGCAAGGGGGGCTACCTCAACGAGCGCTACTACCTCCAGTCCGTGCAGTTCAATAGCGTCAGACACATTCGTCATGCCGAAATCGCCTGGAACGAGGTGATCAATGAGCCGGGCAAGAGCTCCACTGAAGAAATTATCAATATCTTCCAAAGTAGCGGGACGCCCGAGAGCCCGATCAAGATCCACAACAACTACATCCAGGGGGCCTATGCCCTCAACCCCACTCAGGACAAGGTGTACTCGGGCGGCGGGATCATGATCGGTGACGGGAGACAGGACAGCTTGGAGATAGTTGGCGGGTACGTGGAGGTCTTCCACAACCAAATTGTGAGCACCTCTAATCAGGGGATCGGCATCGCTGGGGGGCACAACCAGCACGTCTACGAGAACCGCATCCTTTCAAGCGGCCGCCTGCCGGACGGGACCATCATCGCCAGCACCAACGTCGGCATGTACATGTGGGATATGCAGAAGGGGGCTGAAAAGTCACCCAAAACTTTCTTCAACAACTCGCTGCGCGACAATCTGGTCGGCTGGGTGCGGTTCGGGAAGGACGGCAAGCCACACTTTAACAACCTCTGGACGCCCAGTTGTACCAAGGCCACGGGCAGCACCTGCAAGAACAACCGAAGCTGGCCCGGTGCCGTCACCCTTCAGACTGAACGCCAAGAATTCGAGCGTTGGCAGAAGAAGCTCCGCGAGGCGAACGTGGTGATTGGCCCGGTGACCTCTGCGGGCAAAGCGGCCTACTGAAGCCAGGGCGCTCGAGCTCAAACAGCAGGCCAGTGGTGACGCCCGACGTCACTGCTGGCCTTGCCTGGAGCTGCAGGGGTCCCCACACTCCGCATGCTGCCTCCTCCCCAACAAGGGGCGTCAGTCCGCCTCACTGCCCTGCAAGGCGTTGCCACCTTCCTCGGCCAGCCGTTCTAGGACAGGGGTCAGGTCCTCGCACCACAGCAGCACCAGTTCGGCCGCCCCATCTGAACTGACAAGCCGCCGGGCATTCAGCTTGATGGCGCGTTTGCCCTCACCCGGCAAGTCCATCTCCAGCAAGAAATCACGCAGCTCGGCTGCACCGAGCGCCACCTCACGCAGGCGGGTCACCAGGTCCGGCTGATCGAACTGGCCGCTTCCCAGGTCATAGACCCGCTCGCCCTGCACGTCTGCCGGGTCGGCACCCAGGAGGGTAAGAAGCGCCGTGTTGAAGGAGACGACACGCAGGTTGTGGTCCAGCACCAGGATAGGGTCAGTGATGGTATTCAGAATCGCCTCGCTGTAGAGCAGGGCTTCGCGCAACTGTCCCTCCAGCCGCTTGAGGGGATCGATATTGGTAAAGACAACCACCACCCCATCGATGAAGTTGTCGAAGGTGCGGTAGGGCGAGATGCGCATCAGGAACCACTGGCCTTCCCGGGTCTGTACGGCAGTTTCGAAGGAGGCGAGGGTCTGGAGGACGCGGCGGATATCCTCCTCCAGCGTGTCATGGCGCAGGTTGGAGGCGATGTCGGTCAGCGGGCGGCCCACATCGACCGGCATCAGGTTGATGACCTGGGTGATCTTGGGCGTGAAGCGCTTGATGCGCAGCTCGTTGTCAAGAAACACGGTCGCGATGCCAACCGAGTCCATCAGGTTCTTCATGTCGTCGTTGGCCTGTTGCAGGTCCGAGATAATGACCTGATGCTCCGCGTTGATGGTGATGAGTTCCTCGTTGAGGGACTGGAGTTCCTCCTTGGAGGTCATCAGTTCCTCATTGCTGCTCTGAAGTTCCTCATTGGCAGTCTGGAGTTCCTCGTTGGTGCTTTTGCGTTCCTCCAGCGCCACCTCCATCTCTTCGATGGTGGCCTGCAGATACTCCTTGGTGTACTTGAGTTCGCGCTCCAACTCCGCGACGCGGTCACTCGCCTCGGGGGCCACTCCACGTTGGGCCCGCGGCCCCTGCACCCCACCCCGGTCCAGAAAGACGATCAGGTAGAGGCTCCCCGTTTGACCGGGCAGACGCAGCGGCCGCACGCTCAGTTCAATCTGACGCAGCTCGCCGTTGACCGGCACTGTGAGGGCCAGGGAACGCGCCTCCTGCCCGGTTGACCCTGCCTCGCGCAGCGCGCCGCTGAGCTCGTAGCGCAAGGCGGGCAGCGCCATATCCACCACGTTCATGTTGGGCGTACCGGGCGGCAACTCGAGGTAGGCACCGGTGCGGCCGCTCACGTACAGCACGTTCCCCTGCGCGTCCACCATCACCGCAGGCGGAGCCAGCTCGGTCAGCAGCAGATTCTGCACCGCTCCCGGCAGCCCCACCTCCTTTCCGCTGGGCACCGCGCGGCGCAGCTCCGGGCGAGGCAGGTGGGGCCCCGGCAGCCCCACCTCCTTTCCGCTGGGCACCGCGCGGCGCAGCTCCGGGCGAGGCAGGTGGGGCCGCTCCAGGGACGGCTGCCCGAGGTGTCCTAGGGGGAGCACGCCGCTGGCCCGAGCCGGGTCCCGCCGGTAGAGCTTCCAGCGGTTATCCAGCGGGGCAAAGAGGTCACGAGCTGAGCCCAGCGTCTCGGACGGCCCCAGGAACAGCAGGCCGCCGGGCTTGAGCGCATAGTGAAAGAGCGGGAGGATCTGCTTTTGCAGCTCGGCACCGAAGTAAATGAGCATATTGCGGCACGAGAGCAGGTCCAGGCGGGTAAAGGGCGGGTCGCCAAAGGTGTTGTGCCGCGCAAAGACGATCATCTCCCGCAGATCGCTTCTGACCTGGTAGCCGCCGTCCCGCGGAATGAAGAAGCGCTCCAGCCGCGCTGGGGAAATTCCCGCCACGCCCTGCACGGAGTACAGGCCCAACCGCGCCACGTCGATCGCCTCCTGATCGAGGTCCGTCGCAAAAATCTGTACCTGGACATACCGCTCACCCCCGAACTCGTCCAGCACTTCGCTGAGCAGCATGGCGATGGAGTACGCTTCCTCACCCGTCGAGCAGCCCGGCACCCAGGCCCGGAAGGTGCTCAGGTCCTCGTGCTCGCGCAGGTAGGTCCGCAGATGGGCTCCCAGCGCCTCAAAGGCAAGGGGGTCCCGGAAGAAGCTGGTGACGTTGATCAAAAGATCTTTGAAAAGGGCGTCTACCTCGGCCGGGTTCTCGGCGAGGTACCGAGCGTAGTGGCTCAGCTCCGCGATCTGATGGCTTTTCATCCGCCGGTCAATACGGCGAACCAGCGTGTTCTGCTTGTAGAGGGAAAAGTCATGACCGGTGCGGGCCCGCACGTGCAGCAGGATCTTTTGCAGCGCGGCATTGGGGCGGCCCTCCGTGCCCTCCTGCACACGCAGCCACTCGGTGTGGGTGACCTGTGCGTACAGCTCGGCGGCAAGCTCCTCGGCGGGCAGCACCTGGTCCGCCACGCCGCTGGCGAGCGCACTCCGCGGCATGCTGGGGTACTGTGCGCTGGCCGGGTCCTGCACGAACACCCGCCCCAGGTTCTCCTTGACGGCCCGCACCCCCAGGCTGCCGTCGGTGCCCATCCCCGAGAGCACCACCGCCACCGCGCGTTCCCCCTGGTCGGCGGCAAGGCTCTGGAAAAACCCATCGATGGGCCGGTAGGGCTGGGGATCGGGCGTGAGCAGCAGGGTGCCGTGCAGCAGCGCCAGCGTGTGGCCCGGCGGAGCGACATACACGTGGTCGGGCTGCACCTCCAGACCGTCCGTGACCTCCAGCACGGGCAGCGGCGTGCAGCGCGCCAGGAGTTCGGGCATCAGGCCGCCCCCGCTGGGATCCAGATGCGCGAGCACCACAAAAGCCATGCCTCCACCACCCGGCAACGCCGTGAAGAAGCGTTCGTAGCCGTCGAGCGCCCCGGCAGAGCCCCCGATCCCCACCACAGCAGCGGGCGGGAAAGGCGCAGTGGCTTCGGTGGTGTCGGAGGGCGCACCTTCGGGGATGTGGGAGTGTTCAGGCATAGAGCAGGCTCCAGGGGTCGCGCGCCCACGGCCCAGGCCGCAGGACAGCAGGGGGCAGGAGGCGTAGCCGGATCATGGTAGCGCGCCGCTTCTCGCAAACTTGGGTGTACGCGACAAAGTGTGACCGTGACGCCGCACCCCGGTGAAGCAAGCCTCGGGGGCGTAGAGTCACCTTCCGCTGCGCGGCTGGTGTACGCTTTTGGGCTGCGGAAGGCGCGGGCAGGATGGGTGCCCTCCTGACAGCCGCCCGTGTTCCCGGTATTCCCAGGGGCGGTTGTCCATCTTCTGGTCGGGCGCAGGAGGCTGGAGCGCTATACTGCCCGCAGAACTTCCCCGACTTCCGCCCCCCGGGCGACGTACGCCCTTTTGCCACAGTCCCTTCCGACTGCGAAGCCTTTTTTGCCTCCGCGCCGCCTGGAGTTCCAAGAGACCGTATGAGCCACGACGCCTCCTCCCCCACCGGTAAGAACGCGCCTAGAGAGACGCTGCGCGAGCGGGCGGAACGTGAGTTGCAGATATCTGGACCCCCACCCGCACCGGCCACACAGGATCCCGCCACTCTGCTGCACGAACTGCAAGTCCACCAGATCGAGCTCGAACACCAGAACGAGGAACTGCGCCGGGCGCTGCTGGAGGCCGAGGAGGCGCGCAGCAAGTACCTAGACCTCTTTGATTTCGCGCCCATAGGGTACTTCACCTTTGACGAGCAGGGCCTGATTCAGGAGGCAAACCTCACCGGCTGCACGCTGCTGGGGGTGCCCCGTGAACGCCTGATCGGTCGCCGCTTTCCGCTGTTTGTAGATCCCGGCTGGCGGGGCCACTTCACGGCGCTGCTGAAGCGGGTGTTCGACGGCCCAGGCAAGCGGGTGGCCGAGCTGAAGCTGGTCCGGCAGGACGGGACTGGCTTTTGGGGGCAGGTGGAGGCCGTTGCGGTGGATCCCGCGTCCAGGTCCGGCCCCCACTGCCGCGCGGCGGTGATCGATATCACCGCGCAAAAGGAAGCGCAGGAGGAGGTGTTGCGCCTGAACCAGACGCTGGAGCAGCGAGTAGAGCAGCGCAGCGCCCGCGTCCGCGAGCTGGCTGAGGAGCTTGAACGCTTCACCTACGACGTGGCCAACGACCTGCAGGGGCCGCTGCGCCACATTCAGAGCTTCACGGAGCTGCTGAACGAGCGCTTTCCTCCTCCTGACGAGCAAAGCCGGCGGTACCTGGAACACATCGGCGCCTCGGCGCGGCGGATGCAGGGCCTGATCTCCGCGCTGCTTGACTTCTCACGGGCCAGTCGAATGCGCATGCGCCTCTCGCGCGTGCCGCTTGATCAGGTGCTCAGGGAAGTTCGCAAGAAACTCGAGCCCGAGCTCGCCAACCGGCAGGTGCAGCTCAGCGCCGACCCTCTACCGGTGGTCCAGGCCGACAGCGGCGCGATGCAGCTCGTGTTTCGCCACCTCCTGAGTAACGCCTTGAAGTTTACCCGCGCGCAGCCACAACCACGCATCCGCGTCTTTGCGCAGGAGACGGGGCGCGAGTACGTGCTGGCGGTGCAGGATAACGGTGCGGGCTTTAATATGCGCTACCGCGACCGCCTCTTTCACGTCTTTCAACGCCTCCACAGCGACCGGGAATACGAGGGCGCCGGGGTGGGGCTCGCCATCGTGCGCCGGGTCATGTCGCGCTACGGGGGCCGGGTGTGGGCCGAGGGCAAAGTTGGGGAGGGCGCCACCTTCTACGTGGCCCTGCCCAAGCAACCTGTGGACCTGGACTGAGGGCAGAAACATAAAGGCGAGCGGCCTTCCCTTCATGTTCCTGCATGCCCCAATGCAGGAGCCGGGCCCACAATGCGGGATATGGCACCCCAGCGTCTCGTTGTGATCGGTGCGTCGGCCGGAGGCGTAGAGAGCCTGATCGATCTGGCCGCCGCGCTGCCTCCCGACTTTCCAGCTCCCGTGCTGGTGGTGGTGCATATTCCTGCGGGGACACGCAGCCTGCTCCCGCAGATCCTGCGCCGGGCTGGCCCCCTTCCGGCGATTCATCCCCAGGACGGGGAGCCGCTGATGGCGGGCCGCATCTACGTGGCGCTGCCCGACCATCACCTGCTGGTGGAGCAGGGACGGGTCGCCGTCACCAAAGGGCCCAAGGAAAACCGCTTCCGGCCTGCGATAGACGCCCTCTTTCGCTCGGCGGCCTACGTGTACGGTTCGGCGGTGATCGGCGTCATTCTCTCGGGCACGCTGGATGACGGCGTCTCGGGCCTGTGGACGATCAAGCGGCGGGGAGGCGTCGCCGTGGTGCAGCAGCCAGACGACGCCCTCTACAGCGAGATGCCGGTGAATGCCCTGCAACAGGTGGACGTGGATTACGTGGTGCCGCTGGCAGAACTGGGCGAGCTGCTCACGCGGCTGGTCACACAAAGCTCGCAGGATGGAGAGGACCAGATGAATGAGGAGGAACGGCGTCGTCTGGAAACGGAGGTGCGGATCGCCGCCGAAGACGGGGCACTGGAACAGGGCATCCTGGAGATGGGTGAGCTCTCCGCCATCGCCTGTCCCGACTGTCACGGAGCGCTGGTGCGGCTGCAGGAAGGAGGACACGTCCGCTACCGCTGTCACACCGGGCACGCCTTTAGCGCGAGCGCCCTGCTTGCCGGAGTGAACGAATCGGTTGAAGATAGCCTGTGGAGTGCGGTCCGGGCACTGGAAGAAAGCACCATTCTGCTGCGCCAACTCGGCGAGCACCACGCGGACGCTGGCAACGTGCGAACCGCAGAACTCTTTTTTGATCAGGCGCACGCCGCCGAGGAACGTTCCCGCCGGGTGCGGGATGTCCTGATCCAGGAAAATCCCCTGGACGACCCGGTGATTCGCGAGGGCAGCCAGGTCAGCCACGACCCCAACCTGCCCTGAGCGGAGCAGGGGCGCGCGCAGCAGAATGGAGAGGTCATGACTCGACAACCCATCGTGGTGATTGGCGCTTCCGCCGGGGGTGTGGAAGCCCTTCAGGCGCTTGCATCGCGGCTCCCCACGGACTTTCCGGCACCCGTCTTGATGGTCTTGCATATCGCGCCCTACAGCCCGAGCGTCCTCCCCGACATCCTCAACCGCTGCTGTGCACTGCCCGCCCAGCACGCGCAGGACGGCGAGACAGCGCAGCCGGGCCGCATCTACGTGGCGCCGCCCGACCATCACCTGCTTGTCGAGAATGGCGAGCTGGCTGTGACCAAAGGCCCCCGGGAAAACCGGATGCGGCCCGCGATAGACACCCTCTTTCGCTCGGCAGCGTACACGCACGGGCCGGACGTGACCGGGGTGATTCTCTCGGGCCTGCTGGACGACGGGACCTCGGGCCTGTGGACGATCAAGCGCCTGGGGGGCCAGGCCATCGTGCAGGACCCGGGGGACGCGCGGTTCGACGCTATGCCCCGCAGCGCCATTCAGCACGTTGCTGTGGACGCCGTGCTGTCCGCAGCGCAGATCGGCGAGCAGCTCTCCCAGCTCGTTCGTCAACCGCGCCAGAGCCTCGCCGTTCAGCTGGAGCCACACGAGCACAAGCGCCTGCGGGCTGAGGTGCGGATCGCCGCGCAGGACAGCGGATACGAGCTCGGCATCATGAACTGCGGCAAACCCTCCCTCCTCACCTGCCCCGAGTGCCACGGCACGCTGACGCAGATCCAGGAGGGTACCCTGACGCGCTACCGCTGTCACACCGGGCACGCCTACACCGCAAGCAGTCTGCTGGCCGACATCACCTCGGACATCGAGGAAAAGGCCTACCAGGTGCTCCGCGCCCTGGAAGAGAGCGCCATTCTGCTGCGGCAGCTCGGCGGCCAGTGCGAGCAGAGCGGGAACCTACGGGCCGCGCAGGCGTTCCTGGTTCAGGCCCACGAGGCTGAGGAGCACGCCCAAACCGTCCACAACCTGATCATCCATAACAAGCAGCTCAGCAGCGCCAAGGTGGAGGAGGCTGCGCCGCGGGAGTAGCGGAGCGCCTCCCAAAGACTTGTCCACCGTTGATGCACGCGAATGGGGGGGCAGGTCCAGCGTCTACAGATCCCGAACCCGCCCGTCTCCACCTGTGGTCCCCCAGGCTGACCCCAGGCTGGTTCCAGGAGTGGCCCACACCCACGGCGGGCCTGGAACCGGGTGGCTTCAGTGTGCACCGGCTGGCGCGGGCCGACCTTTAGCCTCCCTTGAGGAGGAAAACTTCTTCAGGGGGGCCCGGCACACCGCATGATGGGTGGGTGGCACACCCCACGGCTTCTTCTCGCGTTCCCCGCGTGTTCCTGCCCGTTCTCGCCCTGGTGGGCTGCGGCGCGTTTCTCAATGTGTACAGCACCCAGGCCCTGCTGCCGGAGCTCGCGCGCGAGTTTTCGGCGTCCAGGGTGGCGACGTCCCTCACGGTGAGTGCCACCACCCTAGCGATGGCCCTCTGTGCCCCGCTGGTGGGCCTCCTGGCAGACGCGCTGGGGCGTAAACGCCTGCTGGTAGGAGCTCTGCTGCTGCTCGCCGTGCCCTGCCTCTTGATCGCCCGGGCTGATTCGCTCGGCCACCTCATCCTCTGGCGCTTCGTACAGGGCGTCCTGATTCCCGGCGTCATGGTCGTCACCACGGCGTACGTCGCGGAGGAACTCCCCACCCCACGCGTTCCGGCAGCGCTTGCCATGTACATCACGGGCACGGTCGTCGGAGGCTTCGGGGGGCGCTTTTTGAGTGGCGTCGTCGCAGAAGCAGCGAGCTGGCGGGAGGCATTCCACGTGATCGCCGCATCCAACCTCCTGATTGGGCTGATCGCCTGGGCCGTCCTTCCCCGGGCGAGGAATTTCGTGCCCCAGCGGGCCGGGCAGGCCCTCCCGACTCTGGGAAGCCACCTGCGCAATCCGCCGCTTCTCGCCGCGTGCGCGGTGGGGTTTGCCCTGCTGTTCGCGTTGGTGGCCGCCTTCACCTATGTGAATTACCACCTGGCGGACCCGCCCTACCGGCTGACGTCCGCAGGCCTTGGGACAGTCTTTACCGTGTACCTGCTGGGCGTGGTCGTCACGCCACCCTCGGGCCGCCTGGTGGCGCGCTTCGGTCACCGGCGGGTACTGCTGGGCGCACTCGCGCTGGCGGCGCTGGGTTTCACAGTCACGCTGGCCGCACCCCTGCCGCTCATCATCCTGGGTCTGGCGATCGGTTCGAGCGGCGTCTTTGTCGCTCAGGCCACCACGACGGGGTACGTTGCCGCGAGCGTAACGCAGGGGCGGTCGCTCGCCTCCGGCCTCTACAACCTCGCGTACTACACGGGGGGCGCGCTCGGGGCAGTTCTGCCCGGGGTGGCCTACGCCCGCTTCGGCTGGAGCGGAGCCGTTGCGGCTGGGCTCGCGGCCCTGGCGCTTGCAGCCGCCCTTGCCGCCCTCGCGTGGCCGCGAACGTCAGGCCCGTAGACCCGGGGGCACTCCTCCTTCCCCGGCTTGCAATGAAGCCTTTTACATGTAACACTCATTTCGTTCCACAGTTTGTGTCTGGCTGGAAGCCCTACGTTCACCCGAAGGGAGGCTCCCTACGTGCTTCAACCTGTTGCCAGGGACCGCGTTGTCGACGTGGTGCGGGAACGGCTGCGCGCAGCCATCCTGGCGGGGGAACTCGCCCCCGGCACCCGCCTGAGCGTACCGGAACTCGCCCGTCATCTTCAGGTCAGCCGCTCGCCCGTGCGCGAGGCGGTGCTGCTCCTCGTGGGAGAAGGGCTGGCGGTCGAGCATTCGCGGCGGGGCGTGGAGGTGGCGCGGCTGGACCTGGGCGACCTGCTCGAACTGTACGAGCTGCGCGCGGCCCTCGAAGGCCTGGCCGCGGGTCTGGCGGCCGAGCGGATGAGCAGCACCGACCTCGCGGCGCTGCGGGGGGTGCTGGACGCGCAGGGCGCTGCAGCACTGGGGGAGGCGGGCCGCTTCCGCGACCTCGACGCCCGGTTTCACCAGATCGTCGTCCAGACCTGCGGCAATGCCCGGCTGGCGCGGCACGCCGAGCTGCTCGCACGGGAGATGCGCCTGGCGGGTCCCCTTCTGCTGAACACCCCCGCGCACCTGCGCCGCAGCCACGAGGAGCACCGGGCCATCGAGCGTGCGCTGCGGCAACGCGACGGCCCCGCCGCCGAGGCCGCCATGCGCGCTCACCTCACCCGCGTCGCGCAGGCCGTTCGTATCCACCACACCCAGCCCTGATTTCCCGGAGGAGAACCCCATGCGTAAGACCCTGACCCTCGGCCTCATCCTCAGCCTCTCCACCCTGTCTGCCGCTCAGGCGCAGGGCACGATCAAGATCGGCGCGATCACGTCCATCACCGGGCGCTTTGCCGAGTTCGGCAAGATGCAGCTCGCGGGCTTCAAGGTCGGCGTAGACGAGGTGAACCGCCGGGGCGGTGTCCTTGGGCGCCGCATCGAACTCGTGATCGAGGACAACGCCAGCGACGTCAACAAGGGCCTGGCCGCCGCCGAGCGGCTGGTGAACGCGGGCGTGCCGCTGGTGCTCAACGAGTACTCGTCCAGCCTGGTCAAGGCGCAGGCGCAGTACCTCGCCCGCCAAAAGGTCCCGGCGCTCGTCTTCAGCTCCAGCGGCGACGACATCACCAAGCCCGGCAGCGACTACATCTTCCGCCTCAACCAGCCCGCGACCGAGTACGCCCGCGTGATCCTCAACATCTTCCGCGCCAACAAGTTCCGGAACATGGCGATCATCGCGGGAACCGGGGCCTTTGAGAAAAGCGTTGCCGACGCTGCCCAGGACTTCGCCAAGGAATACGGCATCACCGTGGTCGAGGACCAGCGGTACGACAAGGGCCTCACCGACTTCCGACCGGTCTTGAACCGCATCAAGGCCAAGAACCCCGACGGCATCCTGATGGTGTCCTACGCCGAAGACAGCGTGGCTCTGATGCGCCAGGCACGCGAGGTCGGCGTCAAGCCACGCCTCTTTGCCGGGGGTGCGGCGGGCTTTGCGCTGCCGGAATTCGTCAAGGACGCCGGAAGCGCCGCCGAGAACGTGGTCACGGCAACCGCCTGGATTCCCCAGCTCCGCTACCCCGGCACCCAGAAGCTGAACGTCGAGCTGAAAAAGGCGCTGGGCGGACAGGACCCGAGCTACCACGCGGCTCAGGCCTACGCCGCCGTTTTGGTCGCGGCCGAGGCGATTCGCCGCGCGGGAAGCACCGACCGAGAAAAGGTAAAGGCGGCCCTCAACACCCTCAACATGCAGACCGCGTTTGGCCCCATTCAGTTCAAGGACTACAGCGGCTTCCGCAACCAGAACCCGCTCACGATGATCGCGCAGCAGGTTCAAAACGGCGCCTTTGTGCCCGTCTACCCCAAGAGCGTCGTGCCCCGTGCGCTCAAGTTCGAGCGCTAAAAGCCGTCTCCTTTCCCAGCCGCCGACCGGGGGCGGAACGAGCCAAGGCTTGGCCCGCCCCCCACAGGAGTTCATATGGATCAAGCCGCCCTCACGGCGCTTCTTCAAACGCTGGTGCAGGGCCTCCTCACCGGGGGGCTCTACGCCCTGATCGGCACCGGCCTGAGCCTGATCTTCGGCGTGATGCGGGTCATCAACTTCGCGCACGGCGACTTTCTTGCCATCGGGATGTTCATCACGCTGGCCCTCTTTCGCACCTTTGAGCTCGACCCCTATCTCAGCCTGCTTGTGGCCGCGCCGTTTGGCTTCGCGCTGGGCTTTGTCCTGCAGCGCCTGGTGCTCGCGCGGCTGGGAGACCGGCTCAGCGAGGGCAGCATGCTCGCCACGCTGGGCCTGGGGCTCATCATCAGCAATACGCTGCTGCTGACCTTTGGCGCGCAGCCGCAGAGCATCAACGTGCCCTACGCGACGAGCACCTTTCAGCTCGGCGGCGTGCAGGTCAGCATTCCGCTCCTGATTGCGGGGGTGGGTACCGCCGGGGCCATCGCGGGACTGAACCTGCTGCTCTACCGCACTGAGCTGGGCCGGGCCATTCGTGCCACGGCCCAAAATCCCTTGGGGGCCGAGCTGCAGGGCGTGAAGACCGGCCATATCCAGGCCATCGTCTTTGGGCTGGGCGTGGCCTTTGCGGCCATCGCAGGCGTGCTGCTGATGCCGCTGCTGTACGCTTTCCCGACCGTGGGCGAGAACTACACCACCAAGGCGTTTATCGTGACGGTGCTGGGGGGCCTGGGCAACCTTCCGGGGGCCATCGCGGGTGGGCTGGTGCTGGGCGTGATCGAGTCCCTCGGGGCCTTTTATATCAGCAACAACTACCGCGATGCCTACGGGCTGATCGCCTTCCTGCTGGTGCTGCTGCTGCGCCCAGAAGGCCTCTTTGGAAGGACAGTGAAACGGGTATGAAAGAATCAGCGGTTTTTCCGCATTTCTTCCAAGCGAACGCGAGTGGACAGGGCAGCGGCCTCCGGGAATGGGAGGGACTGACGGTGTTCTCCCGGCAGGCTCGGAAATGGACGGGAGCCGCGTGACCACGGCTGCACCGCTGCCCGCCGCCCGGCCCCGCGCCCTCACCTTCGGGAATGTCTGGCTCAGCCTGGCGCTGCTGGCCGTTATGCTCGTCTATCCCTTCGTCTTCGGTAGGGCGCTGAATTTTGGCGTCGCTACCCTGATCTTCGCGGGCTTTGCCATGAGCTGGAACGTCCTGGGCGGCTGGGCCGGGCAGCTCAGCCTGGGGCACGCGGCCTTTGTGGGCGTCGGGGCCTATACCCTGACGCTGCTTGCTATGCCGGAACGCGTCCCGGCTTTTTTCGGCGGTCCGGTCGCCCCGTGGTGGGGAGCCCTGATCGGCATGGGGCTGGCCGCGCTGCTGGCCGCCGTGTGGGGAGGGCTCACCTTTCGCCTCCGTGGAAGCTACTTTGTGCTGTCCACCATCGCCGTGGCGCTGGTGCTGCGGTTGGTGGCGATCAACAGCGCCTGGACCGGCGGGGCGGAGGGCCTTTTTATGCCGGAACTCCCCACCCTCTTCGGTCTGGACCTGTTTGACCGCCGGGTGGAGTACGGCCTGGCCCTCGGCTTCGTGACGCTCACGCTGCTGGTGACGCACCTGCTGCGCCGCTCACGCCTGGGCTACGCCCTTCAGGCGGTCCGCGAGGACGAGGACGGGGCGCGGGCGCTGGGGATCGACCCGGCCCGGATGAAGGTGATCGCCTTTATGCTCAGCGCGGCCCTGACGGCCCTGGGCGGCAGCCTCTACGCGATCTACCTGCAGGCCTTTGAGCCTCACACGCTGCTCGAACTGCCGCTCAGCGTGCAGATCGCGCTGATGGCGATTATCGGCGGGCGCGCGAGCATCCAGGGCCCAATCATCGGAGCTGTCCTGCTCAGCGTGTTCGGCGAGGTGTTTCGCACGGTCTTCGCCAGCGCCAACCTCCTGATCTACGGCGTCCTGATTCTCGTCGTCACGCTGTTTGCCCCGGACGGCATCATGGGCCTTTTCGGGCGCCGCGGGCGCAAGCTGGGGACCGCACGATGACCACGCCCAACCTCCCCGAACTCACCGAGTTCCCCGGCCAGCGCGTGCACGCCCCCCCCGGACCACCCCTCCTCAGGGCCGAGGGCATCACCGTGCGCTTCGGCGGCGTGACCGCCGTGAAAAACATCAGCCTAGCGGTGCGCCCCGGCGAGATCCTAGGCCTGATCGGGCCGAACGGAGCCGGGAAGACCACCCTGTTTAACGCGCTGACCGGCTTTGTCCGCCCCAGTGCGGGCCGGGTCATCTTTGACGGGCGCGACGTGACCCATGTGCCGCCGCAGGGGCGGGCACGGCTGGGCATGGCCCGCACCTTCCAGGTCGAGCGGCCCTTCGAGGACCTCAGCGTGCTGGAAAACGTGCTGGTCGCGAGCTTCCTGCACCATCGGGGCCGAGCGGCGGAGGACCGCGCCTATGCCGTGCTCGAGCGCGTGGGGTTGGCCGACCGAGCCACCCAGCCCGCCGCCGAGCTGAACCTGGCCCGCCGCCGCCGCCTGGAACTCGCCAAGGCACTCGCCCTCGAACCCCGCCTGCTCTTCCTCGACGAGAGCATCGCGGGCCTGAACCCCCCCGCCCAACAGGAGATGGTGGCCCTCATCCGCACGCTGGCGGGGTCAGGCCTCGGGATCGTGATGGTCGAGCACATCATGCACGTGATCATGACCCTCTCGGACCACGTGATCTGCATGGCGTTCGGCGAGCTCCTCGCGGAGGGCGAGCCGCAGACGGTCGCCACCCACCCCGACGTGATCCGCGCCTATCTGGGAGACGAGAATGACTAGCGTCCAGCCGCAAGCTGCCCCCCTCCCCATTCGTGACCGAGTGCTCAACGCGGAGGGCCTGGAGGTCGCCTACGGTGAGGTGCAGGTGGTGTTCGGCGTCTCGCTGCACGTGGACAAGGGCGAACTGGTCGGCCTGGTCGGCGGGAACGGCAGCGGCAAAAGCACCATCCTGCGGGTGCTGTCGGGGATGTTAAAAGCCCGAGCGGGCACCGCAACCTACCGCGGCCATAACCTCAACGGGGTGCCTCCGCACCGCATCACTGATCTGGGCGTCGCTCACGTGCCCATGGGCCGCCAGCTTTTCGGGCAGATGTCGGTCGAAGAGAACCTGCTGATGGGGGCGTACCTCCCACGGACCCGCGCACACCGCGCCGCCAACCTCCAGAAGGTCTACGACTTCTTCCCGCGCCTCACGGAAAAACGCCTGACGCCCGCGGCGGCCCTCTCCGGCGGCGAGCAGCAGATGGTCGCCATCGGGCGGGCACTCATGAGCGAGCCAGAAGTTCTTCTGATGGACGAGCCCTCTCTCGGCCTCGCACCGCTGGTCGTCTCCGAGGTGATGCGGGTGATCGCCTCCCTGCGCGAGCTCGGCCTGACCGTCCTGCTGGTTGAGCAAAACGTTCGGCAGGTGCTTAAGGTCACCGACCGCACCTACGTTCTAGAGCTCGGCAGGCTGGTCAAGGAGGGACCGAGCCGCGAGCTGATGGGTGACCCGGACATCATCCGGGCCTATCTGGGTGTATGAGGGGAGAAACCGCCCGAGCCTCAGCGGTGTTCCCGGGCCCACAAGGCCGTGCGGCGCAGACCCTCTTCGAGGCCCAGCGGCTCACCCAGCACCTCCTGGAAGCGCGAAGGGTCAAGAACCGAACGCTCCAGGTCACCCGGGCGGGGAGGAGCGGGGCGCAAATCCGCCTGCACGTTCAGGGCCGCCGCGAGCTGTTCGGCGAGTTCCCGGGTGCTCGTTCCCACCCCGGTCCCGATGTTGAGGAGCCGGGGCGTCTCTCCCCGCGCCGCCGCCAGGTTCGCGCGCGCAACGTCACTCACATAGACGTAGTCGCGGACGCAGCCGCCGTCCCCCGGCTCGCGCATCGCGTTGATCTGCACGGGTTGCCCGGCCAGCATTCGGTCCGCGAAGATCGCCACCACCCCGGCTTCTCCGTGCGGGTTCTGACGCGGCCCATACACATTGCCGTAGCGCAGAATCACGAACTCCAGCCCGTACTGCTGCCGAAAGGTTTCCAGGTAGTGCTCGAAACTCAGCTTGCTGGTGGCATACGGGCTATAGGGCCGCGGGGGCGTCTCCTCGCTGGCTGCTCCGCTGGGCACCTCACCGTAGATGGCTCCCCCGGTCGAGGCAAAGACCACCCGCTCCACGCCCTGCGCGCGCGCGGCCAACAACACGTTCAGGCCCCCGATGACGTTCACCTCAGCGTCGAACACCGGTTCGCGGACGCTGACACTCACGCTGGCCTGCGCCGCCTGGTGGCTGACCACGCTGGGCCGGAAGTCCTGAAAGGCCGCCTCCACCGCCGGTACGTCCCGCACATCCACCTCGAACAGGTGCACGCCTTCGGGGAGGTTTTCGCGCTGGCCGGAAGAGAGGTCATCGAGTGCCGCGACCTCCCAACCTGCCTCCAGCGCCGCCTCAACCACGTGGCTGCCGATAAAGCCTGCGCCACCCGTCACCAACATTCGCCTGCTCGTCATGGGCCTGAGCTTATACCCATTCCGCTCGAAAGGTGTTGATGGGCTCGGCTGAACAGGCGCAGATCATGCACCGCCTTAAAGCAGTGCGCTTCAAACCAGCGCCGTGCCTGAGGGTCGCACGATCCCAGGCGAGGGAAGTGATGCGGCGGGCAGTCCTACCGTGCTCCCGTACGGCTGATCCACAGTAGGAACTCAGCACTTCACACAGCGGATGGGGGCATCTTCGGGGCTCAGGGCCAGACAGGCAGCAGGAAGTGGTACGGCTCGTCGTCTACATCGCTGGGGAAGCATGCCTCATCATCCCTTCATGATGATAGCGACGGAGCCATCCCCTTCAACTTGCAACCCCTGTTGACTAGCCTAAAACGGCATATTACCTTGGGCTCAACCACCTGCCACTACAAAAGGTGGGGGACGAAGAGCATACCCTTTGTCCCCCACGAGTACCCTCACCTACATATTCACATTCCAAGAGGCTGGTATGAAAAAAGCTCTCCGTTCGGTTCTCCTCATATCGGCACTCATGTGCAGCAACGTCGCCCTCGCCAGCGGTGACGTCCAAGCCCAGGGTGGGTGCTGGTCGCTCAGCCTCGGGCCCATCTTTATCACCAACTGCTTCTGAGGAGACCCATGAACAAGAACTTGAGAACTGCTCTGGCGGTGCTGGCCATGACCGTCCCCACGCTTGCCCTCGCGCGGGGAGACGTCACCCCGCAGGAGGTCGGCTGCGTCAAGATCTTCACCATCACCATCTGCTGGTTCTGACCGGAGCGACCCGTGGCACTTTCGATCAGGCGTAACGTTGTCCGGGACGATCCTACGAGTCCCCGGCTGTGGACGGTGCTGACCAGTAGGCCCCTCGCCCGCCGCTGGATTGGCCGGCCCGCTCCGGCCGCCCCGGGCCTGATCCTCAGCACCGAGCGGCCCACGCTGCTGTACTTCCGAACGCGGGGCTGCACAGTGTGTGACCTGGTGGACATGCAGGTTGCGCAGGCCTGTCGTCAGGCTTCGGTGGAGCTGGTGATCATCGACCGGTACGCGAAGTCCGACGACCCCGCGGACCGGGCCATCTACGACCAGCCCGGCAACCTGCTGGACAAGGGCGGCGTGATCAACGAGCAGTACGCCGTGGGCGTGTACCCGACGTTCGTCCTCGTGAACCCGGACCACCGCATCGTGCTCAAGGACGTGGGAGCAAAAGCCAAACCGGAGGCTTTCAAAGCATACTTGGATGAGCAGTTCCAACGGGCGCTCAGTACCTGACAACTTAAGGTAAAAGGCGTTCCCACTGACTTCTTTGGCTTCTTGGAGCGTGTTTTAAACGTTCGGCGTCACCGATCAGAGCCGTTGCCACGGGCAGCCCACCTTGAAGCGGCGAAAAGCGTCAGGTCGTGCATGAAGCCGAAGGAGAAGGCGACGCCCCTGATCATCTGGATCGCCACGTTGACCAGCAGTTGCATCTTCAGGGCGTTTTTTCTTGCCGCTGTACCGGCGGCGCTGTTTTTTTGGAGCACTCACACGGCATTTCCGAGACGCCGAGAGCAATGATGCTGTAGACCGTCCCGCTGGCCCCCAGGACTTTTTTCCCGAGCAACCTGATGCTCGCTGGCCATGAGGGCGACCACCTTTCTTCTTCTGCGCCTCGCGCCCTCTGAGCACCGCTTCCATCTCCGCGCGCCCGCTCCAGTCGCTCGTGTTCCACCCGACCCGCTTGGCCTTCTGCGTTCCCAAGAGGTCTGATCGACTTCTCCGCTGAGCTATAGTGTCGCAATATTTCTTATCCGAGGTGCCCAATGACTCGCCCCACCGATTTGCCCCCCGAAGGCCCCCAGCTCGCCGACCTGCTGGCGGCGGTGCAGGCCTGGCAGCAGAGCCAAGCGCCTCGCGAGGTGCTGATCGGGCTGCTCACCCACCTCGATGACCAGCAGGGCGGGATGGTGCAGGAGCTGATCGAGCAGCTCGCCGGTCAGGGCCGCGCGCAGGCGCCGAGCCGCCAGACAGACGAGTGGCGGGCAGAACTGATGGCCTCACGGGCCAGGGCGTGGGCCTCGCCGAACAGTGCTGGCCTCCTGGTCGGCCCCACAGTCCTCATTCTGAGTGATGGCCGGCGGGGGGTTGTGCTGAGCGAACGCGGTACGCGGCCGCTGGGAAGCAGCGTCGCTGCCTCCCTGCTGCTGCTGGCGCAGACGATCGTGCTGGCTGACCACGCCCTGGACTCCCGGGAGGTGAGCGAGTTGCGGCAGCAACGGATCGAGTCCAGCTCCACGTCACTTTCTGAGATCAAGCCAGTGTCTTGAGCACACCGGGAGGCACAGCTACTCGCCCATCAACCAGATGTAGCGCGCCAGCAGCAGGGCCGCCACCACGTACAGGATGGGACTGACACGGCGGGCCTGGCCACTGAAGAGCTTGATGGCGCAGTAGCTGATGACCCCCAGGCTGACGCCGTTGGCGATAGAAAAGGTGAGCGGCATGGCGATGATTGTCAGGAAGGCGGGGAGGCCCTCGCTGATGTCGTCCCAGTCCACGTGCCGGATGCCTTCCATCATCAGGGCACCCACCAGAATTAGGGCGGGAGCGGTGGCCGCACCGGGAATCGCCGCGGCAAGCGGCCACAGGAACATGGCCAGCAGGAACAGCACGCCGACCGTGACCGCAGTGAGGCCGGTGCGCCCGCCCTCACCGATGCCCGCGGCACTTTCCACATAGGCCGTGGTGGTGGAGGTGCCCATCCACGCTCCAAACATCGCCGCCAGACCGTCCATGGCAAAGAGGCGGCGGGCACGGGGCATGTTGCCGTTCTTGTCCAGGAAGCCAGCGCGCTGTGAGAGCCCCGTCAGGGTGCCGGTCGCGTCGAAAAAGTCCACGAAGAAAAAGGTGAAGACGACACTGAGCAGACCCAGGCCGAGCGCTCCGGCAATATCGAGCTGGCCCACCAGCGACGCAGGCCACACCGGCGCGCCGAAAATGCCCAGAAAGCTGCCCTCGAAGCCGGGAAAGGGCCGCAGGGCGCCGTTTGGCCCACCCGGATACACCGCCGCACCCGTGACGATGGCGATCAGGGTGGTGGCCAGAATGCCCCACAGAATGGCACCGGTGACCCGGCGGGTCATCAGCACGGCGGTGATCATCAGGCCCAGCAGCGCCAGCCACACCGGCGCCGCCGTCAATGACCCTAGGCCCACCAGCGTCGCGGGGTTGGCGACCACGATTCCGGCGTTCTTCAGGCCCAAAAAGGCCAAAAAGGCCCCGATGCCGCCCGTGATAGCGAACTTCAGCGCGTTCGGGATGGCCTGCACGATCGCCTGCCGCGCCCCCAGGACACTGAGCAGCACAAACAGCACGCCGCTGAGAAACACCGCTCCCAAGGCGGTCTGCCACGGCACGCCCATGCCCTGCACCACCGTATAGGCAAAAAAGGCGTTCAGGCCCATGCCGGGGGCCTGCGCGTAGGGGTATTTGGCCACCAGCCCCATCACAAAGGACCCAAACGCTGCCGCGATGGCCGTGGTCATCAGCAGCTGCACAAAGGCATTGGGCACCTGGATGGCCGCCGAAAGCACCTGCGGATTCACGAAGAGGATGTAACTCATCGTGAGGAAGGTGGTGATTCCCGCCCGAACCTCGCGCGAGAGGGTGGAACCGTGCGCGCTGAGGCCAAAGAAGCGGTCGAGGCTGGAGGTAGGAAGGGCACGAGCCGGAGGAGCGTCAGACATGCAGGACTCCTGAAGGGGAACACGGAAGCGGGCGGAAGAGAAACACCAAACTCAACTGCGAATTGTTCTATAGACCACTCTTCTGACACCGAAGTTATCTAGGGTGGGGTGCCAGAGGGGCTCTTCAGGACCTCACCTCCTGTGAAGCGGCTTGGGCCCGGAACACAGCCTCTCCCGCCACCCACACGCCAGCCACGTCCTGTGCAGTGCCCAGGGTGAAGAGGGCAGCCAGGGCCCGCTCGGGCGTGGCGGCGTGGCGCCACGCGATGTCGAGGGGAGTGCCCTCCGGGGGACGCAGATAGACAGCGTCAAAGGCTTTGCCCACGCTGAAGTCTCCGGTGAGTTCGTGCAGGTCGAGCGCCTGGGCACCCGCGCGGGTGGCGAGGTACAGGAGCCTCTCGGGGCCCAGGGGCACCCCCGCCGCGCCGAGGAGCTGCTGCATGAAGTAGGCCTGGAGGCCTTCTTTGAGCATCGAGAAGCCGGTTCCACCCGCCACATCGGTGCCCAGCGCGACGTGTACGCCTGCTTCCAGGTGGCGGCGCAGCGGAAACAGGCCGCTTCCCAGAGCCGCATTGCTGCACGGGCAGTGCGCGACCGCGCAGCGGTGAGCGGCCATGGCCGCCAGCTCGCGGCCTGTGGGGTGGACGTTATGGGCGAGCACGCTGCGGCGGCCAATGAGCCCAGCACGTTCGTAGGGGTCGAGGTAGTCGCGGGCGCTGGGGAACAGTGCCAACACCGTCTCGACCTCGCGCGGATTCTCGTTGATATGGCTGGTCAGGCGCACCCCCTCAAACTCGCCCATCAGCGCCCCGCAGGCGTCGAGGAGGCCCTCGCTGGCCGAGAGGGCAAAGCGCGGCGTAACCGCATAGAGGATTCGGCCCACACCGTGCCAGCGCTCGATCAGGGCCTTGCCCTCGGCATAGGCGTGCTCGGGCGTGGTGTGCAGTTCGGGTCGCAGCAAACGGTCAGCGACGACCTGCCCGGCCACCACCCGCAGGCCTGTCCGGGCAGCCTCCTCAAAAAACACGTCCATCGCGCAGGCGTAGTGACTGCCAAACACAAGCGCAGTGGTTGTGCCGTTCGCAGCCAGCGCGGACAGGAACTCGCGGGCGACCGCGCGGGCGTAGGCCGGGTCAGAGAGCCGCGCCTCCTCGGGCAGCGTATTCTGGTCGAGCCATTCGAGCAGCTCCATGCCCAGGCCGCCCAGCACCCGCACCTGCGGGTAGTGCACGTGGGTATCGATGAAGCCGGGCAGCAGGATGCCGCCGCGCAGGTCGACCACCTCGGCACGGGGCTGGAGCACTCGCACCTCGGCATAGGAACCGCTGGCGAGAATGCGGCCCTCTTCGACGAGCAGGGCTCCGTCCTCCTGAACCCGCAAGGCGTCCGGGGTGCTGAAGGGGTTTTCGGGCGTGTGCATGAAGGTGGCGCGGTAGAGCGTCATGGGGTCCTCTGAGGGGCGGGAGAGAAGGCGGCGGACTCGAGCACCTGCCCAAGCTGCGCGGCCACACTGAGGGCGATGATGGCTGGGCTCTTGCCGCGCAGGCCGGGGATACCGATGGGTGTGGTGATGCGCGCGAGGTCCGCCTCCGAGTGACCCAGAGCCCGAAGCTGCTCGCGGAAGCGCGCCCACTTCACCCGCGACCCGATCAGCCCGATAAAGCCCAGGTCAGAGCGGCGCAGGGCAGCGTCACACAGGGCAGCGTCCTCGGCGTGGTCGTGGGTCAGGATGACGATGTGGCTGCCAGCGGGCAGCTCGGCCAGCGCGAGCTCGGGAATGGGCGCGTGCTGGACGTGCAGGCGAGCGGCTCCCGTACCCAGCTCGGCCAGGCGCTCGGGAGCAAGCAGCGCCGCCCGCGAGTCAATCAGATGCAGGTTCACCTCCAAGCGCGCGAGAAGATGCGCGAGTTCAAACCCTACGTGTCCCACGCCGAAAAGCGCAAGGTGCGGGCGGACTGTTCGCAGGGGCTCCAGCAGGAGGGTCACCTCCCCACCGCAGCACTGGCGACCGTACTCGTTCGCGGCGCGGTCGGTGAGACGCAGGGTGAGCAGCTCGGGTGCGTTTGCCCCGCAAGCGAGCAGGGCGCGGGCACGCTCGACGGCGGTCGCCTCCAGATTGCCGCCGCCCACGCTGCTCCAGGTAGCGGTGCGGCTCACAACCATCTTGGCCCCCGCCTCCCGCGGGGCGTGGCCGCGTACCGCCGCGACGGTGACGAGAACGCCCGCCTCTCCCCTTTCCGTCAGCGCCTGCACGGCGTCCAGCCAGGTCACGTCAGCCCCGCCACTTGCGTTCGGGCCGCGTTCTGACGGGCCGCAGCGAGCGCCCAGAACACCGCCTCGGGCGTGGCTGGGCTGGGAAGTTCCGTCGTGCGCCCCTCCGGCCCAAAGGCCGCCGCCGCCTGCCGCAGCGCCTCGCGCACGCTGATGGCCAGCATCAGTGGCGGCTCGCCCACTGCCTTGGAGCCGTACACCACGCCGCTCTCTGTGGCCCGTTCGAGCAGGGCCACGTTGAAGACTTCGGGCATCTCCGAAAGGCTCGGCAGCTTGTAGGTGCTCGCCGCCTGGGTGGCGAGGCGACCGCGTTGGGGGCCCGGCGAGGTGTCCCAGCGCAGGTCTTCGAGGGTCAGCCAGCCCGCGCCCTGCACAAAGCCGCCCTCCACCTGCCCCAGGTCGATCAGGGGCGAAAGGCTATCACCCACGTCGTGCAGGATGTCCACCCGGCGCAGGCGGTAAGCCCCGGTGAAGCCGTCCACCTCCACCTCGCTCACAGAAGCCCCGTAGGCGAAATACTTGAAGGGCTCGCCCTGCATCCGCTCGCGGTCCCAGTGCAGGCCGGGGGTGCGGTAGTAGCCCGCCGCCCACAGTTGCGTTCGGGCATGGTAGGCGTCATGGACGAGCTGCGCAAAGCTCATTCCCCGCTCGGGGTGGCCCAGGGGAAAGACCCAGCCCTTTTCGAAACGCACGTCCTGCGGATGAACGTATACGCCAAAGCGCCCCGCCGCCACCGCGGCAAGCCGCGCCTTGATCTGCTCGCAGGCGTCCTTGATCGCCCCACCGTTGAGGTCAGCTCCGCTTGAGGCCGCCGTTGCCGAGGTGTTGGGCACCTTGTCGGTCCGGGTGGGCGCCAGCCGCACGCAGCTCAGGGGCACGCCCAGCGCCGTCGCGGCCACCTGGAGCATCTTGGTGTGCAGCCCCTGGCCCATCTCGGTGCCGCCGTGGTTGATCAGCACCGAACCATCCTTGTACACGTGGACGAGGGCCCCCGCCTGGTTGTAGGCCGTGAAATTAAAGGAGATGCCGAACTTGACCGGCGTGATCGCCAGACCCCGCTTGACGTGCGGGTGCGCAGCGTTAAAGGCCCGCACCTCCGCCTGCCGCGCGGCAAAGTCAGAGGTCTGCAGCAGCCTGTCCCACACCTCGTGCAGGCGCTCGGCGTGACGCACCGGCTGGCCGTAGGGGGTGCTCTCGCCGGGCTGGTAGAAGTTGCGGCGGCGCAGCTCGTGGGGTTCGAGGCCGAGCAGCGGCGCGCAGCGGCCCAGGATATCCTCGATCACCAGCATGCCCTGCGGCCCGCCGAAGCCGCGAAAGGCGGTTTGTGAGGTCTTGTTCGTCTTGGCGATTTGCCCGTGCACCTCGACGTGCGGAATGTGGTAGGCGTTGTCGATGTGGCACAGGGCGCGGGCCATCACCGGCTCGGAGAGGTCAAGGCTCCAGCCGCCATCGGAGGTGAGGGTCGCCTGGAGGGCGAGCAGCCGGCCACTCGCGTCGAAACCCACCTTCCAGCGGGCGTGGAAGGGGTGGCGCTTGCCGGTCAGGGTGATGTCCTGAGTGCGGCTGAGGCGCAGGCGGACCGGGCGGCCCGTGAGCACCGCACCGAGGGCCGCCACCGCCGCGTAGCCGTGCGGCTGCATCTCCTTGCCACCAAAGCCGCCCCCCATCCGCAGGCACTGCACCGTGACCTCGTGGCTGGCGCGCCCCAGCACGTGGGCCACGATCTCTTGCGTCTCCGTGGGGTGCTGGGTGGAGCTGTGGACGAACACCTGTCCCCCCTCGTCCACGTAGGCGAGCGCCGCGTTCGTCTCCAGGTAGAAGTGCTCCTGGCCGCCCATCTCGAATTCGCCCTCAAAGAGATGGGCCGCTTCTGCAAAGCCTAGAGTCACGTCACCGCGGCGCAGGGTGGACGAGTGGCCCTGGAAGGATTGGGCGGCGATGGCCTCCTGCACCGTCACGATGGCGGGAAGGGCTTCATACTCCACCTCGATCGCCAGGGCGCCCAACCGCGCGGCCTCCAGCGTCTCGGCCAGCACCCAGCAGACCGCGTGACCGTGGTACATCACCTCGGTCGGGAAAAGGGGCTCGTCGTGCTTGACTCCCGCGTCGTTCACACCGGGCACGTCCCCTGCGGTGAGCACGCGAACGACGCCCGGCACCGCGAGGGCGGGCGCCACGTTCAGACGGGTCACACGAGCATGGGCGTGGGGTGCCTGAAGCGGCCAGGCGTGCAGCACGTCTTTGAAGCGCCCGGTGAGGTCGTCGGTGTAGAGGGCCTGCCCCGTCACGTGCAGCTCGGCACTCTCGTGCGGCAGGGGCTCGCCCACCGCACCGACCGGAGGACGTTCATGCAGGCTGGCCGCTGTGTGGTTGGTCATAGGGTCACCTCCTGGGCTGCTCCCTCGAAGAAGAATTTCAGGAGCGTCTGTTCCAGCATCGCCGCGCGGTAGGCTGCCGAGGCGCGGTGGTCGTCGAGGGGGGTCCCCTCGCCGCGCAAAAGGCGGGCAGCCTCACGCACCGCCTTTTCGTTCCAGGGCTGGCCGGTCAGGGCCTCCTCGGTGGCACGGGCGCGCAGCGGCGTCGCTGCCACGCCGCCCAGCCCGATCCGGACGGAGCGCACCACGTCGCCCTCGAGGTCCAGCGCGATGGCGACCGCCACGCTGGAAATGTCGTCAAAGCGGCGCTTGGCGATCTTGTAGAATCCCGTGAGGGGCGCGAGGGGCCGCGGAATCCGAACGGCGCGGATCAGTTCATCCGGGCGGCGCTGCGTCTGGCGGTAGCCGGTGAAGTAGCCTTCGAGGGGCACCTCACGCTCACCCGCCGCCGAGGCCAGCACCACCCGTGCCCCCAGCGCGAGAAGCACGGGGGCGCTGTCCCCGATCGGGCTGGCCGTGCCCAGGTTGCCGCCCAGGGTGGCGCTGTTCCGAATCAGGCGCGAGGCGAAGAGGGGGAAAAGTTCGCCAAGCAGAGGAATTTGCCCTGCCAGCCGCCGCTCGAGCTCCGAGAGAGGAAGAGCCGCCCCGATCTCCACATGGTCGTCCCGCCAGGTCAGGGTTTGCAGCTCGGGCAGCCGGTCGATGGCGATGGTGACGCGCGCGCGGCTGTGGCGAAGATTCACCTCCACGCCCCAGTCCGTACCGCCCGCGAGGAGCAGCGCACCGGGGAAGGCAGCGAGCAGGTCCAGCGCTCCGGCGAGCGTGGTGGGGCGGTAGAACTCGCCGTCAGGCGTCGTCAGATGGGTGGCCTGTGGGGAGGGCGCGGGCTCCTTGCGGCGCTGGGCGAAGGGGTCATGCTCAGCCACGCCGCCCAGGGCATTTGCCGCGTCCGCAATCGGGCGGTAGCCGGTGCAGCGGCACAGGTTGCCGCTCAGGGCGTGAAGGTCAAACTCCCCCGCGGGCCGGTCCTCGCGGTAGTACTCCGCGGCCATGCTGATCACGAAGCCGGGGGTGCAGTAACCGCACTGCGAGCCGCCGCGGAACGCCAGTTCGCGCTGAACCGGGTGCAGGGCGCCGGGTGCCCCCAGCCCCTCGGCGGTGATGACCTCCTGGCCGTTCAGGGTGGCGAGGAGCACGAGGCAGGCGTTCACCGCCGTCAGGCGCGTCCCGCCGTCTTCCGTAGGGCGGGCGAGCAAGACTGCACACGCGCCGCATTCGCCTTCGGCACAGCCCTCCTTGCAGCCGGTCAGGCCCTGATCGCGCAGCCAGTTGAGCAGTGTCAGGTGGGGGCGCACGTCACGGGCCTGCCGCGGCACGCCGTTTACGGTGAGGGTGATGCTGTCCATATCGTCTCCTTTGCGGCGGGGGCGGCTGATCACCCCACACACCGAACGGAAAGCGGTCCGTCCCGCGTCCCCACACCCGACCGTATGGGTCAGGCGCATGGTTGACGCACGAGGCGGACCGCTGGTTATCCATGCAGAACAGTGGTCTGGATTGTTGTTGGGTGAATGGTAGCCCCAAAGTTGTCCCTTGACAAGTAGGGCGCCGTGGTTTAGGGGCCAAGTTCTAGCTGCCGCGGTAGGTGGCGTAGGACCAGGGGGTCATCACCAGCGGCACGTGGTAGTGCCCGGAGGCGTCCCCCACCGTAAAGCGCAGCGTGACCAGGTCCAGAAAGGGAACGCTGGGGGCGGCCTCAAAGCCTTCGAAGTAGGGGGCGACGTGGAACACCAGCTCATAGGTCCCCGGGTGCAGGCTCCCGCGCTCGATGAGGGGTGTGTCGGTGCGCCCGTCGCGGTTCGTCACCGCCTCGGTCAGCTTGCGGCGTTCTGCGCCGTCCACGGCATAGAGCTCCACCCGGACTCCCTGGGCGGGGCGGCCCCGGGCTGTATCGAGCACGTGTGTCGTGAGGCCCGCATGCCCGCTCATCCGGCGCGCTCCACCCAGGCTTCCATCAGGCCGTAGGGCTCGGGGTCGACGTGGAAGATCTCCAGGTTGTTGGAGAGGCCGAAGCGCTCCAGGTTGTACTGCAGGTGATGCTTGTTGGGCATTTGCAGCCAGATGCGCGAGATCTCGGGGCAGCGGGTGAGGACCGCCTGACCCATCCGGAACAGGGTGTTTTGGAGGCTGGGCGAGTAGTGGTCGGTGAAGGTCTCTTGGAGCTGACGGTAGACCCGCTGCCACACCGCGTCGTAGTCCGCCTGACTTTCGTTATATTCCCACCTCGCCGTCACAAAGGTGGCCATCAAGCGCTCGTGCGTCTCGGGCAGGGTGGTGAAGCGCTCATTCAAGAGGTAGTTCGCCCAGCCGCTTTCGGTGGTCTTGAGGACGTAGAGGTTTTCCAGGCCCGAGGTGACCCGAAAGGTCTGCCCGTCTTCACTCTCCACCCGGCCCGTGCGCCTGGGCATCTGGCGCACAAAGGCGTGGTTGTGACCCTCGCCGCCGACCTGGAGACGTTCCCAGAGGTACTCGGTGAACTCCATGAAGCCGCCCGTCACCTTGGGTCCAGTCCGCACGAAGTGGGCGATCAGCTCCTTGCCGAACTCCTCAGGGCTGCTCCCAAACCCTTCCTTGGCCAGGCCGTAGATGGTGTTGCGTACGGTGTCGGTGGCGATCAGGTCGGTGTTGTCTCCCCGAGTATGGGCCGCGTCGAAGTCGCCCGTCATCGCCACCCGTACCTGGAGCTCGCGGACCTCATGACGCGGGGTGTCCCGCCTTACCTTCATCAGGTTGACTTCGGCTTTTCCGTAGTTGTTCGCGCCGAGACGGGCGCTGACCGTGGGCTGGGTCTGCGTCATATTCCTGCTCCTTATGCCTCCTGGCGCACCAGGTCGAGAACTCTGAGCCGTGCGATCTTGCCGATTTCCCGCAGGGCGGTTTCCCGCTCTGCTGACGGGCTGTTTTGAAGGCGCGAGGCTGCCCCACGCAGGATGGTGTCCTTGGTGTTCTCGCGCACGCAGACGACAAACGGCATACCAAACTTGGCGTGGTAGGCCGCGTTGATGCGGTGAAACTCGGCGTATTCCTCGTCGGAAAGGCGGTCTAGACCAGCAGAGGCCTGCTCGGCGGCAGATTCGGCGGTGACTTCTCCGGCCCGAGCGGCCTTACCGGCGAGGTCGGGGTGAGCGCGAATCAGCGCGAGCTGCTCTGCGGGCGTGTCCTCTAGGACAACCTGGGCAAAGGCCGCGGCGAGTGCCTCCACGCTCCCGAAGGGACGCCTTGCGCCCACCCGCTCGGCGTAGCGCGGGCTGTGTTCCAGCACGCTGCCAAAGTGGCGCACGAAGTCCTTGAGGGAGAGGGCATTCACCTCGGCCAGGGTGAGTGGGCGATTCAATGGATGTCCCCCAGTTCTGGAGCGTGGGCCGCCACATCAGCGGTGGACGAGCGGCGTTCGCTGCCGGTGCTGACGATGTTGAAGAGGATATTCAGCACGGTGGCAGACAGAGCGGCGGCAGTGATGCCGCTTTCCAAAAAGAGGCCGGCCCAGCTCGGCAGCTTCTCGTAGAGGGTGGGCACGGTGGCCGGAATCACCCCCAGGGCGATGCTGACCGCCACGATGGTGAGGTTGCGGGTGTCGGCCATGTTCACGCGGGAGAGGATCTGAATTCCGGCCGCAGCCACCGTGCCGAAGAGAACCAGCCCCGCCCCGCCCAGCACCGGCAGCGGAATGGAGGCCACCAGTGCCCCCAACTTGGGAAAGAAGCCCAACAGGAGCAGAATGACACCCGCAGTGGCCACCACGAAGCGGCTCTTCACCCCAGTAAAGCGCACCAGACCGACGTTTTGCGCAAAGGCCGTGAAGGGGAACACGTTGAACACGCCACCCAGCGCGGTCGAGAGGCCGTCGGCCCGCAGGCCATCCGCGACGACCTGAGCAGTCACGGGCCGCTCCGTGATTTCGCCGATGGCAAGCAGGTCGGCCGTCGTTTCGACCATCACGACCAGCATGACCAGGACCATGGACAGGATGGGAACCAGGAGGAAGGTGGGCGTCCCGAAAAAGAAGGGCGGCGTGAAGCCCACGGCGGCAGCAGTTCCTACGGTGGCAAAGGACGCCTGACCAAACAGCGCCGCGGCGGCAGTGCCGAACACCAGGCCCAGCAGCACCGCGATACGGCCCCAAAAGCCCCTAGAAAAGCGGGTGACCAGCAGCACGAACAGCAGGGTCAGCGCCGCCAGGCCCAGGTTGACCGGGGCACCAAAGGTCTCGGCCGCCGGATTGCCGCCCCCCGCCCAACGGATCGCGACCGGCATCAGCGACACGCCGATCACGGTGATGACCGTTCCGGCGACCACCGGCGGAAAGAAGCGCAGCAGGCGAGAAAAAAAGGGGGCGACGATCACGGTGAAGATCCCCGCCGCGATCACCGAGCCGTAGATGGCGGGCAGACCGTACTGCTGACCGATCAGGATCATGCTCGCGAGCGCCGCGAACGTCGTGCCCTGCACGATGGGTAACCGCGCTCCAAAGCCGGGGAAGCCGATGGTCTGGATCAGGGTGGCGACGCCGCACATAAAGAAGCTGGCGTTGACGATCCGCACAATTTGATCCGGCTGAAGGCCAATGGCCGAGGCCAGCACCAAGGGCACCGCGATGATCCCGGCGTACATGCTCAGCACATGCTGGAGGCCAAAAGCGACCATCCGCCCCGGGGGCAGCACTTCGTCAACGGGGTGGGGGGAGGACCCAACAGGCACGGTTCCTCGGGGCATGCTGACCTCCTGAGAGGGGTGGCGCGGCTTGTGCACGCCAGAGAGACGGGGCGGTCAATGCGGCCAACGGTCCAACTCCTTCGACTTCTATGTATTTGAGTGGACCCATCGTAGGAAGCAGCACGCTTTCTGTCAAGCTGTGAAGATGTTTTTTATCTTGTAAAAAGAGTAGAGAACGGCCCACCGGCAGCGGGCGGAGCCCTTCCCACCGTGCTACGCTCAGGCCGCTTCCCCACGACCACCATGCCTTCTTCCAAGACTCCCGACTTCCTGAAGCGTATTCGCCGTGACTGGGCGCAGGTCGCTCCTGGCCTGGACATCCATCCCATGCTGCTGATGGTCACCCTCAGCCGCCTGCATTCCGCTCTCAGCCGGCAGATCGAGCGCACCCACCTGCCGTCGGGCATCAATGCCGCGAGTTGGGACCTGCTGGTCACGCTCTACCGCTCGGCACCGCCGCCGGGCCTCACCCCCAAGCAGCTCACCGAACTCACGGCCATCACCGGCCCCTCCATGACCAACCGCATTGACCGCCTGCTGGCCAAAGGGCTGGTCGAGCGGCAGGCCTGCCCCGACGACCGCCGTTCCTTTCGAGTGCGGCTCACTGCGGCGGGCCGTACCCTCGTCGAGGCTCTCCTGACCCCGCACCTCGCGAACGAACGGCATATCCTGTCGGTCCTGACGCCCGAAGAAACGCAGGAGCTCGAGCGCCTCGCTCTCAAGCTGCTGGTCCATCTAGAGAGCGCCGCTTTTCGGGAAGTTGCCCCTGCGAGGACGGATTTCAGATAAGTTGCCGCGCCACCTACTCGCGTGGCCCCTCCACTTCCGCCTTCCATTGCGTCAGGTTGAGTTCTTGCTTGCGTTCAGCGAGCAACTGCTCGAAGACCGACAGAACCTGTGAGGCGTCGTCCTGAAGGAAGGACGGGTCGTCGAGCATGCTGGAAGGGCGAGGAGCAGACCCTGGGCGAGTCAACTCGGGCAGCACATCAAGCGCGATCGAGACAACCCGGGGATCAAACTGGGCGCCGGCCTGCCTCTGCAGTTCCCGCAAAGCCTCCTCGTGCGTCCAGGCGCGCTTGTAGGGTCGAGTTTGGGTCAGGGCGTCATAGACGTCCGCGACCGCCACAATCCGCCCGCTGAGGGGAATCGTCTCACCCTGAAGGCCCTGCGGGTACCCCTGGCCGTCCCAACGCTCGTGGTGCGTGAGGGCAATCT
The DNA here is from genome assembly GCF_000745175.1 of Deinococcus sp. YIM 77859. Classification (NCBI taxonomy): domain Bacteria; kingdom Thermotogati; phylum Deinococcota; class Deinococci; order Deinococcales; family Deinococcaceae; genus Deinococcus; species Deinococcus sp. YIM 77859. Next base: position 270,279 of record NZ_JQNI01000004.1, read on the forward strand.
CCTCGGCGAGCCGCAGCAGCTCCGAGCGCCCCCCCGAAAGGATGCGGGCACCTATCAGGGTATGCCGCTGCATCTGTGCGTACTCTTCCGCATTCAGCCTACCCGGCTTGAGCAGGATGCTGTCGGGAATTCCGATCTTGCCGACGTCGTGGAGGCGGGCCGCGATCCCCAGCGTGCTCGCCTGTTGTTCTGACCAGCCCAGCGCCCGTGCGATCTGTGCGGCAATCCGGCCCACACGCCGGGTGTGCTCGCCCGTGCTGTCGTCGCGGTACTCCGCCGCGATCGCCAGGCGAGTCACCACCTCGTGCTGTGCGCGGGCCAGCTCTTCGGTGCGCTCCCGCACCTGCATCTCCGCCGCATGCCGGGCCTCCTGTTCCACTTCGGTCCGCATGCGGTACACGTCCGCGTCGTGCCGCGCCCGTTCCACCTCAAACTGAATGGTCAGGTTGCGGGTCTGCCGGTCGCGTTCGGTATGGAAGAGCTCGCGTTCGATCTGACGCAGCGCCTCGCTGTGGTGAAGCGCCTCCAGGTACTGCCCTTCCCGCTTAAAGAGGGTCGCCAGCGCTTCGTGAGCGGCGGCCGCCTCTTTGGGAAACTCCGAATGAACCGCCAGGTCGAGGGTCGTCTGCAACTCCCGCAGGGCGTTGGGGACTTGTCCCCTCTTGAGGTACAGGCGGCCCAGGTGCAGCCGGGCATTGAGCTCTCCCTGGGTGGAACCGATCGCCAGGGCGATACTCAGGGCCTCCTGGTGCATCGCACAGGCCTGTTCGGGCTGGCCGATCTGTTCGTGCAGCGAGCCCAGGGTATCGAGGGCCTGGAGCTCACCGACCTGATACCCGAGGTCGCGGCTGAGCTCTAGGGCTTGTTCGATGTAGTTCTGCGCTCGGTCGTATTTTTTGGCTTCGAGACAAAATCCACCCAGGTTCAGGAGAACCGTCGCCAGGACATATTTGTTCGCCCCGGCCAGAGCGACCCGGTGGGCCGATTCGAGCACCTGAATGGCGAGCTCGTTGTCCCCGCTCAGATGGTGGACGGTGGCCAAATTATGCAGGATGGAGGCTTCGGTGTTGGCGTCCTGGGGTTGGGTCTGGTACAGCCGGTAAGCGTTGGACAGGGTGCGAACGGCTTCCCCATACTGTCCAAACCACATCTGAACATGGCCGATATTGATCAAGCACTGCACCTGCCCCGTGACATCGCCTTCCTGTTGCCAGAGGCGAAGCGCGCGGTGCAGCAGGTGCAGGGCCTCTCCCGCCTGCCCCTGCTGGTGCAGGGCACCGGCAAGGTGGTTGAGGGCCGTCGCCTGCACCGTTCGCGCCCGGGAGGTGGCCAGGGGTTCTGTGCGCGCGATGGCAGCTTGCAGGACATGCTGGGCCTTCTCAAACTGGCCCAGGTTCAGGTAGACCTTTCCGGTGAAGCACTCGGCTTCGGCCTGACCCAGTTCGTCTTTGAGGCCGCCGTAGAGGCTGGCCGCGAGCTGCAGTTCTTGGAGGGCGGCGGGCAGCTCAGAACAGGCGAGAAGCGCGCGTCCGAGAAGAAGCGCGGTGCTCGCCTGATGGTAGGGAGAGTCGCCCTCCCGAACGAGGGCCCAACAACTCCGTGCCAGTGACGCGGCCTGGGCGGGATCTGCCTTAAGGGTTTCGTGGATGGCCTGCTGCAGCGCTTCGATGCGGGCCATAGGGGTCGCCCCTGGCAGAGGACAATCAGGCCGAGGGTGGTCAGCAGTCACGGCACGTGTCGCATTCAGTTCTGAAGGACGTTCTCCAGGAACGCCGCCAGATCAAGACGGCCCTTACTTCCCAACATACCCTTGTAGGCGTCGTTGGCACTGTTGCTGTAGACATCAAACGCACTGTCCGCCATCCTAGCGGTGACCTCGGCACGGGCCAAGCTCTGCTTCTGCCCGAGGGCCAGGGCCAACCCACCCGCCACCATCGGGGCCGCCATCGAGGTGCCGCTCCAAGCCGCCATCCGGCCGTCCGGTGCGGGGGCGTACACGTTCTCGCCGGGAGCGACGATCTCCAGCGTGCTCGCGTAGTTCGAGAAGCTGGATTTCGCGTCCGACAGGTCGACACTCCCTACGCTGAGGAAGTACGCTCCGCTGCCCGCCTGGGTGGCGTTCGCCGCCGGGTACGTGATTCGGTTGAGGTTGCTGTTGCCCGCCGAAGCCGTCACCAGGACGCCTTGGGCCGTGACCTTGTCGATGGCGTTCTGAATGAGTTGGGAATTCTCGGTGGTGCCCAGGCTGAGGTTGATGACCTGTGCCCCCTTCTCGGCTGCCCACTCGATGGCCCGCGCGACCATCAGGGCGTCGCCAGAGCCGTCGGGCCCGAGGACACGCAGCGGCATGATTTTGGCCCCCGGGGCGATCTGCAGGACGATGCCGGCCACATTCGTGCCGTGTCCGTAGCCGCCCTGACCGGCCGTGCCCTCCTCCTGCGGGCTCGCGTCGCCGCTGTAGAAGTCACGCCAGGTCGAGGGATCGGAGAGCGCCCCCTGGAACGCCGGGTGTTGCAGGTCGATCCCCGTGTCGATGACCGCCACCGTCACGCCCGCGCCGAGGTTCGGGGCGAGACGCTGGGCTTGGGCGAGGTTGATCTTCTCCCAGAGGGCGGCGTTTTCGGGCAATGACGACTGGGCTCCCCCGGCCCAGATGCCAATAACACCCCCGGCCCAGATGCCAATGACCCCGTTCATCTTCGCGGTCATCTTGCCGCCACCACTGATGACGTCCCTGTTGGCTTCGACATGAACCTTGCGGCCACCGAGGGCCTGCAGGGCCGAGAGGGGCTTCAGACTGCCGTTCAGGCCGAGCAGGGCGGTGCAGCCCCCGCTCGCCCCAGCGGAGCAGGCGGTGTCCCCTTCGATGACTTCGCCGCCGACGGCCTGGGCAAGCGCCTGCGGGGTTTCACCGGCGCGCAGGCTGACGGTGGCCACGTAGTCGTAGCGGGGGGTGACCTGATTCCCCTGGGACGGAAGCCCGGAAGGGGTGGTGGTTGAGCACGCGCTGAGAAGCGTGAGTGTCAACAGCCCAAGGGTGGTCCATGCACGACGTCGCATACCTATCCTCCTTATTGTCCTGCTGTGGTGTCACAGAAATCTTACAGGAAATTTTTCACCTGTCCATCATCTTCCTAAGGAAGGTGGAAGGTAGCGCCCCCAACAGGAACCGGGAGAACCTAAGCGGACTCCCCCCACCCCAACCGCGCCGAGACCTGACCCGCCGCCCGCCCCATCCGTTCGGCCACGGCCCCGATCTGCTCGCGGGTCAGGCGGGAGGTGGGCGCAGAGACGCTGAGGGAGGCGACGACCTGGCCCGACTGGTCCCGCACGGGCACGGCCACGCAGCGCACCCCCAGTTCGCGTTCCTCGTCGTCCAGGCTGTAGCCCTGCTCGCGTACCCGCGCCAGTTCCTCCAGCAGGGCCGGGAGGGTGGTGAGGGTACGGGGCGTATAGGCCGTGAAGGGGCCTTCACCGAGTTTCTGGCGAGCTTCCTCCTCGGGTCGCCAGGCGAGCAGCACCTTGCCCACCCCCGAGGCGTGAAGCGGCGCACTCTCGCCGAGCTGCGCGAACATCCGCACGAGTTGTCGCCCCTCCACCTGATGGACATAGACGGCCTCGTCGCCATACAGCACGGCGAGGTTGACCGTCTCGTTCAGCTCGGCCACCAGGGCGTCCATCTCGGGTTGGGCCGCCGCCATCAGGCTGTTGCGTTCCGCAAAGGCCAGACCCACCTGATAGGCCCGCAGCCCCACGCTGAACATCCCGGTCTGCTCCTCCCACTCGACAAAGCCCTGTTGCCGCAGGGTCTCGAGCAGGCGGTAGGTCGTGCTCACCGACAGTCCGACCTGCCGCGCGAGCTGGCTGAGGGGGGCGCGGCGCAGGTCCTTGAGCGCGAGCAGGACGGTCAGCCCGCGCTCCAGGGTGCGGACGCTGCTCGTTTCGCCGCTGCGGGCGCGGCCGGGTTTGTGGCGTGCGGGCGTGGTCATCTCAGAAGAGGGTAGCGCGCTCGCCTGGGGCCTGTCCCCTGGACCGGCCTCAAGCGAGTTCCCGGTAGGCGGGCAGGGTCAGGAACTCGGCGAGCGGCGAGCGGGTGGCAATGTCCCTAAAGAGCTGTCCGGCATGGGCATAGTCAGGACCCAGCTTGCCCAGCTCTTCGCCAAAGAGCTGCTCGAGCAGCTCGGGGGTGAGGGTGCGGCCATCCTCCAGCCGCACGCGGTGGTGCAGCCACTGCCAGAGCTGGGCGCGGCTGATCTCGGCGGTCGCCGCGTCTTCCATCAGGTTGTGAATGGGCACCGCGCCGCGGCCCTGAAGCCAGGCTGCCAGGTACTGCACGCCGACACTGATGTTTGTCCGCACGCCCGCCTCGGTCACGGCCCCCTCGGGCGGGGTGAGCAGGTCTGCCGCCGTCACCTTCAGGTCTGCCTGCTTGCCCGAGTCGATCTGGTTCGGAGCAGGCATCAGCTCGTCAAAGACCTCGGTGGCCAGCCCCACCATGCCGGGGTGCGCGACCCAGGTCCCGTCGTGGCCGTTGGTCGCCTCGCGTTCCTTGTCGGCGCGGACCTGGGCGAAGGCGCGTGCGTTGGCCTCGGGGTCGTTCTTCACCGGAATAAAGGCACTCATGCCGCCGATCGCCGGAGCGCCGCGCTTGTGGGCGGTCTGGATGGCGAGCTTGGAGTAGTTCGCCATCATCGGGACCGCCATCGTGACCTGGGCGCGGTCGGGCAGAATCTTGTCGGCGTGATTGCGGAACTTCTTGATGTAGCTGAAGATGTAGTCCCAGCGCCCGCTGTTTAGCCCCGCCGAGTGCTCGCGCAGCTCGTAGAGGATCTCGTCCATCTCGAAGGCCGCGAGGATCGTCTCGATCAGGACCGTGGCGCGAATGGTGCCGCGCGCCGCGCCCAGGGTGTCTTCGGCAAAGGTAAACACATCGTTCCACCAGCGCGCCTCGAGGTGGCTTTCCAGCTTGGGCAGGTAGAAGTAGGTGCCCGTGCCTTGCCGGAGGCGCTCCGGCAGATTGTGGAAGGCGTACAGCCCGAAGTCAAAGAGCGCACCGCTCAGCGTCTCGCCGTCCACCGTCACGTGCTTTTCCGGAAGATGCAGGCCGCGCGGACGCACGAGCAGCATCGCCACCCTGTCGTTCAGGCGGTACTGCTTGCCGCCCTGCTCGAGGTGGATGGTGCCGCGCACAGCGTCGCGCAGGTTGATCTGCCCCTCCACCATGTTCGCCCAGGTGGGGCTGCTGGCGTCCTCGAAGTCGGCCATGAACATGCGCGCGCCGCTGTTGAGCGCGTTGATGATCATTTTGCGGTCGACCGGGCCGGTGATCTCCACCCGGCGGTCCTGAAGGTCTGCGGGAAGCGGCGCGATCTTCCAGCTTCCGGCACGAATATGGGCCGTCTCGGGCAGGAAGTCGGGCAGCTCTCCCGCGTCCAGCCGCTCCTGCCGCTCCTCCCGCGCGGCGAGCAGCTCCCGTCGCCGGGCGTCGAAGCGCCGGTGCAGCTCAGCCACAAAAGCCAAGGCCTCGGGCGTCAGAATCTCGGCGTACGCCTCCTCAACGGGCGCACTCAGCGTCATGCCAGCGGGGAGTTGCAGGGTCTGGGTCACGGGAAACCTCCTGGGGAACGAGGACAAAGGTGAATTTCATCAGGTGAAGCTGATTTCCAGTCTACCGGAGCCGGGCCAGGAGAGAAGCGGGGGCAGCGTCTCTGTGTGAGTAACGCCGCAATCCATCGTCCCCCGGCAGTCGCTGCCGGGAAGCGGTCCTGCCGGAACCCCACAGAAACCAGTGGGGCTCCTCTTGAGCTTCTGGCGTGTGCTGCGGTTGCGCCAGAAAGGAACGTGCCGGGCTTTCCTACGTCTGGAGAACCCCCCGACCTTCACTCCTCAGCAGGGCGATCAGCCGCAGCAACCCGCGCCCCTACTCTCGCTTGCGTGTGAGGGTCATCCCGCGGCCTCCAGGTCGTACAGGCCCGCGCCGAAATGAGCCCATTTGCCCACACCAAGCTGCTCACCGGAGCGCAGCAGGGAGGCGAAGGGTGTGAAATCACCCCGGTACTCCACGGTGCCCACCAGGCCCTCCATATTCGTTTTCTGCTGTGGGCGGCTGCCCTTGCGGAGTTGCGAGACAAGGCGGAGGTCCTGCCGGACGGTTTCCACGTCACGGGCCAGCAGCGGCAGCCGCGTGAAGTCGGCCCCCCGGCTGGTCGCGCCACCATGAATCTGCTCCAGGTTGCCCATCCGCCGCTGCAAGGCTCTGAGCAGGACGGGAAAATGGAGGTGTCCCGCCATCTGCCCGCCCGCCTTGATGTGCAGCGGCGAACGCAGATGCAGACGCAGTCTTTCCCCCAGGACGGGCGGCAATTCCCCGGCCCGCAGCAGGAGGGGCGAGAGGTTTACCCCCACGTCTGCGCCCCGCAGCAGCGTGACCTCCTCTCCCGTATAAGGCTGCACGCTCCGCACCTCCTCCAGTTCTAGCCGCCCCCGCGTGCGCCCCAGCCCCTCCCGGCCCACTTCGCGCAGGGCTGCCAGCAGGTACGGCAGTTGCGTGACCGCATGGCCCACCACCACCAGCCCGAAAGTCAGCGTCTCCCCCGCGTCCAGCCACTGTTCCTCGCCGTACGCCACCCGGAAAATGATGGGGCGCGGCGGCGTGCCCAGCGACGACACTTGCATTCCCTCCGGCAGCCGGGGCGCATAGCTCAGGCCGTAGGGGCAGATGGTCTGGAGGGGGCACCCCTGACACGTCTCGCGCTGCGGCTGTGTACAGGCCAGCCGGTAGAGCGCCCGCCCGAACGCACCCTCCAGCTTGGAGCCGGGAAAGGGCGGCAGATGCACCGGTTCCAGCGCCCGCAGGGTCACGCGCAGGACGGCGAAGGAGAGGTCAAGGGGGAGCATGGGGGGAGTCTAGAGGGGGAGGGCGTCACTGGGAGACGATGTTGCCTGGCAGAAATGTGGACACCCGAAGAACAGAGGTCCGGTAGGGTGAGGAGAATTCATCTCTCGCTTGCCGTCACCTTGTGACGCTTCTGCTCGCAACAATTGCTCTGGAGGTTTCCCATGCCAAGTATCCTCTCGCCCCCCTCGACGCTCGGCCTGCGCTGGACGGATTACCCGCTGATGGACGCGGCGCTGGCGGGTCTGTGCGTCTTTTCCGGTATCCGTGACGCGGAGCAAGGCCCTGCCCTGCTCACGCCAGAGCATTTGCAGGCGTTCCAGAAATGGGCCGAGGACGCGTATTTCACACCCGAGTTGTCCGGCTGGATCGCGGTGGTCTTCACCAGCAACTTCATCAACTACTCTTTTACACCTGAAAAAAGGCGGGAAGTCCTACGCGAGATTCTAAGCAGCTACCAGCGTCCCAACCTCCTTCCCGAACGCTGCGCCATCTTCCCTGAATTGCAGGCGCAACAGCGCGTGGCCCGCGACCTGATGCCGATGCTGATGGGGCGCGGCCCCATGAATTTCTACCCTGATGGACAGCCGGGGTTGCCGCTGAGCGGGCAGGCGATTACCGCGCTGCAAGGGCTGGCGCTGGCGGCTCCACTGGTAAGCGGGCGGGCATTGATTCTGGATGCGGACGACAAGCAGTTGCTGCTGGACGTGGTGCAGGAATGGCAAGGCCCCTGGCTGGGGCGCATCTCACTTTCCAGGCCAGGGGACGACAAGAAACCCATCTGGGCCGCCGCCCGCACGCGCCTGATGGAAGCCATCCGCGACGTGCTGGGCAAGCAGCCGCGTGTCAAGGATTCGTTCAAGTTGCCGTTCATGGGCGGCGCAACCATCTACCACCTCAGCAACAGTGGGCAGGGGCCGGATGCCGCCATCTACACGCTGGAGCAGCCCGCCCTGCGCTTTATGGAACGGGCGCGGCAGAATTACCCGGAAGCCTGGCAGCCGCTGATGGCGTCCAAGCGGTATGAGGCCGACAAGAGCAAAGACCAGAATTTCGGCTTTCGCAACGAATTGGACGAGGCCCTTTTCTCCCTGCCTGATGAAGCCGCCTCCTTTCTGCGCCGCTACCTGTTGCCGCCGTTCAAGCAGGCGTTGAAGGCAACTCAGGCCGAGGCCAGGAGGGGCAAAACCACCAAAAAACCCCCCAAAGACGCCCCTCCGCCGATTCCTCTGGCGGGCCTGTGGGGCATTACCAAATTGTTTCTGATGGAGGTTGTCGGCATGGAAAAAGCCCGCGTGGAGGCGATTGAGGCACTGGGACAACGCCTCGGCAAGTGGATTGTGGAGGAGAACGACAAGCGACTGTTCCGCGAGTTGTACGGGGCGCGTGGCGCTGGTCCACTGCGGCACGTGCTGCTCAAGGCGACTCTGGAGAAATCCATAGATGATGCGAAAAAGGGAAATCCTGAGCGCGACCTCATCATTACAAAGGACGAGTACCTGCGGATTTTCACGGAGGCCGATGAGGTGACCCGCGCTGATTTCACGCTGGCCCGTGACCTGCTCAAGATGCGGGTGGTTCAGTATCTCCATGATGCCCGGTTCTTTGAGGAGAACAAGGACGACCCCGAACTTCAAAACACCGAACTTCCCAGCGAAGAAGGAGAATAATAATGGCTTTCCTGAGCGGCTTTCTTCTGATTGACGCACCCGCTTCCGCGCTGAACAATGCCAAAGACGCACAGGACGCGCAGTACGACAATGAGGTGGGGGTGAAGCTCATCCGGGTGGGGCGAGACAGTTACCCCTATGTATCAGCGCAGGCGTTCCGCTACTGGCTGCGCGACACGTTGAGCCAGAACCCCGACTGGCTGGCCCACACCGCGCCCGTGTTCCGTGAGGCGAAGGTGGCCTATACCGACGCGAACCCCATCAAATACTGGGATGACGACCTGTTCGGCTACATGCGGGCCGAGGGGAAGAAGAGCAGCGCGAAGGACAGCCGTACAGGCGACGCGGGCCGGGCCAGCGCCACCGAAACCGTGCAGAGCATCACCCGCACCTCGCCCTTTCGCGTCGGGACGCTCGTTTCCCTCGCGCCCACCAGCATCGTCAAGGACTTCGGCACCATGAGCCGCACCGGGCCGAACATGCAGGAAGGCGATCCGGTGCCGCACTCTCACCAGTTCTACCGCGCCGTGTTTAAGGGGCAACTCAGCCTTGACCTGGGCCGCGTCGGGCTGTTCACCTACACGGGCAAGGCGGGCAATCAGAACCTAGACGACGTGCGCCGTGGACAGGCGGCTGCCGAGGGGCTGGAGCATCTGCCGGAGCAAAAGGTCTACCGCCTGAGCCGTGAACAACGCATCCAGCGCATTGCCCCCTTGATTCGCGCTCTGGCGGAACTGCGCGGCGGCGCGAAACAGGCGCTCCACTACACCGACGTGACACCCGCCGCCGTGCTGTTGGTGGTCACGAAGGGCGGCAACAATCCCTTGCAGTACGTCGTGGGTGCGAGCGAACAGGGCCAGCCCCGCGTGAACGTGGACGCGCTGAAGGAGACGGTGCGGGCGTGGCGCGATACGTTCCTCAGCCCGGTGTATGTCGGCTGGACCGCGGGCTTTCACGATACCGAGCGCGAAAAGCTCCGGACGGCGCTGGAAGAGCTGAGGGCGGAGGGCGTGGACTTCGTGCTGGAGCATCCCCGGACGGTGCTGGGCCGCGTGGCGGACGACCTAAGCGGCGACGCTGGCACACAATGGTTGGACTGATCCTATGCGAGTCCTGAAAGTTGAACTGGAGGGGGTGACGACCTCCTTCCGCTACCCCCACATCCTGATTGGGCGGCAGCCGAGCTACCCGCTTCCGCCGCCCGCTACCATCTATGGGCACATTGCCAGCACACTGGGCGAGTACCCGGCACCGGACAGCTTCCGCTTTGCCTACACCTTCACACATCAAGGCAGTGTGGACGATTACGAACACACCTGGTTGATCGAACGCGATGGACGCAAGGCGAAAAAGGGCCAGCCTGAGCCGAACATCGTGGCGGGCCTGAGCCCCACCGTCCGCGAGATGCTGTTTCGGCCGCGCCTGACACTGTATCTGGACAGGCCCGACTGGTACAACGCCTTTCGCACCCCCGCTTTTCCCGTGTTGCTGGGGCGTTCGCAGGATTTAGCAGCGTACACGCGGGTAGAAATCGTGGAGTTGGAGGAGCGCACGGCGGGTTACTTCGACCACACGTTGCTGCCGTTCGACCCCTGGCGGCCCCGCGTGGGGCTGGGGCACGGGCTGCTCATGCCGCGCCATGTTGACCCACAAGACCGCCAGCGCGTGACCTGGGCGCGGTATGTGGCGCTGACGAATCGGGCTTTTCTGCCTCTTCCGGGCGAGTCAGGGCGGGAGCCGCAGCTTGTTCGCGGCATGCCGCAGGACTTCCGCGTCTGGGTTGACCCTGGCACCGAGGAACGCCGGGGCCGTCAGCGGGCGCTGGAATGGCTCAGCGTGAATCCGGGGGAGGGTGAGGCGCTGCATGTTCCAGCCTGACCCGTCCATTGCTCACATTCTCGCCAAGAGTCTGAAGACGGCGGAAGACGGTACGGTCACGCAGGAACTGGAAACGCTCGATCAGCACACGCGGCACGTGGTGGAGCGTCTGGCCGGTCTGATGCGCCGCGCTCCGCGTATCGCCCAAATCGCGGGCCGGGACGACTTCTGGCATATTGCCTTCTGGGCCGCCGTCATTCACGATTTCGGCAAGGCGGCGACGGGGTTTCAGTCCATGCTCACGAGCGGCGAACGCTTCGGGCACCGACATGAGGTGCTGTCCCTCGCCTTCCTTCCCGACGTGGCGGACGAGAACACGCGGCAGGCCATCACGCTGGGCGTGGTGTCACACCACCGGGACAGCAAGGTTATCCTCGACCAGTACATTCTGGCGAGCAGCCAGGAGGCCAACCCCGACCAACTGGAACAGCTTCTTTCCCAACTGCGCGAAGAAGATGTCCACCTCCTGCGAAACTGGCTCCAGACCGTGCCCGAGGCGTGGCGCACGGAGCTGGGATTTGACGCGGCTGGCGCGGGAGAAAGGCGGGCGGGCGAACCGGAAGACCTCGCGAAACTGCTGGACGAGAGCCTGTGGTTCTACACCCATTTCAGCCATGTCCGGGAAGGTGGCCTGACCGCAGCCGATTATCCCTGGGCCATCCTCCTGCGCGGCCTGATTCAGCAGGCGGACCGCCTCGCCAGCGCCCAGGCCCCGGTGCCGCAGCCCTACGTGATGCCGGACATGGACACACTGAAGGCCGTCAAGAAGTTCGAGGATTTCCGCGACCATCAGAAAGCAGCGGCGCGGGCGGGCCACCTGATCCTGGTCGCACCTACGGGCAGCGGGAAAACGGAGGCTGCCCTGCTGTGGGCCTGGGCGCAGCAGCAGGAGCTTGGGCCGTGCCGGGTGACGTATGGCTTGCCGTATCAGGCCAGCCTGAATGCCATGCGAGAGCGGCTGGCCGAGGACTTGAGCACCGAAGTCGCCATCCTGCACGGACGGGCGCTCCAGGTGCTCTTCCAATCGGCCCTGGCAGGCAGGCAGGAGGGGGACACGCTGGCCGACCTCACCCGCGAAGCGCGGCGCGTCAACGACCACGCCCGCCTGCACGGCCCCGCCGTCGCGGTGGTCACGCCCTACCAACTTCTGCGGGCCGCTTACCGGCTCCCCGGCTATGAAACAGTGATTGCCAGTGTCGCGGGCAGCGCCCTGATTCTGGACGAGATTCACGCCTACGAGCCGCGCCGTCTGGGGATGTTCATGGCGCTGCTGGAAGACCTCGTGACCCGCTGGGGTGTGCGGGCCTGCGTGATCACGGCGACCATGCCGGGGTGGTTGCGCGGAAAACTGGAACGCTTGCTGAACGTAGGAACCCTCAGCGCCCCGCGTGAAATTGCGCTGCAAAATTGCCGTCACCGCCTGGAACTGCGTGAGAGCAGCATGGAAGACCCCATCGTGCTGGACGACATCGCCGCCCGTGTGAAGGCGGGTGGGAGCGTGCTGGTGGCTGTGAATACGGTCCGGAAGGCGCAGTGGGTCATGGGCGAATTGCAAAAGCGTCTGGGGCCGGAGCAGGTGCGCCTTCTTCACAGCCGCCTGAACGGGCGAGGTCGCCGCAGGGTGGAAGATGAGGTTTTGAAGGCCCTCAAGGCGGGAATGGACGGTCAGCCTCTCGCCGTCGTCGCCACGCAGGTCATCGAAGTCTCGCTGGATTTGGACTTTGACGGCATCGTGACCGAACCCGCCCCGCTGGAAGCCCTCATTCAGCGGTTCGGGCGGGTGAACCGCCGGGGGAAGAAGGGCGAAAAAGTGTTGTTGGAAGGCCATGAAGTGTGCGTCGTCCCCGTCACTGTCCTGACCCAGCCCGCCAGCGGACAGTACGTCTACGAGGACACGCTGGTTGAGCGCACGCTGGAAGCCCTGCGCGAGTGTGCGGCAGCGGGCGGCCTGCTCCACGACGACCTCCTAAGCGGCTGGCTGGAGCGCATCTACGCGGGCGACTATCTGGCCGAGTTGCAGCGGCAGTATGACCAGGGCGCCCGCGAAGTCTCCTGCTTCATGCGCGACCTCAAGCCGTTTTGCAGTAACGCCGACCTGCGTCAGAACTTTGAAAACTTATTCGACGGTGTGGAAGTCCTGCCACAGCAATTTTACGATCAGTACGTGACTGAGAAGGAGGTTTCTCCCATTCAGGCGCGCTCCCTGCTGGTGTCCATGAGCGCGCAGCAAAAGGGCCGTTTCGGGCAGCATGTCCGCTGGGACGACAAGTTGAAGCTGTGGATAGCAGATCTGCCTTACGACGACACTCTGGGGCTGCTCCTGCAAAAGCCGCAGGAAAAGCCGAGGAACAGTGACGAGTGGGGAGAATTCTGAAGGTCATCCAGTGACGCATTCCCCTGCCACACTGCCCGCATGGGTGAAGCTCCGCGCTTCCCGCTGTCCGATGAGCCGTACACCCACTGGGCAGACAGCGACGCGAGTATGCGCCCTACGCCCGGCATGCGGTTCTTGCGGCGGTGCTCCAGGAAAAGAGTGTCGTACATGTCGTACAGGAAACCCCAGTCACTTCGATGGCCCAGGCGCAGCTGCTGGCCGCCGAACTCGCCGTGCTGCACGCTCCAGCCCACCTGCCGCTGCGGCTCCACGTGGACCGTCCTTTCGTCCTTCATGCCCTCACAGGAAGACATGCCTTCTTGCCTGGGCGATCGATTCCGGCTCTGGCGAAGGCAAGGGGAATCGAGTTGGAACCTGTGCAGGCTGCCTCGGCGGACATGCGTGGAAACGTCGTGGTTTTACGCCGTGTGCGACCTTGCCGAGCAGCTCCCGGCGGGTGTCATTGCTTAGGTCAAGGGCCTGATGCCGATCGCCTGGGCCTACTTGACCCGGGTATGGGGGGAGCGCAGGTCAAGAAACGGGCCCAACAAGCCCTGAAGGTGCTGGCAGAGAAAAACAGCGACATCCAGCTTTGGAAGGGGGACCGGCCCAAGTTTCTCAACGTCACCCAATGACGCCCCCCCGTGCCACGCTCCCAGCATGAACCTGATCATCTCGGAGCGCGGCACCTTTCTGGCTCTGCGGAGTGAGCGGCTGCAACTCCGGCATCCGCAGCAGGAGACGCAGGAGGTGGCCCTGCGCGACCTGGAAACCGTGACCGTCACCACCACCGCCTGTACCCTCAGCGCCGAGGCCATCCGTGCCTGCGCGAGGTTCGGTGTACAGATCGACCTGGTGGACGGGCTGGGGTCACCCTACGCCAAGTTCAGCAGCCCGTATCTGGTGGGCACGGTCAGCACGCGCCGCGCGCAGATGCAGGCCTACCTCACCCCGGTGGGCGTGGAGGTCGCGCGGCACGCCATCCGCGCCCGCCTCAGAAATCAGGCCAGCCTGCTGAAGTATTTTGGCAAGTACCGCAAGGAGGCCGACCCAGCCGCGTATGAGGCGTTGCAGCGTGCCCTGCCTGGCCTGACCGCCCTAGAGGCCGATCTGGACGCGCAGCAGGGCGAGTGCATCGACGATCTGCGTGACGTGCTGCTGGGCATCGAGGGACGCGGCGGCGTGGTGTACTGGGGCGCGGTGGCGGCCCTGCTGCCCTCTGACCTCGCCTTTCCGGGCCGCCTGGGACGCGGGGCAACCGACCCCACCAATATGACGCTCAATTACGGCTACGGGATCCTCTACGCGCGGGCGGCGGGGGTGCTGGCGACAGCAGGTCTCGAACCCTTCGCAGGCTTTCTCCATACCGACCGGCCCGGCAAACCCAGCCTGGTGCTGGATTTTGTGGAAGGCTTTCGCGCGGCCTGTGTGGACCGTCCCGTCCTCGCGCTGCTGGGCCGCGGCTGGCGGCCCGAGACGGACGAACACGGCAAGCTGACCCCGGAAACGCGCAAGCGGATTGCGACTGCCGTCCATGACCGCCTCGACACCCGCGACGCGGTGGGCGGCAAACGCTTTCGCCTCCAGAACATCATGGTGATGCAGGCCCGTCGCCTCGCCACGTTCCTGCGCGGGGAGGGCGACTATCCCGTGTACGTCGCCAGTTGGTGAGTCGTGCCGAAGCTCCTGCAAGACTCCCGCAAGGCTGGACAGCCCACGCTCGTGCTGTATGACGTGCAAGACGACAAGCGCCGCGCGAAGGTGATGAACGCCTGCAAGGACTACGGCCTGGCCCGTTGGCAGTACAGCGCCTATCACGGACGGTTGACAGGTGCGGCCCGCCGCGAGTTGGAAACGCGGCTGGAAAAGGCGATGGGCGACAGTCCGGGTCTGATTGCCATCCTCCAGCTCGAACAGTGGCAACTGGACGACGCCACTATCCTCCATCAGGAGGCGGAAGATGACTGAGCCGCTGCTGATCACGCCCACCGAACTGCGGCAGCATCACTACTGCCCCCGCGTGGTCTTCTTTGAACGCTGTACCCCCGTCCGGCGGCGCGAAACCGTGCTGATGACGCACGGGCGCGAGAAACACCAGACCGAATTGGTCAGAGAACGGCGGCGCACCCTCAGCCGCTACGACCTGGCCGAGGGCGAACGCCGCTATGACCTGCGGCTCACCAGCCCCGCGCTCGGCCTGACGGGTGAACTGGATCTGCTCATCGTGGACGGCAGGCGGGCATTTCCGGTAGAGTTCAAGCACACCTCGCGTCCGCCCGGCCCCGGGCACAGGCTGCAACTGTGCGCCTATGCCCTGCTGGTGGAGGCTGAGCTGCACCTCACCTGTCCGCACGGCTACTGGCACAGCAGCCGCACACGCCAGACGCACACCATCCCCTTCGACACGCGTCTGCGCAACCGAACGCGGGCGACCATCGAGACGGTACGCCGCTTCATTCTGGACGAGCGCTGCCCGCCGCCCACAACCCAGACAGTAAAATGCCTGGAATGCGAGCTGCGGAACTTCTGCGGGGATACCCTATGACGCCGCAAGAGGCTGATCTGCTTCCAAAAGCCGCCGATTTGCGAGACGTGTGGGCGGCGCTTTCCGGGGCTTTCCAGGCAGTGGCTGATGCGTGTACCCCGCTCGGCAGAGGAAGAGGCGCTGGGAGCGGCTCGCAAACGGTGGGAATCGCAGCCGGGACCAGCGATTTGCGAAGCTGCCCGGCAAGCTATCCTGAATGCCGTAGCCACCGTGCTGCGCGACCCATGACAACCGATATGCCGAACGGCTCAGCCACCTGAAATAAGCAGCTTCAATGACTTCCCCAAGCGATAGGGGACTGAAAGGTCAGACCCTCAAAGGCCCGCTCCCACGCGGCCCGGCTTCAATGACTTCCCCAAGCGATAGGGGACTGAAAGGCGACCTGCTCGCGGCCCTGATGGCGCATGCCCAGGCTTCAATGACTTCCCCAAGCGATAGGGGACTGAAAGTGGAGGTTGGCACAGATGGCGGTGAGCACGTCAGAGCTTCAATGACTTCCCCAAGCGATAGGGGACTGAAAGAGAGGCGAGGAATCAGCGTGGTGGCGGTTGACCCGCTTCAATGACTTCCCCAAGCGATAGGGGACTGAAAGTGAGCAACTCGACCGGGTACGCCCTGTACGTGGAGACGCTTCAATGACTTCCCCAAGCGATAGGGGACTGAAAGAGCCCCGACTGGAGCGCGGTGAGGTCGGCCACCTCGCTTCAATGACTTCCCCAAGCGATAGGGGACTGAAAGGCTGAGACGGACCTGCACAAGGTGACGGGCGCGGTGCTTCAATGACTTCCCCAAGCGATAGGGGACTGAAAGGGCCTCAGCACACTGCGGAGGGTTTGCGCGACCATGCGCTTCAATGACTTCCCCAAGCGATAGGGGACTGAAAGCGGAGGATGGTTTTAGGTGGGCAGTGCCTCACCGGCTTCAATGACTTCCCCAAGCGATAGGGGACTGAAAGGCTGCTCGGGCAGCAGCACGGGCGCGGCGAGGGCGGCTTCAATGACTTCCCCAAGCGATAGGGGACTGAAAGTGGTAGACAGCACCCGCTGCCTCTTCCGCCACAGCGGCTTCAATGACTTCCCCAAGCGATAGGGGACTGAAAGGCCTGAACGAACACGACCGCGCGCTGACCCAGCGCGCTTCAATGACTTCCCCAAGCGATAGGGGACTGAAAGAGCCCGTACTCGATGAGCTGCTGCGGGCTGGGAAAAGCTTCAATGACTTCCCCAAGCGATAGGGGACTGAAAGAACCGGCTGATCAAGGAGCTGCTGAAGGCAGAGGACACGCTTCAATGACTTCCCCAAGCGATAGGGGACTGAAAGTGGGAAGCTGGCGGGACTGCGCGGCGTTGGCGAGCGCTTCAATGACTTCCCCAAGCGATAGGGGACTGAAAGCTGTCCTGGGAGGCGGTGCCCGGCGCCAGTCAGTACGCTTCAATGACTTCCCCAAGCGATAGGGGACTGAAAGCCGACGCCACGCTGCTGCGGCGGGTGGAGACCTCGCAGGCTTCAATGACTTCCCCAAGCGATAGGGGACTGAAAGGCCTGGCCGTACTGGATGGCAGCGGAGCAGCGGGTGCTTCAATGACTTCCCCAAGCGATAGGGGACTGAAAGATAGTTAAGCACAGCGGGCGCAATATGTCACGCAATGCTTCAATGACTTCCCCAAGCGATAGGGGACTGAAAGTGGCTACGGCTGGGGCGGGCACTCGCCGGGCAGCGGCTTCAATGACTTCCCCAAGCGATAGGGGACTGAAAGCGGCCCAGTCGGTCGCACCCTGCGGCGGGCTTGTCGGCTTCAATGACTTCCCCAAGCGATAGGGGACTGAAAGGTGCTGGAGCGGGAAGGCTGACCCGTGCAGGCGGCGCTTCAATGACTTCCCCAAGCGATAGGGGACTGAAAGTCCCGTGCCGTGTCGCCGCTGGAAACTGCACCAGCAGGCTTCAATGACTTCCCCAAGCGATAGGGGACTGAAAGCCGACCGGCGCGCGCGGGGGCAGGTGGGGGGGGGCTTCAATGACTTCCCCAAGCGATAGGGGACTGAAAGGCTAGGCTGCCCCTCAGCCCGGCGGATTTCCTCGCCGCGCTTCAATGACTTCCCCAAGCGATAGGGGACTGAAAGACACTCACACCGATGTTTTGGGGGCCTGGGGACAGAAGCTTCAATGACTTCCCCAAGCGATAGGGGACTGAAAGCATCGCGGGCTTTGCGCGCCTCACCACGACCTTCAGGCTTCAATGACTTCCCCAAGCGATAGGGGACTGAAAGGTATGGGGCCGCTTGTCAAAGAGCTTATGTTGGCGTGCTTCAATGACTTCCCCAAGCGATAGGGGACTGAAAGCATCGCGGGCTTTGCGCGCCTCACCACGACCTTCAGGCTTCAATGACTTCCCCAAGCGATAGGGGACTGAAAGAGGTTTCCTCCTAGCGTCACCGCCTCGGTGAGGAGCCGCTTCAATGACTTCCCCAAGCGATAGGGGACTGAAAGAGGCGCGGCTTTACCCAGGCCTGATACGCGTATTCCAGGCTTCAATGACTTCCCCAAGCGATAGGGGACTGAAAGCCGGAAAGCGTGCGCTGAAGAGGCGCGCGCGGCGGGCTTCAATGACTTCCCCAAGCGATAGGGGACTGAAAGACCGTTCGCGCGCAGAGCACGCCCGCCCCGACGGTGCTTCAATGACTTCCCCAAGCGATAGGGGACTGAAAGGCGCGGCCTGTGCTTGGCGCGCGAAAAAAGTGAAGCTTCAATGACTTCCCCAAGCGATAGGGGACTGAAAGGCGCTGGTCACCTACAACGCGCGTCTCGGTCTGAGCTTCAATGACTTCCCCAAGCGATAGGGGACTGAAAGTAGCTCAACGCCAAGGGTACAGGCGGGGGGGAGGCGGCTTCAATGACTTCCCCAAGCGATAGGGGACTGAAAGGCCCCTGAATCATGCTCTGCTCGTCAATGGGCAGGGCTTCAATGACTTCCCCAAGCGATAGGGGACTGAAAGTGAGCAGGTCGTCCCGCATCGCGGCATCCACGCCGCTGCTTCAATGACTTCCCCAAGCGATAGGGGACTGAAATCCATCGCGCAGGAGTTCGGGTTGCTGGGGACTGGGCTTCAATGACTTCCCCCAGCGATAGGGGACTGAAAGAGCCGCAGCAGCGACGGCACGCGTGTGGCGCTGCAATATCTGTCCTCCTTCGCAGTGGGCTTTGACAAGGGTGCTGTCCACCGCCACCCCGTCCCAACCTGGCTTTCCCTCAGCATCAGCTTTCAGTTGTAGGACGACCAGAATCTCCGCTCCGTCCGTCCCATCCCCCAGCCTGCCAAATTCAGACAGATAGACCCTAGCTCACGTAAATGGCTCGGTAGTCGTTGAGGTTGTGCCCGCTGGGGCCGGTCACCAGGGCGTCACCCAGCGCGGCGAAGAAGGTGCCCGAGTCGTTGCGGGCCAGGAAGTCGCGCGGGTCGAGGCCCAGGGCACGGGCGCGTGCGAGCGAGTCCGGCGTGAGGAACGCCCCGGCGGCGTCGCTGTTGCCATCGATGCCGTCCGAACCCGCGCAGAGGGCATAGACGCCCCGTTCTCCCAGGTGCTGAAGGAGCCAGAGCGCAAACTCTTGGTTGCGCCCGCCGCGCCCCTCGCCGCGCACCGTGACGGTCGCCTCCCCGCCGGAGAGCAGCACCAGCGGTCCCTGGAAGGGGGTGCCGTAGGTGCGAATACTCTTCACCAACGAGGCGTGAACCCCGGCCAGGTCGCGCGCCTCCCCCGCGAAGGTGTCCGATAAGATCACCGAGCGAACCCCCTGCGCCGTCAAGAACGCCTGTGCCGCCTCCAGCAGCATGCGGTTCGAGCCGATGATCACGTTCTCCACGTGAGGCAGGTCGCCGGGCTTGGGCGTCTCGGCCAGCTCGCCCCGCGCACCCGCCTCCAGATGGGCGCGGGCCTCGGGGGCCTTGATGCCGTAGCGGTCCAGCACCGTCAGCGCGTCCGCGAAGGTGGTGGGGTCCGGCACGGTGGGGCCACTCGCGATCACTGAGGGGTCATCTCCGATCACGTCGGAGATCAAGAGGGCACGGACCTGGGCGCGGGTCGCCTGTGCCAGCCGCCCACCCTTCACCCGCGAGAGGTGTTTGCGAACGGCGTTGATCTCCTCGATGGCCGCCCCCGCGCGCAGCAGGTCACGGGTCAGCGCCTGCTTCTGCGCCAGCGTCACGCCCCAGGGGGCACTCAGTAGGGCGCTCCCGCCACCGGAGACGAGGACGAGGAGCCGTGACCCTTTCGGCAACTCCCGAACCCGTGCCAGCGCCTGCTCGGCAGCCCCGGCACTGTGCTCGTCGGGCACCGGATGGCTGCCGGGCAACACTTCCGCCCCCTTCGGCGCGCTGAGATCCAGTGTTCCGCGCGGCGGCACCGCCAGGCCGGGCACGCCCGGATAGGCCTCCAGCGCCGCCCGCAGCATGGGCAGCGCCGCTTTTCCAAACGCCAGCACGAAGTCAGGGCGCGGCCCGGTCAGGTGGGGGGCCAGGAGGCGGGCGGGGGCCACCGCCTTCAGCGCCGAGCGGTAGCTGTCTTCCAGCAGTGTCCGCCTATCCTGCCGTGCGGTCATGTCCGTCCAGCCCGGCAAGGCGCGCGTACAGCGCTGCGAGGCCCGAGTGGTCGAGGTCGCCCATCCCCTGCGCGATCATGGAATTCATCAGCTCGGCGACGTTCGCGGTGGCGGGAAGGGGCACGGCCCCCTCGCGGCCCGCTTCGAGCGCGAGGCGCAGGTCCTTGCGGTGCAGGCTCACGCGGAAGCCCGGCTGGAAGTTGCCGTTCAGCATCCGCTGCCCGTGCAGGTCCAGAATGCGGCTCTGCGCAAAGCCACCCAGCAGCGCCTCACGCACCTTCGCCGCGTCCACGCCACTCTTGCGCGCGAGCGTCAGCGCCTCCGCGACCGCCTGGATGGTGAGCGCCACAACAATCTGGTTGCAGATCTTGGTGACCTGCCCGGCGCCGGGCCCGCCGATGTAGACGATGTTCTTGCCAACCGCCTCGAACACTGGGCGGGCACGTTTGAAGCCTTCCTCGCTGCCACCCACCATGATGCTCAGCGTCGCCTCCTCCGCGCCGACCTGGCCGCCAGAAACGGGCGCGTCGAGCGAATCGGCGCCCTTCTGTCGCAGCGCCTGGGCGACCTTGCGGGCGGTCGCGGGGGCCACGCTGCTCATGTCGATGTAGAGGCCACCCGCAGGCAGGCCCTGGGCCACCCCGTTCTCGCCCAGCACGACCTCCTCCACCTGCGGGCTGTCGGGCAGCATCGTGATCACGATGTCACTTCTCTCGGCCACCTCGCGGGCGGTGCGGGCCACCTGGGCGCCCTCGGCGGCGAGCGCCTGCTCGGGCTCGGGGCCGCGGTTATGCACGGTGAGGCGGTAGCCCGCCTTCATCAGGTTGCGGGCCATCGGGAGGCCCATGATCCCCAGGCCGATAAAGCCGATGCGTTCCTTTCCCTGTGTCATGTCGGCACTCCTTCCCCCAGGCTCTTCAGCCAGGCCAGCGAACTCACGGTGTCCCCCTCGGGGATGTACTCCAGCCCCACGTATCCGCCATACCCGGCCTGATCGAGCGCGGCGAGCACGAAGGGATAGTTGATCTCCCCGGTGCCCGGCTGGTGACGGCCCGGCACGTCCGCGAGCTGCACGTGCCCGATTCGGTCCTGCAGGCGGCGGAAGGTGTCGAGCAGTTGCCCCTCGGTGCGCTGCTGGTGGTACAGGTCGTACTGAATCTTCAGGTTGTCCGCGCCCACCTCGTCGATCAGCGCGGCGGCCTGACCCGGCGTGCGCAGGAAGAAGCCGGGAATGTCGTGCGGGTTGATGGGCTCGATCAGCAGGGTCACCCCCACCCGGCCGAGTTCCTGTGCGGCGTACCGCAGGTTCTCCACGAGCACGCGGCGGGCCTCCCCAGCGTCCGCTCCGGCGGGCAGCTTCCCGACCAGGCAGTTCACCAGGGGCGGCGCATCCGGGTCCCGCAGCGCCTCCACGTAGGTCAGCGCCCGTGTGACGCCCTGACGGAACTCCTCCTGACGGCCTTGCAGCACCGCGATCCCGCGCTCCCCCGCCTCCCAGTTTCCAGCGGGCAGGTTAAAGAGCACCTGCCGCAGCCCGTGTTCCTGGAGCTGCGACCGCAGGTCCTCAGGCGAATAGGGATAGGGAAACATGTACTCGACGGCAGAAAAGCCCGCCTGCCGCGCGGCAGCAAAGCGCTCTAAAAAGGGTTTTTCCTGAAACAGCAGGGTGAGGTTGGCAGCAAATTGGGTCATAGGTACCTCTTAGGGCGCGTGTCTGTTCGGCGCCTCGTCCCTCACGTCTCCAGCCAGCAGGGCGATCGCCGTCGGCGCGTCCTGCCGGGCGTTCTCGGCCAGTTCCTCGAACTCGGTGATGTTGTTGATCTCGGTGCCCATGCTGATGTTGGTCACGCGCTCCAGGATCACCTCCACCACCACCGGCACCCGGTATTCGCGCGCCAGGTCGCGGGCCTGTTCGAAGGCGGGCAAGATGTCGTTCGGCTTGAACACGCGCAGCGCCTTGCACCCTAGGCCCTCCACGACCTTGAGGTGATCCACGCCGTAGCCGTTCACCTCGGGTGAATTGATGTTCTCAAAGGAGAGCTGCACCTGGTAGTCCATGTCGAAGCCGCGCTGTGCCTGGCGGATCAGGCCCAGGTAGGAATTATTGACGAGCACCTGGATAAAGGGCAGGTTGAACTGCGCGCCCACCGCCAGTTCCTCGATCATGAACTGAAAGTCGTAGTCGCCCGATAAGGCCACCACCTCGGCTCCGGGGCAGGCGGCGACGACGCCCAGGGCGGCGGGAACCGTCCAGCCCAGCGGCCCGGCCTGACCCGCGTTGATCCAGTGGCGCGGCTGGTAGACGTGCAGGAACTGGCCGCCCGCGATCTGCGAGAGTCCAATGGTCGTGACATAGACGGTGTCACGGCCAAACGCCCGGTTCATCTCCTCGTAGACGCGCTGGGGCTTGATGGGCACGTTGTCGTAGTGCGTCTTGCGGAGCAGGGTGCGCTTGCGCTCGCGGCACGACTCGGCCCACTCGCTGCGGTCCTTAAGGTTCCCGGCCGCACGCCACTCGCGGGCCACCCGCACGAAGAGTTCCAGCGCCGCCTTGGCGTCACTGACAATGCCGTAGTCGGGGCCGAACACGCGCCCGATCTGGGTGGGTTCAATGTCCACGTGGACGAACTTGCGCCCTTCGGTATACACGTCCAGCCCGCCGGTGTGGCGGTTGGCCCAGCGGTTCCCTACACCGAGCACGAAGTCAGAGGCGAGCAGCGTGGCATTGCCGTAGCGCTGCGAGGTCTGGAGGCCCACCATGCCCGCCATGAGGGGGTGGTCGTCGGGGATACTCCCCCAGCCCATCAGCGTGGGAATGACGGGGATGCCGGTGAGTTCCGCGAACTGCACGAGCAGGTCCGAGGCGTCCGCGTGGATCACCCCACCGCCCGAGACGATCAGGGGGCGCTCGGCGGCATTCAGCATGGTCATCGCCTTTTCGACCTGGGCGCGGGTCGCGGCGGGTTTGTAGACGGGCAGGGGCGAGTAGGTCTCCGGGTCAAACTCGATCTCGGCCATCTGCACGTCGAAGGGCAGGTCGATCAGGACCGGGCCGGGGCGGCCCGAGCGCATCAGGTGGAACGCCTGCTGGAATACGCGCGGAACGAGGGCGGGTTCGCGCACCGTCACCGCCAGCTTGGTGACCGGCCCCGCGATGCTCTCGATGTCCACGGCCTGGAAGTCTTCCTTGTGAAGGCGGGCACGCGGCGCCTGACCGGTGATGCACAGGATGGGCACCGAGTCCGCGCTCGCCGCGTACAGGCCGGTGATCATGTCGGTCCCCGCCGGGCCGCTGGTGCCGATGCACACGCCGATGTTTCCGGCCCGGGCGCGGCTGTATCCGTCGGCCATGTGCGAGGCGCCCTCGACGTGGCGGGCCAGGATGTGGTTGATCCCGCCCACCCTGCGCAGGGCGGCATACAGCGGGTTGATGGCGGCACCCGGCACCCCGAAGGCGGTGTCCACACCCTCCAGGCGCAACACGTGCACGGCGGCCTCAACCGCAGTCATTCTCGGCATCTTCCTTTCCTCCTTGAAAGGCAGCGTAGGAGGCTGGCGTGTTTTTGTCAATATACGAAAGTGTTTTTCATTCAGTGAACAAAATGAGGGTCTGGTTCGCCGACTGCCCAGGAGGTAGGGGGCACCCCCACCTCCAGCCCTTGCCGCCGGTGACCGGTCGCCCACGCGAGGGCTGAAGGTGGGAGTGGTACGATAAGCAGAGTCCTTCGAAGTCTATATTTCATTTAACAAAAATCCTCTTCGTTCTTTGACAAACATCAGAAAACGTGTTAGACCTTCCACCACAGCCCTGACCCCCATCCCCGCCCTCCCTGCGGGAGCCATCACCCAGCCGCACGTCACTCCTGGAGACACTGTGACCACACCCGGTACCGACCTGCCCCGCGCCCTGGAGGACCGCTTCGCGGAGCGGCGGCGTGCCCTGCTCGCCCGCTCGCGGGAGGGCTGGACTCCCGGCTTCGATCCCCGCACGGCGGCCATCCGCCAGTCTGACTGGCAGGTAGCGCCCCCGCCCGCCGAGCTGCGGGGCCGTATGGTCGAGCAACTGGTGGAGCCCAGCGACGCGGCGGCGATCCAGGCCGCGCTGGCTGCCCGCCCCGACGCGCTGATCTTCGATTTCGACGACACCTTCTCCCCCACCCCGGCGAACGTCCGCGCCGGGCACGCCAACCTGCGTGCGCTGCCCGCCGCGGGGGGCCCGCTCCCGATGATCCGGCCCCGGCCCCTCTATCTGGAGGACGAGCACGGGACCAGCGCCAGCCTTCAGGATCTGGCCGCCTTCGTGGAGGCGTTCGCGAACCGGGAAATCCTGTACGTCTACCTTCCTAAGCTGGAATTTCCCGCCGAGGCCGAATTCTGGAACGACCTGCTGACCGAGACCGAACGCCTTCAGGGCCGCGCGCTCGGCAGCATCCGGGTCTGCATTCAGATCGAGACGCTGCCCGGCGCCTTCTATGCCGACGAACTGCTGTATGCGCTGCGCGAGCGGGCCTTTGGGCTGAACGCGGGGCGCTGGGATTACGTGTTCAGCGCGATCAAGTGGCTGGGGAGAGACGGCCGCTTCTGCCTGCCTGGGCGCGACGAGCTGAATATGGGGCAGCCCGCCATGCGCGCCTACGAGGAGCATCTGGCCCGCGTCTGTGCCCGCCGGGGGGCGCAGGCCATCGGCGGGACCGCGGCCCTGGCCCCCGACCCGGCCGACCCCGAACCCGCGCTGGCGGTGGTCCGCGCCGACAAGGAACGGGAG
>NZ_JQNI01000004.1:300000-372500 GCF_000745175.1 Deinococcus sp. YIM 77859
CGGCCCTGCACATCGGTGCGGCGGGCAGCCTTCAGGCCACACTGGAGGTCATCACCAAGCAGGCCCGCGACCTGATCGGCGCGCACCAGGCGGTTGTGAGCCTGACGGTCGGCGAGGACTGGGCGCAGGCGATTACCAGCGTCTCGCTGAGTGACCGGTACGCCGCGTGGCGAGAGTACGACGCGCTGCCGGACGGCAGCGGCATCTACGCGCTGGTGTGCCGTATGAACGCGCCCATGCGCCTGACCCAGGCCGAGCTGGAAGCGCACCCGGCGTGGCGCGGCTTCGGCCAGCAGGCGGGCAAGCACCCGCCCTTGCGCGGCTGGCTGGCCGTCCCGCTGGTGGGGGGCGACGGAACGAATATCGGCCTGATTCAACTCAGCGACAAGGAAGGGGGCGAATTCACCGCCGAGGACGAAAGCGTGTTGGTGCAGCTCGCGCAGTTCGCGGCGGGCAGCGTAGAAAAGGCGCGCCTGTACGAGACGGCCCAGACCGAGCTCGTGCAGCGCCAGCAGGCCGAGCGGGAGCTGCGCGAACTCAACGCCTCGCTCGAAACGCGGGTCGAGGAGCGCACCCGCGAGCTGGAGGCCGCTCGCTCGCGGGCCGAAGTGCTCGCCGCCCTGGGCGACGCCCTCCAGGGGGCCACGACGCCCGAGCAGGTCGCCGAGCTCGCCCTCGCCCGGCTGGGGGACGCGCTGGGGGCCAGCCGCGCGCTGGTTGTGCAGTGCTCGGGGGACGTCATCCGAATCCCCGTGGTCTGGGGCGAGGGGACAACTCCACTGCACCCCGTGCAGCCGCCGGGCGAGCGGCTGGAGGACTTTCCCCTCCTCGCCGAGTGCGTCCGCAGCGGAACAGCCGGGTACTACGCGGCCGACCCCACGGCACACGGCGATCCCCGGGAGCCTCCTGCCCGCGCCTTTGCCGTAGAACCCATCCGCACACCAGACGGCGAGCGGGCGGGCTTGTTGGCCGTGTGGCGCCCGGCGCGAGACGTGGCCTGGCCGGAGGGTGACCGGGACCTGCTGCGGCGGGCCGCGAGCACCCTGGGCCTGGCGCTTGAACGGGCCGCCACCACACAGGTGCTGCAGGAGCGAACAGCGGCCCTCGACGCGTTTGTCGCGTTCACCGAGCAGGTGGGCGGCGAGACGGATCCGCACGCTCTGGTGACCCGCGCCTTTGGCGTGCTCAGCGCCGTGCTCGGTGAGGTCAGCGTGGCGTACTACGAGCCGGAAGGCGACCGGTGGCAGGTGCGGGCGTGGGCCGGCAACATTCGGCCCGACTTCCTGGCCCGGATGCACGCGGGCTTTCCGCAGGACGCGCCGCCCCTGGCTGCGGCCATTCAGACGCGGCAGGCACACTTCGTGCAGCACTGGACCCCACCGCATCCGGCGTGCCCCGCGCTTCCCTACAGCGCGCTGGCCACCTACCCGTACCTCGAGGGCGACACGCCGCGCGGCCTGCTGTCGGTGGGATCAGTGCAGCAGCGGACCTGGACCGAACGCGAGCGGGCCGTAATCCGCGCGGTGGGCCGCAGCTTCGGCCTGGCGCTTGAACGGGCGCGGGGTGTCACCCAACTGGCCGAGGAGCAGCGCAAGCTGAGCGCTGCCAACGAGGAACTCGAAGCCTTTGCCTACAGCGTCTCGCATGACCTGCGCACACCGGTGCGGCATATTCGCAGCTTCAATCACCTTCTGCACAAGGAGCTGGGGGGTCACCTCGACGCCAAGGCCGCGCGTTACCTCAGGGTGGTGGACGAGGCAGCAGCGCGCATGAATACCCTGATCGACGCGATGCTCGACCTCTCGCGCACCTCCCGGCTGCCCCTGCACCCCGGCCCGCTGGATTTGGGTCTGTTGGTCGACAGCGTGCGTGCGGAGCTGGAGGCGGACGCGCTGGGCCGACACGTTGAATGGGTGATCGCGCCCCTCCCGCTGGTGACGGGCGACGCCGAGACGCTCCGTCAGGTGATGGTCAACCTCCTCGGCAACGCCCTGAAGTACACCCGGACCCGCGAGCAGGCCCGGATCGAGGTGTGGGCCGAGGAACGCCCCCAAGAGTGGGCCATTCTGGTCCGCGACAACGGGGTAGGTTTCGACCCGCGCTACGGGGGCAAATTGTTCGGCGTGTTCCAGCGCCTGCACCGCCACGACGAGTTCGAAGGAACTGGCGTGGGGCTGGCCAACGTGCGGCGCATCATCGCCCGGCACGGCGGCACGGTCTTTGCCCAGGGTGCGGTAGGCGAGGGGGCAACCTTCGGCTTCACGCTGCCGCGCTGAGCGCAAGCCCGCCTCATGAACGGAAAGCCTGCGGCCAGGGGCGCCCGTTCTCATGCCTCTGCACCGGTTCGCTGGAGAATCGGGCTATGACCGTCCACAACCCCCATCCCCACAAGACCGACAGCGACTCCGCCCACCGGCCCTTTGCGACCGTCAATCCCGCGACGGGCGAACAGCTGCGCGAGTTTCCCTTTCTCGACTCTTCCGAGGTCCCCGCGGTGATCGAGCGGGCGCACGAGGCGTTCGGGGCCTGGCGGCGGCGACCGGTCGAGGAGCGCGCAGCCGTCGTGCGCCGGGCCGGAGAGCTGCTGCTGGAGCGCCGTGACGAGTTCGCCCGGCTGGTCACGCTGGAGATGGGGAAGCTGATTCGCGAAAGCCATTTTGAGGTCAAGCTGGCCGCCAGCATCCTCACGTACTACGGAGAAAAGGGACCAGAACTGCTGGCCCCGCAACGCCTCCCGGTGAAGGGGGGCGAGGCTGTCCTCGTCAACGAGCCGCTGGGCGTCCTGCTGGGCATTCAGCCGTGGAACTTCCCGCTCTACCAGGTGGCCCGCTTTGCCGCGCCGTATCTGGTGGTTGGCAACAGCATCCTGCTCAAGCACGCCGAGATCTGCCCGCAGTCGGCCCTCGCGCTGGAGCAGCTCTTTCATGACGCGGGTGTGCCGGAAGGGGTATACACCAACGTCTTCCTCAAGATCGCGGATGTCGAAGGGGTGATCGCGCACCCCGCTGTGCAGGGCGTCTCGCTGACGGGGAGCGAGCGCGCGGGCGCCAGTGTCGCGCAGATCGCCGGGCGACACCTGAAACGCTGCGTCCTCGAACTGGGCGGCAGTGATCCCTTGATCATCCTCGACGCGCCGGACCTCGCCCAGACCATTCAGGCCGCCGCAACCGGCCGCCTGGCCAACACCGGGCAAAGCTGCGTGGCGGCCAAACGGTTGATCGTGCCGAACGAGCTGTACGAACCCTTCGTGGCTGGGCTGGCACAGGTCTTTGCGGGCCTGACGCCCGGTGACCCGATGGACCCGGCGACCACGCTGGGGCCACTCTCCTCCGAGCGAGCAGCGCGCGACCTCCTGGCGCAGGTGCAAGACGCCCTGGACAAGGGGGCTACGCTCATCACGGGGGGCGGGCGGCCGGACCTCCCCGGTGCCTTTGTAGACGCCACCATCCTGACGGACGTGAAGCCGGGCATGCGCGCCTACTCAGAGGAGCTGTTTGGGCCGGTCGCGGTCGTCTACCGCGTCTCCAGTGACGATGAGGCCGTTGCGCTCGCCAACTCGTCCCCCTACGGGCTGGGCGGAGCGGTGTTCTGTAGTGATCTTGAGCGGGCCCGTGCGGTGGCAGACCGGCTGGAGAGCGGGATGGTCTGGATCAACCACCCGACCTCCTCGCAAGCGGACCTACCGTTCGGCGGCATCAAACGCTCGGGCTTTGGCCGGGAACTGGGTCACCTGGGCCTCTTCGAGTTCACCAACCGCAAGCTCATCCGCACTCTGCCCGCGAAGACGGGGAGCGCCCAGGTGGCAGGCTAAACAGCCTGGAGATCAAGGGCTCGTGTTGCGGGTTCCGCGTTAGCGATCCGTTGATGCCCCCCGCTACAGACTGCCCCCATGACAGTCAGGCAGCGAAGCAAGGCGCGCAGTCCGCGCCTCCGCATCAAAGGGGGAAGCCGTGACCCGCGTGCTTGAGCAGACCGTTCCGGTCACGTTCCGCTACGCCGTTCACTTTACGCACGGGCTGTTTCAGGCGCACAACCCGGTGCTGTGCACGGCGCTGGCAAGCGCGACTGGAGAGCCCGCGAAAGTGCTGTGCGTCCTCGACGGGGGCGTCTCACAAGCGTTTCCTGACCTGGGGGCGCGGGTCGCAGCGTACTTCGCCGCGCACGCGGACGCGCTGCACCTTGTCGCGCCGCCCCTGACCGTGCCGGGCGGCGAGCGCGTCAAACAGGAGGCCGGATGGGTGCGGGCCGTGCAGGACGCCATTCACATGCACGGCATCGACCGGCATTCCTATGTGGTTGTGGTGGGCGGCGGCGCGGTGCTTGACATGGTGGGCTTTGCGGCGGCGACCGCGCACCGTGGCGTGCGGCTGGTGCGGGTCCCCACCACGGTTCTCGCACAGAACGACTCGGGCGTAGGCGTCAAAAACAGCGTGAACGCCTACGGCAAGAAGAACTGGCTGGGCACCTTTGCGCCGCCGTACGCGGTGCTCAATGATCTCACCTTTCTGACTGCCCTAGAGGACCGCGACTGGCTGGGTGGCCTGGCCGAGGCGGTCAAGGTGGCCCTTCTCAAGGACGCGGCCTTTTTCGCCTGGCTGGAAGAGCAGGCCGGAGCGCTGGTGGCCCGTGACCTGGAGGCGATGGAATACGCCGTGTACCGCTGCGCCGAGCTGCATCTGGCGCACATCGCGGGGGCGGGCGATCCCTTCGAGCTGGGGTCTTCCCGGCCACTTGACTTCGGGCACTGGGCGGCACACAAGCTCGAAAGCCTCACCGGCTACGCGCTGCGGCACGGGGAGGCAGTGGCCGTGGGGCTGGCACTCGACTGTACGTACGGGGCCCTCCAGGGCATGTTGCCGGAGACCGACTGGCAGCGTGTCCTGCGCCTGCTGCTCGCCCTGAAGCTGCCCGTCTACGTCCCCGAACTGGGCACCTCGGCCCAAGATCCGGCCGACCCGCGAGGCGTGCTGAGCGGGCTGAATGAGTTCCGCGAGCACCTGGGCGGACGCCTCACCATCCCGCTGCTGACGGCCATCGGCCACGCCACCGAAGTGCACGCGATGGACGCTGACGTGCTGCGCCGCAGCGTCGAGCTTCTGCGTGACCTCCACGACCAACCCCGAGGAGCATCATGGCTGCCCACACCAACACTGGCCTCCTGACCCAGACGCAACTGCTCGACCTTTACTTTATGGAGCACCGCGCGGGTCTGCTCGCGCTGGCGGCCTTTCTGGACCGGCTGGACCGAGCACAGGGAGCAGATCAGGCCGCAGAGGATTTTCGCCTGCGGGCCCTGCGCGAAGCCCTGCACGAGCTGACCTCGCCCGAGCCGGGGCGGGTGAAGCGCGCGCAGCTGCGGCTGAGTGACCAAACTCTGGACCTCCTCGACCTACGCGACTCGCAGAGTGCCTTTGGCGCGCCTGCGAGGCCGAAGGCGGAGGCGGAGCCATGAGACGGATGCCGCTTCATTCCGGACTTCCTGGGAAAACGCCCGAACGTCCTTTATTCCGCGAACCCCGTCCTCTTTCTCTCGCCTTCTCCCTCCGGTCAGGACAGAGCCGTGAGATGCGGCTCTTCGGGGAGGACCTGTGAACTACATCGACCTCCACGCGCACATGATCTCGCGCACCACCGACGACTACCACCGAATGGCGCTGACCGGTTGCCTCGCCGTCACCGAGCCGGCCTTTTGGTCGGGCCGGGACCGGCTGGGACCGCAGGCGTTCGCGGACTACTTCGACCACCTCACCACCTTTGAACCGGCGCGGGCAGCCCAGTACGGCATTGCCCACTACACCTGGCTGTGTCTGAACCCCAAGGAGGGCGAGGACCGCGAACTCGCCCGGCAGGTGCTCGCGCTTATTCCTGGCTTCCTCGACCGGCCCAACGTGCTGGGGATTGGGGAGATCGGCCTCAACCGCGTCACGCGCAACGAACTGGCCACCTTCCTCGACCATGTCGAACTCGCGCTGGAGCACAGCCAGCTCATCCACATCCACACGCCGCACCTCGAAGACAAGTACAAGGGCACGCGGGTGATCGTGGAGGCGCTGACCCAAGACCCGCGCATCGACCCGAACCGGGTGATGATCGACCACGCCGAGGAACATACGGTCGAAATGATCCTGGGAAACGGCTTTTGGACGGGCCTGACCCTCTACCCGAAGACCAAGGCGTCCCCCGCGCGGGCGATCGACATGATCGAGCTGCACGGCGCAGACCGGCTGATCGTCGCCTCTGCCTGCGACTGGGGTCCCAGCGACCCCCTGGCGGTGCCGGAATTCGTGCTCGAGGCCCGGCGGCGCGGCCACGACGACGCCCTGATTCAGCGGATTGTGCTGGACAACCCGGCGCAGTTCCTGGGTCAGTCACCCAAGTTCGTCCCTGTCAAGACGGGCCGCGCGCCCGTGGCGGCAGACGGATGAAGCTCGGCAGCGGCGTGCAGCTCACGTACTGCACCAATATTCACCCTTCCCGCGGCCTCGGGGAGGTGCGGGACAGCCTGGAGCGGTACGCCGTGCCGCTCAAAGCCCGGCTCTCTCCGGACGCCCCCTTCGGCATTGGCCTGCGGCTCTCTGGGCACGAGAGCGCAGAACTGCTCGAGGGAAGAGCCCTCGCGGACTTCCGGGCTCTATTGGAGGAACGGGGGCTCTACGTCTTCACCATGAACGGCTTTCCCTACGGTCCCTTTCACGGTCAGCCGGTCAAGGCCCAGGTTCACGCACCCGACTGGCGGGACGAGGAACGGGTGGCCTACACCCGGCGCCTGGCACAGATTCTGGCCTTTCTGCTGCCCCGGGGCGAAGAGGGCGGCATCTCGACCAGTCCGCTCTCGTACCGCGCCTGGGTGGATACCGGGGATGCACAGGCGTGGGCGCAGCTGACCCGCAACGTGGTGCGGGTGGTGAAGACGTTGGTGGACCTGCGGCGGACGCGGGGCCGGTTCATCCACCTCGACATCGAACCCGAGCCGGACGGGCTACTTCAGTGCAGTGACGACCTGGCGCGCTTCTTCAGAGAGCACCTGCAAGAGGGCGGCGCGCGGGAACTGGCGGCACGGCTGGGAGGAAGCGTGGAGGAGGCGCGGGAACTCCTGCGGGACCACGTGCAGGTCTGCTTCGATACCTGCCATGTCGCCGTGATGTACGAGGACCCGGCGCAAGCCCTGAACACCTACCGGCGGGCAGGAATGCGCATCGGCAAGATCCAGATCAGCTCGGCCCTGCGGGTGCTCCTGCCGCCCGATCCCGAGGCACGGCTCGACGTCGCCCGTGCCCTTGCCCCCTTCGCCGAGGAGACGTACCTGCATCAGGTGATCGCCCGGGGCGAGGGCGGACAGACCGTGCAGTACCCGGACCTGCCCCAGGCGCTGCCCCACGTCTCTGACCCACGGGTGAACGAGTGGCGGGTGCATTTTCACGTGCCCGTCTTTCTCGGGGAAGCGGGCCTCTTTGCCTCTACCCAGCGGGAGATCGTGCAGACACTCGCGCTGCTGCGCGAAGAGCCCTTCACCCGGCACCTGGAAATCGAAACGTACACCTGGGACGTGTTGCCAGACGAGCTGAAGCGGCCGCTCCTCGACTCCATCGAGCGGGAATACCGCTGGGTGCAGGATGTCCTCTAGTACGCTGCGTTCCCCGTGGTCCCGGCGCCTGCATGGCCACCTATCGCTCGCCCGTATCTCCAATAGTCCCACGGTCGTCAGCAACGTGCTCGCCGGGGCGGCGCTGGCGGGCGGAGGCGGCCCGGCCCTGCTGCCCCTCGCCGCGGCGATGGTGCTGTTCTACACGGCCGGGATGTACCTCAACGACCTGCTCGACCTCGGTGTAGACCGCCGCGAGCGCCCCGAGCGGCCCCTTCCCTCGGGCCTCATCCCCCTGGGTGAAGCCTGGGCCGTCGCCGTTGGGCTCTTCATCCTGGGCGGCCTGCTGCTCCTGCTCGCCGGAGGGGCGGCCTTTGTCAGCGGGCTGTTGCTGGTGGCCCTCATCGTCTTCTACGACGCCTGGCACAAGACCAATCCCCTCAGTCCGGTCGTCATGGCGGCGACACGGGCGATGGTGTACGTCACCGCCGCTGCGGCTTTTCTGCCGCACCTGACGGCACCGCTGCTGGTCTGGGCCGGGCTGCTCGCGCTCTATGTGACGGGGCTCACCTATGTCGCCAAGACCGAGAACCGCCGGGGCACGGCGCGCTTCTGGCCGGTCGTGCTGGTGCTTGCCCCCGCCGTCTGGGCACTCGCTGGCGGCTTCGGCTGGCCGGTGTGGCTGCTGGCCCTGCTGTTCGCCGCCTGGGTGGTCCGCAGCCTGAGCTTCGTGTACGGCGGCCGGCGCCACATCGGTGCCGCGGTGGGGCGGCTGATCGCCGGAATCTCCCTGCTCGACGCGCTGGCACTGGGGGTGGCAGGCGCGTGGTCCCTGCTGCCCTGGGCCTTTGCCGCCTTTCTCCTGACCTGCTGGTGGCAGGGGCACATCAAAGGAACCTGATATGCAACGCACCGCTGTGATCAACGTCGTCGGCCTCAGCCCAGAGCTTTTGGGGCCTCAGCTGCCGCGCCTCACCGCCTTTGCCACGCGGGGAAAGATGGTGCCCGTCCAGGCCATGCTGCCCGCCGTCACCTGCTCGGTGCAGGCCACCTACCTGACCGGCAAGTGGCCGAGCGAACACGGCATCGTGGGCAACGGCTGGTACTTCCGCGATGAGTGCGAGATCAAGTTCTGGCGGCAGTCCAACAGGTTGATCGAGGCGCCCAAGCTCTGGGACGTACTACACGCGCAGGACCCAGCGGCGACCGTCGCCAACATCTGCTGGTGGTACAACATGTACTCGGACGCCGACTTCACGGTCACCCCACGCCCGATGTACCCCGCCGACGGCCGCAAGCTGCCCGACTGCTACACGCAGCCTTCGGAGCTGCGAGACGAGCTCCAAGCCCGCTTCGGCACCTTTCCCCTCTTCACCTACTGGGGACCGAACGCGGGCATCACATCGAGCCGCTGGATCGCGAATGCCGCTCGGTACGTGGAAGAGAAACACGCCCCCACCTTGAACCTGGTGTACCTGCCCCACCTCGATTACGGCCTGCAAAAGTACGGCCCGGACCCGGGGGCGGTCGCCGCTGACCTCGCGGCCATCGACGAGGTGGCGGGAGAGTTGATCGACTTCTACGAGCGGCGCGGCGTGACTGTCCTTGTCGTCTCCGAGTACGGGATCGAGCGGGTCTGGCGGCCCGTTCACCTCAACCGCGTGCTGCGCGAAGCGGGCCTGCTCAAGGTGCGCGAGGAACTGGGCCGCGAACTGCTGGACGCGGGCGCGAGTGCCGCCTTTGCGGTGGCAGACCATCAGATCGCGCACGTGTATGTTCAGGACCGTACCCGAATGGATGAGGTACGGGCGCTGCTGGAGACCCTGCCCGGCGTCGCCGAGGTGCTCGGTGAGGAGGGCAAGCGCCGCCAGCATCTCGACCATCCCCGCGCGGGCGAGTTCGTGGTGGTGGCCGAGCCCGGCGCCTGGTTCACCTACTACCACTGGCTGGAGGACGAACGCGCTCCCGATTTCGCGCGAACGGTTGATATTCACCGCAAACCCGGCTACGACCCGGTGGAACTGTTCCTGGACCCCCACTCGCCCGCAAAGCTCAAGGCGGCCCGGGCCCTCATCAAAAAGAAGCTGGGCTTCCGCTCCCTTCTCGACGTCATCGGCTTGGATGCCAAGCTCGTCCGGGGCTCGCACGGCCGCATTCCCGACGGTCCCCACAGCGGCCCGCTGCTCATCACCTCGCAGCCGCAGTTGCTTGCGCAAGACTGGCTGGCTCCCACCGACGTCTTCGGGGTGATTCTGGGGCACGTCGGCGGGAAGACCCCTGCGGCGCAGATCAACCCTGAGCGGGGGACGCTTTCACCGGCTCGTGCGCCCGAGGATCGGCCCAAGGGTCGAGCACACACTTGATGCAGCCGTCGTGCTTGTGCTTAAAGATCTGGTAGGCGTGCGGAGCCTCGTCAAGGCTGAGGCGGTGGGTGATGATTCGGGTAGGGTCTAGCTCGCCGCGCTCGATGTGGCGGGTCAGCGTGTCGAGGTAGCGGTGTACATGCGTCTGCCCAGACTTCAGGGTGAGCGCCTTGTTCATCAAGGCCCCCACCGGGATCTTGTCGGCCAAGCCGCCATACACGCCGGGCACGCTCACGGTGCCGCCCTTGCGGCAGGCCATGATGGCCGAGCGGAGGGCATGCGGCCGGTCACTTTCCAACACGCGTGTGGTCTGCTTGACAGCGTCGGCAATTCCGCCTAGCCCAGTGCCGTGCGACTCGAGGCCCACGGCATCCACCACGCTGTCGGGGCCGCGTCCACCGGTGAGCTGCTTGAGGCGCTCGAAGACCTCTTCCTCCTCGTAGTTGACAGTCTCGGCCCCCAGTGCCCGGGCCAGGGCTAGGCGTTCGTCGAAGCGGTCGATGGCAATCACGCGTCCCGCGCCCAACAAAAAGGCACTCATGATGGTGAAGAGACCCACCGGTCCAGCCCCGAACACGGCGACCACGTCTTCCGGCCGAATGTCGCAGTGTTCGGCGGCCATGTATCCGGTCGGCAGGATATCCGTGAGGAACAGTACCTGCTCGTCGGTCAAGCCCTCGGGTACCCTATAGAGGTTGGTGTCCGCGAAGACCGTGCGAGCAAACTGCGCCTGCCCGCCCGCGTACCCGCCCGTGATGTGCGAGTAGCCATAGATGCCGGCCCCAGCGTAGCCCCACAGGGTTTCTGCCAGCTTGGGATTCGGGTTGGAGTTGTCACACAGTGAGGTCAGGCCCTGCTCGCAGTACCAGCATTTTCCGCAGGCGATGGGAAAGGGCACAATCACCCGGTCACCCACCTTCACCCTGCGAACTTCAGAACCGACCTCCACGACCTCGCCCATGAACTCGTGGCCCAAGATGTCCCCGTGGACCATGCTGGGCACGTACCCATCGAGCAGGTGCAGGTCTGAGCCGCAGATGGCTGTGGCAGTCACGCGCACGATGGCGTCGGTGGGCTGGAGAAGCTGCGGGTCGGGCACCTGTTCGACACTCACCCGGTTGATGCCCTGCCAAACGACGGCCTTCACGAGGTCCTCCGGTTGTCGTACATCTTCGCCTCCGCTTTGCCCAGCGCGCTCTTGCGGCCACTGGGCTGACCCTCGGTCGTGGGCTCCTGACCAACTTCCAGCAGGCGCTTGAGCCGGCGCAGATCCTCCGTCACCTGAGTGGCGGGCTCCTCACCCAGCAGTCGGGCGATGGCCGCGCCCAGCGTGCCCCCCGGCGGGCGGTAGGTGAGTGACACATGTACCTCGGTCCCCCGGTCGCCGGGCGCGGGGCGGAAGTCCACGTGGCCCTCATTCGGAATCTGCGAGCCTTCCAGGGTGCGCCAGGCGAGGCGCTCACCCGGCACGTCCTCGGTGATCTCGGCGTCCCACTCGACCTGCATTCCCGCGGGAGCTTTGGCGACCCAGTGGGAGCGGGCACCTCCCTCCTGCACGCGCACCTCCTGCAGGTGGTTCATGAAGCGCGGCAGGTTCTCGAAGTTGCGCCAGAAGTCATACAGTTCCCGCGCCGGTACACCGATGGTGATCGCCCGCTCCACCGCGATGGTGTCTTGGGGCGTGCGCTCTATACCGACGAGTGCGTCTCCCACCCCGCGCCCCATGGCAGCCCCCGCGAGGAGCAGGGCGCCGCCCGTACCCAACAGCACGCCGCCCTGTCCCCGCTGGCGCAGGCTCAGGAGAATCAGACCCAGGCCGATCCCGCCAAACAGCAGCCGCTCGTTGGGGCTGGCGTTTTGCGGGCTGAGTTCTTGTTCTGGCATCAGTGTCTCCCCTTTCCAAAACGGCGCCCTGCGAGGGTTGGCGGCTCTGCCAGAGCGAGCGCCCGCGCACACAGCACATCCACCACGGTGATCGCCGTGAGCATGGCCAGCGTATTGGCGGTGCGCTTGCGCCCGTCTGCCCCCTTCGGCCGCGCCCTGCCCAGCGTGCCCAGGTCGAGGACATCCCCCACCACCCGTGCCCAGACCCAACCCGCCGCTGCCCCCGGCTGCGTGAGCAGACCCAGACCGGTTAGGAGCTCGCGAACGCCGTAGGCCCGGACCAACGTGTCTTTTTCCTGCACCCCGAGAAAACGCGTCAGCCTGCTCGGCGCAGCCACCTCCAACACGCCGATTCCCAGGCTGAACCACCCCAGTCCACGCGCCACCTGTTGTGCCTTCATCTCTCGCCTCCCTGCCAGCGGGCAGTTCGCGTTTGGCTGCGTCCCTTTCACCAAGAACCTTTGGCTTCCCCAGATTGCCGAACGGCAGCGGCTTCCCCCTGTGAGATGCTTTAAGCCCGCTTCACGTAACCCCTGCCCCCCTGCTCGTCACGTGACGAGCAAGTCCTGATCCTCCTGACAGCGTTGACGCCCTGTTCGCAAGAGGCTAGGGTTCAGGCATGTCCTGGTCGCCGCGCTCGCCTGTGAAGGGGCAGCTCATCCTGCCGCAGTGGGGGTTCCTGTTCGCCCCGTAGCGCCTTCCCGTCCCCACCCGGTCCCGGTCACGCTCAGCCTGTTGATGGCGACTTTTCTGCTCCTCCCCGTGCTGGTGCTGCTCGGACGGGGCCTAGACACGCACGTTCTGGAGACCCTTCGTGCACCGGCGGTGCTCGCTGCCCTGCGGGTGAGTGCGGTCACCACGGGCACGGCCCTGACGGTTACCCTCCTGCTGGGCACGCCGGTGGCCTACCTGCTCGCGCGGCGGCGTTTTCCGGGACGTACCCTGCTGGACGCGCTGCTGGACCTGCCCATGGTGCTCCCCCCCGTCGTAGCGGGTGTGGCGCTCCTGCTGACTTTCGGCCGCACCGGCCTGCTGGGCCGCCCGCTGGAACTGGCCGGAATCGAACTCGCCTTTACACCCGCTGCGGTGGTCCTGGCACAGGTTTTTACCAGCGCACCCTTTTATGTGCGGGCCGCTAAGGCAGGCTTTCTCGCCTTTGACCCGGACGTGGAGGCCGCCGCGCGTGTCGACGGAGCGGGGTCGTGGCAGACCTTTAGGCGGGTCACGCTGCCGCTGGCGTTCCCCTTCCTGCTGGAGGGCGCCGTGCTGGCCTGGGCGCGCTCGCTGGGCGAATTCGGCGCCACGCTGCTGTTTGCCGGAAGTCTCCAGGGGGAGACGCGCACCGTGCCCCTGGCGATCTACAACGCGATGGAAAGCGCTCTCGCGCCCGCCCTGATCCTGAGCGCGATCATGGTGGTGCTGGCGTTCGGCGTGCTGCTCACCCTGCGCCTGATCGCGGGGCGGCGGCCCTAAGGGAGCGGGAGCAGCGTGCTAGCGTCCGGGCATGACCCTCCCCACGACGGACCTGTACCTCGACTTTCTGTGTCCCTTCGCCTGGCGCGGCGTGGAGCTTGCGGACGTGCTGCGCCGTGAGCGTGGTCTCCCCTTCCACCTGCGTCACTTCTCGCTCGTGCAGGGCAACCACCCAGAAAACGTCGACCGCAAAGCCCCTACCTGGTGGCTGCACGAGCAGGCGGCGGAGGCGGGGAACGCGCCCCAGCAGACCAGCCTGCGCGCCTTCCTCGCAGCGCAGGCGGCAGCCCGGCAGGGAGAGGAAGCCGCCTGGGCCTTCACGCTCGCCCTCTTTCGTGCCCGGCACGAGCGGAACGCTGAACTGAATAGCGCGACGATCAACGGAGCTGCCCAGGAGGCCCGACTGGACCTCACCCGCTTCGCAGCAGACCTCGCGAACGACCGAGAGTTGCGTGAACGCCTCGCCGCTGATCTGCGGGACGCCGCTGTCCTCGGCGTGTTCGGTACGCCGACCTTCGTCTTGCCGAGCGGGAACGCGGCCTATCTGCGCTTTTCACGCCTGATCCGTGACCCCGAAAAAGCGCAGGCCGTCTGGGAGCTCTATGGGAGCGTGTTGCACTCCGAAGCGGGCATCGAGACGATCAAGCGGCCGCGTTAAGGAGCCAGGAGGCGAGTACGTCCCCTCTCGAGGTCCGACTCACTCCTTTGATGAGTAAAATGAGAAAAGGGGTCACTCCTCTTGAGGAGGCGCGGGCACCAGGCTGAGGCGAGCGCGCAGGTCACGGATCATCGCGGCCTTTTGTCCGCTGCTGATCGCGCGCAGCACCCAGGCTTTGACGTCGAGGGGATCTTCTAGACCCTCGTCGAGGGCAAGCCGCAGCGTATCCAGTTCGGCAAGCTTCAAGTCGTTGCGAAGCAGGAAGGTGAGGGTCCGCATCACTTCCTCGACCCGCTGCTCGGGTGAGAGGGCCTGCAAGCCAGCATTCCCCTCTTCCCCTTCTTCGCTCTGTAAGGGCCGTGAAGGCCCCTCGGGACTCCTCCCCGCCCTCTTCCCCCTCTTAGAGGTCTGCAAAGCCTTCTTGGGGCCTTCTGAGGGCAAGGAGGCCCCTTCGGGCACCTGGTACTTGGTTGGGTTCTTCAAGAGATCCACAAAGAAGGCGGGACGGCTGCGGGGTTTGTAGCCACCCGCAATGATGCTCTGGTAACGCAGCAGCGTGTCCTCCACCAGAGCCTCACCATGTTCCCGAACGAGCTGCAGCACGCGGGTATAGGTGACTCCAATCTCCGCCAGGCGCTGTACCAGCAGCGGGTCGGGGGGAATAAAGGCTTCCCCGAAGGTGTAGCGCAGAACTTTTTTCTTGCCGCGCCCCAGATACTCGACACTCTTGAGAAACCCCTTGTCGAGGAGTTCCTCATGGGCAGCGTCTAGGGTGCGCTGCGCCAGGCTAGGCCGGTCGGTCACGATCTTGCAGGCTTCGGCCCATTCCATCAGGCCTACCTCGTACGACATCGCCACCACCTCCGGGTTCTCCGGGTCGCGGCGCTGTGAGTCAAGCAGGCGGTACAGGGCGCGGGTTGGCGGCCGCTTGAGGGTCTGCATAAAGCTCAGGTCCAGCGGCTTGATGTATCCAGAGCGAACGCTGCGTGCGATTTCTTGCGGCAGTGTGATTCTGAGGATGCTGCTCGCGTCCAGCCGCTCAGCCTCGCCGGAGGAGAACTCCAAGCGGTCGATGTACCGGAAATTCACGTTCGTCCAGCGTTTGCGGGGGTGGTCGCGCCAGCCCTCCGCAATGAAGTAGTTGGTGGTCAACAGGCGCTTGAGGCTCTCTTCCAACGCCGCGTAGTAGCGCCCGCTGGTATCCAGTCCTGCCATTCGGAGGAGCTGGTACGGCGTGCAGGTCACGCTGCCATCCAGCGGTGACCCCTGGTCGATGTACAGGTTCACCAAGGCCGCGCTGATGTCTGTGTCGATCCCGTGTGGTACCCCGTACTCAGGCATAGCCTGACACGTGACGCGGTACCGGCGGTCACCGTCTTCCAGTTCCACGCTCCATTCCCGGTAACCCTGGGGGATGCGTTCCTGAACGCTGATGAGGCTCAACCGAGCAATGTTGAGTTCGTCGAAGCGTTTGATCTCTTTTTCGGACACGGCCCCCCCTGTTGTTGTTTTTTTAGATCTTTTTATCTTTTAAAAGATATATGTTGATCAACAACACGCGGCGGCTCGGCGAGCGTGCTGGACGGTGTTTTCGCCCCCAAACGGCGCAAGTTGTCCGATAGTTTGGCGCAAGTTGTCCGATACTTTTGGGGGTCAAACGGCGCAAGTTGTCCGATAGCAGGGGGTCAAACGGCGCAAGTTGTCCGATAGTTTGGCGCAAG
This sequence comes from Deinococcus sp. YIM 77859, assembly GCF_000745175.1. Classification (NCBI taxonomy): domain Bacteria; kingdom Thermotogati; phylum Deinococcota; class Deinococci; order Deinococcales; family Deinococcaceae; genus Deinococcus; species Deinococcus sp. YIM 77859. The sequence goes on from NZ_JQNI01000004.1 coordinate 315,682, forward strand.
TTGTCCGATACTTTTGGGGGTCAAACGGCGCAAGTTGTCCGATACTCCTCGCCCCAAACGGCGCAAGTTGTCCGAGGATTTGCCCCCAAACGGCGCAAGTTGTCCGATACCCTCATGTGCCGAAGTCTGAAGCAAAAAAAGAGCGTCTAGGAAAGCCTCGTCGAAAAAACGGCGCAAGTTGTCCGATAGGGTGCCTGGCGAAAACGGCGCAAGTTGTCCGATAGTCGCTTTTTTCGCTAATTACAGAATAAAAGGCTTCTTTTATGCAAGAAGGAGACTAAAACTGACCCTCGGTCAGTCATCCTTGAGGAGGCGCAGGGAGGGCGGGTCGTCTTGGATGTTCAGCCGGATGGACTGCTCTGATCCCCAAACGGCACAAGTTGTCCGATACCAAATCTGCTCGTCATGTGACGAGCAAGTGGGGCCGCTTCGGGGTAGGCTAGGGGCAATGCGGACGCTGACGTTCTTCAACCACGCGGGCGGGGTGATGAAGTCTAGCCTCACTCGTGACGTGGGCCACACCTTCTCGCAGGCGGGGCTGCGTGTCTTGGTGATAGACCTTGACCCACAGGCGAATCTCACCGATTGGCTAGGCGTATCGGACGTCGCACCCGAGCAGACGGTGTACGGCACGGCCACGCGCGGCGAGCCTCTCCCCTCCCCTGCCTCGGCCCATGGTCTTCACCTCATTCCTAGCGACGTGTCGTTGGCACTGGCCGAGGGGCAGATGATGGGGGTGGTGGGAGCACACCTGCATCTGCGCCAGGCGCTTCAGGCAGTAACGGATCAGTACGATCTGGTGTTGATCGACAGCCCGCCGAGCCTAGGGCAGCTCTCCATTCTGGGTGCGCTCGCGGCCGATCACCTCATCGTGCCGGTGCCCACCCGTCAGAAAGGCATGAATGCCCTCGCCGGGCTGTCAGAGGCGATGGCGACCTACCGCAAGCTGCGCCCGGACCTCACGGTCGCCCTGTACGTCCCGACCCTCTATGACGCTCGGCGGTCCCATGATCGTGAGGCGCTCGCCGCGCTGCGGGGCATGTTGCGTCCCCTTGCCAGTCCCATTCCTGACCGTGGTGCCGTATGGAATGACAGCGCAAGCGCGGGTCAGCCGGTGGGCGTGTACGCTCCCGGCTCGCCTGTTCATCAGGACGTGCTGCGGGTCACGGCGGAGATCGCACGAGCCGTTCACCTGAACGTAGACCTTCCTGGGGTGAACGCATGACTCGCAAGGTACGTCCTGTCATCGGTGCCCGCCTGAGTGGACTGGTGGAAGGTGTGGAAGCCTTAGGGCAACCCGCTGCAACCACCCTGCCGGTACAAGACCTTCAGCCGGGGACATTTCAGCCGCGCGTCCACTTCGACCAGCAAGCCTTACAGGAGCTCGCCCACAGCATCCGTGAGCAGGGAGTTCTTCAGCCTCTGCTCGTGCGGCCGCTTGGAAATGGGCGGTACGAGATCGTGGCGGGCGAGCGCCGGTGGCGGGCGGCGCAGATGGCGGGTCTGACGGAAGTGCCCGTGCTGCTGCGCGAACTGACGGATGCGCAGGCGCAGCTTGCGGCCGCGGTCGAGAACCTGCAACGCGAGGACTTGAATGTTCTAGAGGAGGTGCGTGCCCGTCTCCAGGTGGTGGCCGCCACACTAGGGGTACCGCCTCAGGAGGCAGTCGCGCGGCTCTTTGCGCTGGACCGTCGCCCGGAGGACGACCCGGAGGCTGTCGCTCGCCTCGATGCTGTCTTTGGAGCGCTGGGCCGGGAAACGTGGCGCAGCTTTGTGAAGAACCGGGCCGCCCTGCTGAATCTGCCGCAGGACGTACAGGCCGCCGTTCAGCGGGGATTAGACTACCGCAAGGCCCTGGTCGTGGGGCGCCTGTCCGATCCGGAAGCGCGCGCAGAGCTGTTGCAGCTGGCCTGGAACGGAGCGACGGTCCAAGCCCTGCGTGAACGGGTGGCCCCAGCGCAGGGGAAAGCCCCCGATCCCGTACAGACCCTCGCTCGCCGGTTGGCTGACCGCCGAACCCTAGCCGCCCTCGATGCGGCACGCCGCCGCCGGGTGGAACGGTTGCTGCGTCAGATCGCCGAACTGCTGGACGAGACAGAGACCTAGGGCGGCCTGAGGTTTCCTTTCTCAAGGCTACCGTAGCGCTTGATAAAGCGGGAACCAGCGTTTCTTATGGCCGATCACGGTAGCGGGAAGCACCGGATGGACTACCCTGTGGTTCCCCACCTGGTCATGTCGACGGTCTTGCCGAGCTTCTCCATCTTCACGGAAGAGTATATCCGTTCACTCGTTCGTGTCTTCCGGCGCATCTGCCCTGCCATGGGACTGGCTGAGGTGATCCGCGCCGTGCTGGGGTGGCAGACCCATCCGCTCGACGCCCGGCTGAACGCAGCCTTTGCCCTGGTTTTTCTGACTGCGGCACTGGCCCTGTGGTGGGGGAGGCGGCCACTGTTGGTCATTCGTCTGGGGTTTCTGGCCGCAGCGCTCATCGCCCTGTGTTTTGACCTGTGGGCGTACGCACTGCTGCCCCCTGGCCTTTCCCCGGGCGACACGGCCTATATCGTGACAGGGCGCTCTATGTACCTGCCTTTTGTGCTGATGCTGCTGTCCTGGCTGCTCTTTCCAGCGCCCTGGGCAGGACGGCTTGCCCTGGGCATCTACCTGTTGAGTCTGGGCCTCGCGGTGCTCGCGGGTGGACAGGCGCTGGCGCAGGGCCGCAGCACCTGGGACGGCCTGCTCAACTTCTTTGTGCACCACGCGTTTGTTGGCGGAAGCTTCTACCTGTTGCTTCAGGTCTTTATGGCGGTCTATGCCCGGCAGGCCCACTTGGAACGCGAACGCGCGCAGTTTCAGCGGGATGCCCTCCATGACCCCCTGACCGGTCTGGCCAACCGCCGCGCGTTCGATGAGGTACTTGAACGGGAGATTGCCCAGGCGCACGCTTCCGGTCAGCTGCTCAGCCTGGTGGCCTTTGATCTGGACCACTTCAAGCGGGTGAACGACACGTACGGGCATGACCTGGGCGATCAGGTGCTTGTGCAGGTCGCTGCCTTGCTGCGAAACCTGAGCCGACCGGGTGACCTGCCGGCTCGTTGGGGCGGAGAGGAGTTCGTATGGTTGTTGCCGGGAACGTCCCTCCTCACCGCCAAAGGACTCGCCGAGGATCTGCGCTCGGCCGTCGAGACCTTTCCCTTCCCCGGCGGCTCCCTCACCATCAGTTTGGGGATAGCCGCTCTGACTCCAGGGGAGGATGCGAGCAGCCTGTTTGTTCGGGCTGACCAGGCGCTCTACTGGGCCAAGCGTGGGGGACGTAACCAGGTGCGGCTGGCCGAAACCCCGGCCCAGGGCTAGGGCAGATGCCGCGTGTCGCCCCACCCCCGCTTTCTAGGGCTAACGTGGCAACGGCTGGAGTTGCTCGTCACGTGACGAGCAGGTGAGGACGTTCCTTCCAGCCTCCTCACGCCGCGCTCTTCGCCAGACCTTTTCCGGGGTAAGCGGCTTGCCATGACCCGGCAGAACGGCCTTCAGGTCCATGTTGGCGATGGCATGCAACGTCTGCACGGCCGCCTGCTGGTCTTCGTTGTAGGCGGTCTTGGGGAGGTGAGCGCCATCTCTCCCGCCGATCAGCGCGTCACCAACAACCAGCACACCGTCTCGCAGCAGGCCGGTTTGCCCCAGCGTATGACCGGGAAGGGGAATGACTTCCCAGCCATAGACCCGCTCGCCGGGGAAGACGGGGTGCAGGGCGCGGGACTGTACCTTGGGGTGCAGGCGCGAGATCAGCTGGCCGACCTGCGGGTAGCCCGCCGGATAGGGGAGATGGTGTTTCTGCCCGGTGAGAAACGCATGCTCTAGCGGATGCGCGAGGATGGGGATCCCCAGCCTGCCCGCCAGAAAGGCCCCGCCGGTATGGTCAACGTGGTGGTGTGTCAGGAATAGGGCGTTCGGCTGGAAGGCTCGCAACAGGCGCAGGTACTGGCCTACGTGTGTCACCGCTCCTGCGTCCACCATCAGCCGTCCTTGGGGGGTCTGTAGGAGGTAGACATTCGCGTAGAGCGTCCTGACCCCGATGTTCAGCGTCATCTGTCCTCTCCCAGTTCTGCTTGGTCGAGAAAGGCCAGCGCCGCGCCCAGCACGGGTCCCTCACCGGGTGTGAGGGCGTAGTCACACAGCGCCAGAAAGGCTGCATCCGAGGCGAAAGCGCTCACGCCCAGCGTCAACTCCGGCTCCTGTAGGTGCTCCAGTACGTAGTGAACGGCGCTTTCGGGGTTCACCTCGCGGGGCAGCAGGGTCAGGCTGTCCCCGCGCTCGATCAGACGCAGTTGTCCCCGAAAGGGGCCCTCATCTAGCCAGGTGCGCCACTCCCGTGCCGCTGTCTCCAGGGGAGGCAGGAGACCGTGGGGATGCCGCAGGGTCACCATCAGGGGTAGACCTTGCCGCTCGTGCAACTCTGCCTCGGTGCCCAGTTGACCCAACCAGCCGATATGCTGCGCGGCCTGAAAGGCCAGCCGCAGGGCCTCGGCGCGTTCGTGCAGCGTTTCGCGGGTCAGGCGGCGCCACGCCGGGTCCTCCTCGCCGTCGGGATTCAGGACAACCGCGCCGTGACGCAGAATCTGCCAGGACGTGAACGCCGCTGGAACGTTGAGCAGCTCCTCCTCGTCTAGGCCGGTGACGGGGATCAGCTCGGCCGAGGCCAGCAGCGTCGAGAGCGCAACCTGTGCCGCCGCTGGGTCCTGTGCGGGGTCCTGGGGCATCAGCACGCCGCTCGGGTTAACGAAAGCTACGATCATGCCCGCACTCTAGAGCGTGTTTTGGGAGGTGGACGTGCTTTCGGCTGCTCTCCCCACCCTCTTCAAGCTTGATCGCCTGCTTTCAGAGTGATATCATTTTGATAGGAGGTTACTATGAGCAAGCTGGAAAAGGCTCCCATAACCGTCGGTCCGCAAGGCGGCGTTTCCCCCAGCAGCCGGGTGGCGAGCGTGGAGCGCGCGGCCTTTGGCCTGCCCGGTGTGCCTGCGGTCCTGCTCTGGCTGGTCGGCGCTGCCGCCGCAGGATGGCTGCTCTTTGGGGCGGGGCTGTTTGTCCCCGCTCTGCTCCTAGGAGGACTGCTTCTCTTTGCCCTGTTCGGGTTTTTCATCGTGCAGCCCAATCAGGCGAAGGTGCTCACACTGTTCGGGCGGTATGTGGGTACCGAGCGCCGCAACGGGTTCTACTGGACCAACCCCTTTACTGTGCGCCAGAACGTCTCTTTGCGCATCCGCAACTTCAACTCCGAACGGCTCAAGGTCAACGACCAGGCCGGAAATCCCATCGAGATCGCCGCCGTGATCGTGTGGCGTGTGGTGGACACGGCGCGTGCCGTCTTCGATGTGGAGGATTACGCCGAGTTTGTCGCCATCCAGGCCGAGACCGCCCTGCGTCACCTCGCCGCGCAGTACCCCTATGACGAGTACGATGGCCACGGCCTCTCCCTGCGCGGTCACCCGGATGAGGTGGCCGAGGCTCTGGCCCGGGAGCTGGCCGCTCGCCTGCAACATGCGGGCGTGGAGGTGCTCGAAGCCCGCCTCTCGCACCTCGCCTACTCTCCCGAGATCGCAGGGGCGATGCTGCAACGGCAGCAGGCGAGCGCGATCATCGCTGCTCGGCAGCAGATTGTGCAGGGCGCGGTGGGCATGGTGGAGATGGCCCTGACCCAGCTCTCCGAGCAGGACATCGTGCAGCTCGACGAGGAGCGCAAGGCGCAGATGGTGAGTAACCTTCTCGTCGTGCTGACCAGCGAGCGCGGCACCCAGCCCGTTCTCAATGCCGGCAGCCTGTACTGACGGCGAGCGCAAGAAGGTATGGCCCCCCGCAAGAACTATCCCCTGCGCATCAGCCCCGAGCTGTATGCCGCCCTAGAACGCTGGGCTGCCGACGAACTGCGCAGCGTCAACGCGCAGATCGAGTACCTCCTGACCCAGAGCGTTCGTCAGGCGGGCCGTCTGAAAACGGCATCAGAAGCGGCAGAAAGCGAGAAGGAAGAGAAGGACTGAATGTGCTCGTCACGTGACGAGCAGAGGGCGAAGGCTTGCCTTCAGGCCTCCCGTGCCACCCTCAGCAGTTCCCCGCTCACGACCAGCTCTTGCAGCGCCAGCAGATCGGGGCGGGAGTACCGGTCCTGCTCCAGGGGAGGAATGACCTCGCGGATGCGCTCATAGGCTGCCTGTACGCCCCGCCCAGCCCGCAGCGGCTGGAAGTCGAGCGCCTGGGCGGCGCACAGCAGCTCGATGCTCAGGACGTTCTGCACGTTCCTCAGGATCTGCCGCAGTTGCCGCGCCCCGTGTGCGCCCATGCTGACATGGTCCTCCTGATTGGCGCTGGTGGGGATAGAGTCCACACTGGCCGGGTGAGCCAACACCTTGTTCTCGCTCACGAGGGCGGCGGCGGTGTACTGCGCGATCATGTACCCGCTGTTGAGCCCCCCTTCGCGTGCCAAGAAAGCCGGGAGGCCCGACAGCGCCGGGTTGAGCAGTTGCTCGACGCGCCGCTCGCTGATGCTCGCGAGCTCTGCGACAGCAACCTTCAGCGTGTCTGCGATGAGGGCGAGCGGCTGCCCGTGGAAGTTCCCGCCCGAGATCACCTCGCCTTCCCCGCCGCCTCCGGGGAAGATCAGCGGGTTATCGGTGACCGAGGCGAACTCGACCGCCAACACACGCCCTGCCTGCGTCAACGCGTCCAGACTGGCCCCGTGGACCTGGGGCACGGCGCGCAGGCTGTAGGCGTCCTGCACCTTGCCGCAGCGGGCGTGGGCGGGGGCGATCTCGGAGCCGCGCAGGAAGTGGCGCAGGTCGCTGGCAACCACCAGGGCACCGGGGTGGGGCCGCAGGGACACGACGCCTTCCGAGAAGGGTCGGTGGCTGCCGGAGAGGGCCTCGACCGTCATGGCCGCAGCCAGGTTCGCTGTGTGCAGCAGCGTCAGGGCGTCATGCAGCGCAAGGGCCAGCAGGCTACCCATGAGCTGGGTCCCGTTGATGAGCGCCAGCCCTTCTTTCGCGGCCAGCGTGAGCGGCGTGAGGCCCAGTTCGGCCAGCACCTCGCGGGCAGGCCGAACTGCTCCCCGGAACTCGATCTCTCCCAGCCCGACCAGCGCCAGCGCGAGATGGGCGAGCGGGGCGAGGTCGCCCGATGCACCTACGCTGCCCTGCGCGGGCACGACGGGATGTGCCTCCGCGTTCAGCAGCGCCAGCAGCAGTTCGACGACCGCAGGCCGCACGCCGGAATGCCCGAGCGCGAGCGATTGCGCGCGCAGCAGCATCATCCCGCGCACCACCTCGGCGGGCAGCGCGTCCCCCACGCCGATTGCGTGGGAAACGATCAGGTTGTGTTGCAGCTGGGCCAGTGCCTCGCGGGGGATCCGTACGGCAGCGAACTTGCCAAAGCCGGTGTTCACGCCGTACACCGCCTCCTGGCCGTCCACGATGCGCTCGACCACCGCCCGCGCCTTCAGGATGCGTTCCCGCGCCGCTTCCGAGAGGATCACCGGTTCGCCGCCCCGCACCACACGGATGAACCCTTCAAGGGTCAATTGCCGGTCCAGAATCACGAGTGTATCTCCTTGAGGGCCTGCCCGCCCACGAACACAGTGCGAATGGGGTTGGCGCCAAGTGTGTATGCCAGGTCGCGCCAGTCTGCCGAGTGCAAGGCCAAGAAGTCCGCCCGTTGGCCCACGGCGAGGGCTCCCCGGTCCCTCAAGCCCAGGGCGGCGGCCGCATTCACGGTGCTGGCCGTCAGCGCCTCGGCGGGCGTCAGGCCGTTGAGCCGCACGGCGAGGGCCAGGGCGAGCGGCACGCTGAAGAGGGGAGAGCTGCCCGGGTTCAGGTCCGTTCCGATGGCCACGCACGCGCCCGCATCGATCAGGCTGCGGGCAGGCGCGGCGGGGAGGCCCAGGTGCAGCGTTACACCGGGAAGGACGGTCGCCACCGTGCTCGACGCGGCCAGCGCCTTGATCTGCGGCGCACCGCTCGCCTCCAGGTGATCCACGCTCAGCGCCCCGAGTTCGCAAGCGAGTTCGGTGCCCCCGATCGCGTGAAACTGGTCGGCGTGCACCTTCACCCGCAACCCATGTGCTCGGGCCGCCGTAAGAATGGCGCGGGCTTCTTCTCCCTGAAAGGCTTCGCGCTCGCAGAACACGTCCACGGCGGTGGCGAGCGGTGGCCGGGTGCGCGCAACCTTGGGAATCAGCTCCTCGCAAACGCCGCGCACATACGCTTCGCGGCCTTCCGTCGGCGGGACGTGAATCAGCAGGGTGGGGAGCAGCGTCACGGGCAGGAGCGTTTGCAACGTGCGCACTGCCTCCAGCATTCGCACCTCCGCCTCAAAGGCAAGCCCGTACCCGCTTTTGACCTCGATGGTGGTCGCCCCGCTTTGCGCCAGGGCCCACAGGCGCGGCCGAGCAAGGCGTACGAGTTCCGTCACGTCCGCCCCCGCTGTCGCCCGCATCGTGGAACGAATCCCGCCCCCCCGTGCCAGCATCTCCTCGTAGGGCACCCCTTCCACCCGCGCCTCGAAATCGGCCAGACGGTCACCCGCCCAGACCGCGTGGGTGTGCGGGTCGGTCAGGCCGGGAACGACCGCCACGCCGCCCAGGTCGTGCGTGTGCTCTGCTCGGGGGGCCTCCTTCTCGTGGCCCATCCACGCGATCACACCATCACGGACAAGAAGCGCCGCGTCCTTGAGCGCCGTCAGCTGCCGCATGGCCGCGCCGCGTTGCGGGCCAGGAGCGGGCGTCACCAGCTGGGCGATGCCCGTGAAGAGCGTCTCAGCCACCAAACACCTCCCCCAGCGTCTCCATGACCAGCCGCGCGCCGATCAGGCTGCTGCGGCCGGTCGGGTCGAGGTTTGGAGCGAGTTCCACCAGGTCCATCCCAACAAGCGAATGCCGCCGCACAACCTCACGAATGACCCGTAGGGCGAGGGCGTAGCTGAAGCCGTCTGGCTCGGGACTGCTGGTGCCCGGCAGCACGGCGGGGTCAAAGGCATCCGCGTCCACGCTGAGGTAGACCGAACTTCCGGGGGGCAGGGCCGTCACCGCCTCGCTCAGCCTTTCCTCCACCTCCTCCATGGGCACCAGGGTGTGCCCACGCGCTCGGGCCGCCGCCACCGCCTCCGGATCGAAACGCAGGCCGCGCAGGCCCAGCGTGGTGATGTGCACCAGGTTGGGAAGCTCTTCGGCTGCCCGGCGGAAGGGGCTGGAATTGCTGTAGCGGGTGTCGTTTCGCGCGTCGGTAAAATCCAGGTGCGCGTCAAGCTGGATGACGCGCAGCTTGGGCACATCGGCAAAGGCGCACAAAAGGGGATACGTGACGCTGTGGTCACCGCCCAGAAACACCGGGAGGCGAGAGCGTTCCCGGACCAGCCGGGCCGCCTGCGTGATGCGCTCGCGGGCGAGCTCAGGTTCAAGGCTGGGGAGCACCACGTCCCCCGCGTCCACGAGGGTCAAGTCTGCCAGCCGCGTTCGTCCCGAGAGGTCGGTGAAGGGCGGGATATAGCGCAGGCTGGCTTCTCGCAGCGCGCGGGGGGCGTAGCGGGCACCGGGCCGGAAGCCCAGGGCGATGTCGAAGGGAAGCCCCAGGACAGCCACGTCAGCCTGCCAGGCTGCGCCGGGCTCCACGATGGGCGCGCGGGCGAAGGTGGCGATACCAGAGTAGGGGAGATGGGCGGGGGAGGAAGCCGTATCCCCGGCCATCAGCCCTCCGCCTCCCGCGTGTCCTCCGTCCCCAGGCTCGGCAGATCGAGCCCGCGCGTCCGCGCCACGTCCAGCGCCTTTTCATATCCGGCGTCGGCATGGCGGATCACACCCAGCGCGGGGTCATTCGTCAGGCAGCGGCGGAGGCGCTCGGCGGCTTCGGGCGTACCGTCTGCGACCGCGACAAGGCCGCTATGCTGGCTGAAGCCCATTCCCACACCGCCCCCGTGGTGAAAGCTCATCCAGGCGGCGCCCGACGCGATGCCCACGCCAAAATTGAGCAGCGCCCAGTCGGAGACGGCGTCACTGCCGTCCTTCATCGCCTCTGTCTCCCGGTAGGGGCTCGCGACGCTGCCCGCGTCGAGGTGGTCACGGCCGATCACGATGGGGGCCCTCAGGCGACCGTCCGCGACCATCTCGTTAAACAGCAGGGCCGCTTGGTCGCGTTCGCGGTAGCCCAGCCAGCAGATGCGCGCGGGGAGGCCCTGGAAGGCGATCTGATCGGCGGCGTAGGTGAGCCAGGATTGTAGCCGCTCATCGTCGGGGAAGAGTTCGAGAAGGGCTTGATCGGTCGCGCGGATGTCCGCGGGATCGCCGCTGAGGGCCACCCAACGGAAGGGGCCACGGCCCTCGCAGAAGGAGTCGCGGATGAAGGCGGGCACGAAGCCGGGGTAGTCAAAGGCGTTGTTCACGCCCGCCTCAAAGGCCCGCTGCCGCAGGTTGTTGCCGTAATCAAAGGCGATGGCCCCGCGCTTTTGCAGCTCGAGGATGGCCCGGACATGCTCTGCCATCGCCGCATAGGCCCGCTGGCGGTACGCCTCCGGCTGCTCAGCGCGCAGCTTGTTCGCGTCCTCGTCGGGGGCGAGCGGCGGGATATAGCCCCACAGCGGATCGTGGGCACTCGTCTGATCGGTGATCAGGTCCGGCGTCCAGTTCATCTCCACCAGTTGCGGCAGCACTTCGGCGGCATTGCCCAGCAGGCCGATGGAGCGGGCAAGGCCCTGCGCCCTGTACTTCTCGGCCCGTGCGATCGCGTCTTGAAGGTGAGTCGCCACCTCGTCCAGATAGCGGGTGTCCAGGCGCTTTTGAATGCGCGTCGGGTCAATCTCGATGGTGATGCTCACGCCGCCCGCCAGTTTCACCGCGAGGGGCTGCGCACCGCCCATTCCACCCAAGCCCGCCGTGACGGTGATCGTGCCCGCCAGGCTGCCACCGAAGTGCTTTTTGGCTGCGCCCGCAAAAGTCTCGTAGGTGCCCTGAAGGATGCCCTGGGTGCCGATGTAGATCCAGCTTCCAGCGGTCATCTGGCCGTACATCATCAACCCCGCCTGATCGAGCCGGTCAAAGGTTTCCCAGTTCGCCCAGTGCGGCACCAGATTGGAGTTGGCGAGGATGACGCGCGGAGCCCACTCGTTCGTCCTGAGCACGGCGACCGGCTTGCCGGACTGAATCAGCAGCGTTTCAAAGTTCTCCAGGCGGTCAAGCGTCTCGACAATCTTGTAAAACGCCTCCCAGTTGCGGGCAGCCTTGCCGCGCCCACCGTACACGACGAGGGTGTCTGGGTGCTCGGCCACCTCAGGGTCGAGGTTATTCATCAGCATGCGCTTGGCGGCCTCCTGGATCCAGCCTTTGGCCGTTTTGTGGGGGCCGCGCGGGGCCCGGATGACGGGGGCCGTCTTGGGGGTGAGGGATGGGGTCATGGGCATTCCTTTCGCGGCAAAGAGACGTCTGAAGTGCTCCTATCGTCCTTCAGCCCCCGGGCACCCACAACACGTTTTTCCGACTATTCCAGAAAAGGAGTACCCTCGGTTCATGCCCCGTACCCTTTCCACCGTGGACCGTGCGGTGCGCGTGCTGGAAGCCTTTGACGCCGACCATACCGAGTGGACGCTCTCGGAGCTGGCCGAGCACCTCGGACAACCGACCTCCACCCTGCACGAGCAGCTCACGACGCTCGTGGGAAGCGGCTTGCTGGTCAGGGTGGCGCGTGGCCGCTACCGGCTGGGCTGGCGGCTGCTGAAGCTCTCCAGTGCCCTGTACGGCAGCGTTCCGTGGTACGCGCCCGCCCACGACGCGATGAACGCTCTGGCGCGCGGCACGCACCTGCTCGCCTTTCTGTGTGTGCTGCAGGGGAACCAGGTGCTGTGTATTGCCCGCTCGGTGCAGGGACGGGACGGCCCGCCGGTAGCGGGCGAGACGGCATTCATCCTCCCGCCCCACGCCAGCGCGAGCGGCAAGCTGCTGTACGCCCTGCATGGTCTGGAGCTGCCCGCCGGTGCTCCCCGGTACACCGCCTACACCCTTGCAACCGCTTGGGAACAAGAGGCGCAAGCCATTCGTGCCGCTCGCCTGGCCACCACGCGGGACGAATGGGCGATGGGCACGAGTGGTCTGGCCGTGCCGCTTCTGGGCGCGGAGGGGAAAGTCCTCGCCGCCCTGGGCGTGAGCCTTCCCACCAGCAGATGGCGCGAGCAAGAACAGCTCAGCCGCCGCCTGCGCGATGCGGCCGATAACGTGGCCTGGACGCTGGGTTACCGCCCGACGTGAGGGCGAGAAGCGGACTTCGAGATGTGCTCGTCATGTGACGAGCAGGTCCTCTCACCCCCGAAAGCGGGCGGCCAACGCCGTGGTGCCCTGCGCCAGCAGCAGCACGTCAACCCCCACAGCGACAAAGGTGTAGCCCCACCCCAGGTAGCGCCGCGCGCTGGCCTCGTCGGTGGCGAGGATGCCCGCCGCCCTGCCCGCCCCGCGAATCCGCCCCGCCGCGTCCTGGATGGCGGCCTGCACGTCGGGATGTCCCGGGTTGCCCAGGTGACCCATACTCGCCGCCAGGTCGGCGGGACCGACAAACACGCCGTCCACGCCCTCCACCGCCGCGATCTCGTCCAGCACGGTGAGGGCCGCAGCCGACTCCACCTGGAGGAGGAGACAGATGCCCTGGTCGGCGTACCTGAGGTACTCGGTGTCTCGCGAGAAGCGGCTGGCCCGCACCAGCGCGCTGGCCACACCCCGCCCCCCACGCGGCGGGTAGCGGGTGGCGGCGACCAGCTCCCGCGCCTGCGCCGCCGTCTCCACCATCGGAATGAGCAGGTTGCGGGCGCCGATATCGAGCAGCTGCTTGATCAGGACCGGGTCGCCCACGGGCGGGCGCACCACCGGGGCCGAGGGATACGGGGCGACGGCCTGAAGCTGGCGCAGGACCGAGCGCACGTCGTTCGGCGCGTGTTCGCCGTCGATCACCAGCCAGTCGAAGCCCGCCCCAGCGCAGATCTCGGCGCTGTAGGCATCGGCCAGCGCCAGCCAGAAGCCGTAGAGGGTGTCACCCCGAAGAAGGGCGGTTTTGAACCCGTTCTCGGGGCCTGCCGTCTCAACCGCCACGTGCGACCCCCGCAAAACGGCACGAGAAGGTGCCCAGCGGTCCGTAATCGAAGGTGAACACGTCGCCGGACGCGATATCGACCGGGCGGGTAAACGAGCCTGCCAGCACCACCTCTCCCGCCCTGAGCCCCTCGCCGTGCGGCGCGAGGCGGTTGGCGAGCCAGGCGATACCCGTCGCCGGATGCCCCAGCACGCCCGCCGCCACCCCGGTTTCCTCGATCACGCCGTTGCGGATGCACAGGGCGGCGGCCCAGCGCAGGTCCAGGTCATCGGGCCGCATGGCGCGCCCCCCCAGGATCACCCCGGCATTGGCGGCGTTGTCGCTGATGGTGTCGGTCACGCGGCGGGGCCTTCCCGTTTCCCGGCTCACCCGCACAATCCGCGCGTCGATGATCTCGGCGGCGGGGGTGACGTATTCGGTGGCCCGCAGCACGTCGAACAGGGTCACGCCGGGCCCGCGCAGGTCCGCCCGGAGGACAAAAGCGAGCTCGACCTCCACCTTCGGCGCGACGAAGCGCGACAGCGGAATGTCCCCGTTGGGCTCGAAGAACATGTCATCAAGCAGCGCCCCGTAGTCCGGCTCATGGATCTGTGAGGCCAGCTGCATCGCCCGCGACGTGAGGCCGATCTTGTGCCCCAAGACGCGCCGCCCGCTCTGCACCTTGCGGGTCACCCAGGCCCGCTGCACCGCGTAGGCGTCCCCGACCGTCATCCCTGGAAAGCGCTCAGAAAAGGGGGCGAGCTGCACGCCCGTGGCCTCGGCCCCGTCCAGCTCGGCAGCCAGGCCGGAAAGGGCCTCCTGGGGGATGACGCGAAGATCCGGCTGCTGGCCGCTGGCCGCTCCTCTCTCAGATGACATGAGCCGGCAACCCCTTCAACTCACCCTCGGTCGGCGTCACCCAGCCCCCCCCAAAGGCTTCCAGCCGCGAGCCCTCCTCGAACCAGCTCCGCGGGGTCTTGGCCCCCCAGAGTGTTTGTCGCCGCGGGTCGTTGAGCTGCCAGCGGATGGGCTGGAAGTCGGGGTCTACCGTGATGTAGTCACTCGTGTACAGCTCGATGCGGTGGCCGTCCGGATCGCGGATGTACAGAAAAAAGGCGTTGGAGATGCCGTGCCGTCCCGGTCCGCGCTCGATGCGCTCGGGCTGCCGCGCCCCCGCCAGGATGTCGCAGGTGCGGATAATGCTCATCGCGTCGGGCATCCAGTAGGCCCAGTGGTGTAGCCGCGGCCCCGCGCCGTTTGTCAGGGCGAGGTCGTGCACGCCGCCCCGCCGCTGAATCCAGGCGGCCCAGATGCGCCCCGTCTCGTCCTCGGTGTACTCGGACGTGCGGAACCCCAGTTCGCCCGTGTACCAGTTCATCATGCCTTCCACGTCCGGCGTCATCACATTCACGTGGTCCACCCGTTGCAGGCCCGGCCCGCGGTGTAGGTGGTAGTCCTGCAACAACCAGGGATAGGTCCTGCTCTCGTGGTAAAAGGCGACGGGCACACCGAAGGGATCCTGCATCCGCAGCATTCGGGGCCGGTCGAGTTCCTCCTCCCAGCGGGAGGGGAGGCCCTCGCGCTCGGCCAGAGCGGCGAGGGCGTCGAGGTCGGCGTCCCTCCGCACGCGGTAGGCGATCTGCCGCACCCCGGCCTCCGGGCGCTCTTCGAGCTTCAGTGTCCACTCGCGGTCCTCCACGCCGCGCAGGTAGAGCGCGCCGGGCTCCTCGTGCAGCACGTTCAGTCCGAGCAGGTTGACGTAGAACTCTCGCGAGGCGCTGAGGTCTGTGACCGTAAAGACGGTGTGGGCGATGCGGATGACGTCGGGCCGAGCGGGGGCCGTCATACCGTCACCTCTTCTGGTTTCTCGCTGCGCTGCAAAAACGCCCGAACCCGCTCCACCGCCGGTTCCTTGTCGTACACCTCGTACAGGGCGGAGTGCATCCGCACCGGGTCACCGAAGAAGAACTTCTCGTAGAGGGCCTGCCTGCCGCCAAAGCTGCTCATGGACATGTCCCAGGCGAGGCGGAAGAGCCGCAGCCGGTCTTCGGCGCTCGCGTTCGCGGCTTGCAGGTACCTGCTGATCTGCGGCCCCAACGGTCCCTCGCGGTCGGCCTTGCTCGGCATCATGATGATGCCGGACGCGCCCAGCAGTTGCAGCAGCTCGGGCAGGCGGGCGTACACGCCGGGGTAGTAGTTGCGGGCGGCGTCCAGGGGCCCCCGCGCCGGGGTCATCACACCGTACTCGTTCAGCGTCGCGCCCTCGCGGGCAGCCACCTCCAGCGCCCGCATGATCTCCAGCGTGATGATGATCTCGGCCACCTTGCTCTGCACGTGCTGGAACCCCCCGCTGCCGATCGCGTTGACGATGCTCTGCGCAGTTCCCAAAAAGGCCTCTGTCTTGGCGACCTTGAGGTTCACGACCTGGTAGGCCATGTGCAGCACGGCGCTCGTCGCCGCGTAGGCCCGGTTCGCCAGCTCCACGTCATACAGCAGGAAGACCCGCTCCCAGGGCACAAGCACATCGTCGAAGATCACAAAGGCGTCCTGCTCGTCGAAGCGGCTGCCCAGGGGATGGTCTTCCGGGTCGCGGCCGATGTCAAAGGGCTCGCGGCACTGGAAACTCAGGCCAGGTGTGTTCGTGGGGATGGCAAAGCCCATCGCGTAGCGGCTCTTGTCGGCGTTTTCCTTGAGCACCGTCGAGGGGAAGATCAGGAGTTCGTCCGCGATGGGAAGCGTGGCCATCATCCTGGCCCCCCGCACGATGATGCCCTCCTCGCGCTCCTCCACCACACCCAGCGCGATATAGGGGTCAGGAAGCTCGGAAGCGAGCTTCGCCCGGTTCACCTGCGGGTTGGTCAGCGCGTGTGTGAGGCAGAGGTCATGCTCGCGCACGTACTCGAAGTAGCGGCGCATGTTGGCGGCAAAGTCGCGCTTCTCGCTGCCCGGCACGCTCGCGCTGCACCGACCAAAGTACTCGGCTCCCGCGCCCGCCGCCATCACGTTCGCGTTCATGTAGTCAGGCGCGCGGCCCAGAAAGCCCAGCGAGTAGTTCGCGCGGATCCGGTGCGCCTCCCCGATCCGCGCCAGGTCTTCTTTGGTGCGGGGCACGAGCAGGCTCATGGGGTAGCGCTGGCCGTTCTCCTCGTAGGTGAGCTTCTCGCGCCACTGCGGATCATGCTGGAGGTCGTACAGCCCGGCGAGCGAGTGCGCCATGTTGCGCGTCGCGGGGTGGGTGGTGGGGTCTTCCACCCGTTCCCCTTCGATGTAGAGGGTGGGCGGATTCTGACGCAGGCGGTCGAGGAACTGCTGTCCGGTGATGGCTGCCATGGGGGAACCTCCTAAAGGGTTTCCGTGTCGTTCAAGGCCTGGTCGAACACCACGTCGCGATACGCCGGGTTGCGGGCAGCCTCGTAGACGGCGGGCTTGTGATGGCGCCGAAAGGTGGATTTCGACTGGCGGGAAATTTCGGCTCGGGCGGCCTCTGCCCAAGCCTGAAGCAACGTTTCGTCACGCCGCAGGGCGGAGAGGTGGCGCACGAGGCCCCAGGCCGGTGGGGGCTCATGGTCTCTGGGCATGGTGCCAAAGTGCCCGGTGAACTCGCACAGCGGATGCCCACGCTCGTAGTGCCGGGGCAGGATGATGAAGGCCGACTCGTCCCTACGGGCAAAAGCCAGCACAAAGCGCATCCCGATGGTGACGGGCATCAGATGGATATCGTTCGGCTTGCGTGTGTTGGTAACCAGCCGAGGGTCACCGTTGGGCAGAGCGACGGCCTCCAAAATAAAGTCCATCAACTCCAGGTACTGCCGGATGGTGTTCACGTCGCCCCATTTGCGAACGAGGCGGGTGAGCTCCTCATGGCCGTCGGGCAACCAGCGCACTGTCCTGCTCCTTTCCCGCCAGCCCCGTGTACTCGGGATCCACAAAAATCCCGCCCTGCCGCTGCTCGGTGAGGCTCTGCGGGTCGCCGTGGATGTGTTCGACCTCGGCGGCGTAGGCTTCGGCGTTGTCCTGCGGAACGTAGCCCAGCACCTCCCAGCCGTCTTCGGTCATCCAGCGCCGGGTGTTGCCGCTGATGCCCGCGACGATCAGGAAGCCCACGCCCGGCGCGGTCACGGCCTTTTCAAAGAGCTGCACGGCGTCACGCGGGCTCAGCCAGGTGGAGAGGTGGCGGGCGTCTTTGGGCCTCGGCTGGAAGGAGCAGATGCGGACGCCCACGAACGCCAGCCCGTAGCGTTCCCAGTACATTCGCCCGAGCGCCTCCCCGAACACCTTGCTGACCCCGTAGGACGTGTCGGGGCGGACGGGCATGTCAGGGCTGACCTTTTCCGAGCGGGGATAGAAGCCAACCGTGTGGATGGAGGAGGCAAAGGCCACCCGCCTCACACCCGCCTGCCGCGCCGCCTCCAGCACGTGGTAGGTGCCGTCCATGTTCACCCGGCGAATCTGCTCGTAGGTGTGCTCGTTCGCGATCCCGCCGAGGTGAATAACGGCGTCCACGCCCTCCATCGCCGCGCGCACCTCGGCCATCTCGGTCAGGTCAGCCCGCACGATCTCCTCGCCCTCCTGTGCCTCGCCGAGGTCGCGGTGATCGGTCAGGCGGATGACGGGGAAGCGCCCGCGCAGGCCCTCGCGCAGGGCCGACCCCACCTCTCCGGCGGCCCCGGTGATGAGGAGGCGTTGGAGGGCGCTCACCCCTCCACCTCGCTCTTGTCCACCTTCGCGGGCCCGCCCACGCCCAGCCGCGCCGTCTTGTGGGTGCCCAGCGAGATGGCGATGTTTTTCGTCTCCATGTAGAAGTCGAAAGAGTAGTCACCGCCGTCGCGCCCGATGCCGCTCGCCTTCATCCCGCCGAAGGGGGTGGGCAGGTGGCGCACGTTCTCGGAATTCACCCAGACCATCCCGGCCTCCAGGGCCTGCGCGAAGCGGTGCGCGCGGGTGAGGTCCCGGGTCCAGAGATATCCGGCCAGCCCGTACTTCACGTCGTTGGCGAGGGCCAGGGCTTCGGCCTCGTCACGGAAGGGGATGGCGGTGAGCACGGGGCCGAAGATTTCCTCCTGGCTGATGCGCATCTCGTTGCGGGCGCCCGTCAAGAGGGTGGGGGAGACGTAGTTTCCCTCTGTGCCGATGCGCTCGCCGCCCGCCGCGACGGTGGCCCCCTCCTCGCGGGCCCGGTCGAAGTAGCTCAGCACCTTTTCGCAGTGCCGGGGGTGGATGAGCGGCCCGACTTCGGTGTTTGGATCGAGGGGATCACCCACGCGGATGTTGCGGGCGCGCTCGGCGATGCGGGCGGTGAACTCGTCGTAGATCCCCTCCTGAATGAGCACGCGGCTGCTGCTTGTGCAGCGTTCGCCGTTGAGGGAGTAGATCATGAAGACCACGGCGTCAAGGGCCCCCTCCAGGTCAGCGTCCTCAAAGACCACCACCGGATTTTTGCCGCCCAGCTCGAAATGCACGCGCTTCAAGGTGTCCGCGCCCTGCCGCATGATGTGGCTGCCCGTGACCGTCTCGCCTACAAAGGCGATCGCCTTGATCAGCGGATGCTCGGTCAGCGCCCTGCCCGCCGTCTCCCCGAAGCCGTGGACAAGATTCACCACGCCCTGGGGGATCCCCGCCTCGTCCATGATCTCCGCGAGCAGCGTGGCCGTCACCGGGCTCCATTCGGCGGGCTTGTGGACGACCGTGCAGCCCGCCGCGAGGGCCGGGGCGATTTTCCAGGTGGAGAGCATAAAGGGCGTATTCCAGGGCGTGATCACCCCGACCGGGCCGATGGGCTGGCGCAGGGTGTAGTTCAGGAAGCCGGGCGCGGGGAGGCTTTGCCCGTCCGCCGCACCGGGCGCGCGGTCGGCATAGAAGCGGAAGTTCTCCGCGCCGCGCACCGCCGCCGACTTCATGAAGCGGATGGCCTGCCCCGTGTCGATGCTCTCCAGCACGGCGATGTCCTGGGCGCGGACCTCGATCAGGTCGGCAATCTTGTGCAGGATTTTGCGGCGCTCGGCCCCGCTGACCTCGCGCCACGTCTGGAAGGCGTCGTGCGCGGCGCGGGCGGCCCGGTCGATGTCCCGCGCGTCCCCGCTCGCCACGGTCGCCAGCGGGGAGTTGTCGGTGGGCGTGTGGGTCTGGAACGTCTCGCCGCCCTGCGAGTCCACCCACTCGCCGCCGATGAAGTGGCGCAGGCCGGCTTTCAGACGGCTCTCGCGGAGTTGCGTGGCGAGGGCGTGGTTAGGCGTGCTGGCCGTCTGGGTCATGGTTGCTCCTTGGATGGAAGACGGATTGAGTAGGCGAGGAGAGGCTCTGTTTGGAGCGTCCTTCCGTTCTTCTGCACGGTGAGGACGCTGCCACCGTTGCCAACGTCAACCCGGTAGGTAGAACTGTCTGGTGTACTCCACCAGTACGAGCGGTCAAAGGCCACTATCTGGCCGGCTTGTCGGGTGAAGGAGGAATAACCGGCCTGCCCATTCCTGAGCACCACACCCTCGCTCCCGTCGAAATTGCGCGTGGCATACGTCGCCTTGCAGAACACGCTGACGCTGCAAACCTCTTCCCACACAATGACCGTGCGCTTCGCGGTCACGCCCAGAAAGGCCGCCTGCGGAACCGAGCGGCAACGGTAGGTCACGTCGCTGAGCTGGAACTCGCTCGCCTGCACCGTGCGCGGGGCCATGGCCTGTGCGTCTTTGCCATCCTTGAGGCGCAGGTGCCCCTGAACCGTGGCCGCACCGTTTTTCCAGAACAGGGGCAAGAAGCCCGGCTCATGGTTGGGATGGGTGCGGCCCAGCGTGGCCTCGAAGCGCGAAAAATCGGTGAGCCCTGCACGGCTTTTCCCCCAGACGAGCAATTGTGTCCGTGGGGGTCCGTCCTCGTTGGGCCCCGGCCACTGCAACTCCGTGAGGGCGATGACCGCCTCGGGCGCGTCGCACCACGCAAAAACAGGCTGCACCTTCCCACCCACGTTCACGTAAGACCGCACTTCAGACTGTCCCGGTGCAGCGAGGGCCAGCGTGGGGAGATTCAGGGCCAGCAGAAAGGAAAAGCGCCTCATACCCTCAGCTTTCACCAGGGCCATGAACGTTTTCCCCGCTGCTGCCGTGTCCTTCACCGCCCGTCCCATTCTCCCTCCCTCGCCTCCTGGCCGGTGATGGGCTCGGCGGCCTCGTCCTCCTCCTGGATGTCGTTTTCCAGCACGCCCAGGCCCTCGACCGAGAGATGCATCACGTCGCCGGGGTGCACGTGGGAGATGCCCTTGGGGGTGCCGGTCAGGATCACGTCGTCCTTTTGCAGGGTCATGAAGCGGCTGATGTGTTCGATCAGTTCGGGGATGGAAAAGATCATGTCGCGCGTGGAGCCCTGCTGCCGCAGCTCGCCGTTCACGTGCGCGGTGAGCGTGAGGTCGTGCGGGTCCGCGATCTCGTCGGCGGTCACGTAGTAGGGCCCCAGCGGCCCGAAAGTGTCCCAGCCCTTGCCGCGCAGGGGCGGGCGGAAGGTGTTCGTCACGTAGTCGCGCACCACCAGGTCATTCCCGATGGTATAGCCGCCCACGTAGTCGAGCGCGTCTCGTGCCTTTACCCGGCGAGCGTCGCGGCCGATGATCACGCCGAGTTCAACCTCGTAGTGCATGAACTGGGCGCCGCGCGGATAGATCACGGTACCCCGGTGCGGGAGCAACGTGGTGTTGGGCTTCCAGAAGAGGGCGGGTTCTTTGGGCTGCGTCAGGCCGAGTTCACCCGCGTGATCGTGATAGTTCAGGGCGAGGGCGATCACTTTGGGAGGGTCGACGGGCAAGCGAAACTGGACGGCCTCAGGGTCGTGGGCGACACCGGCGGCGTCGATGAGCTGGCCGTCTTGCAGGTGGCCACTCAACGAGCGCCCCCCAGCGATAAAGCGGGCGAGTTTCAAGGGTGGACTCCGTTCATGTGACCTCCGGAAAGGGAGGAAGAGCTCTTGGGTTGTCGGCGCCTCAGCATAGGCCACCCGGTTCAGGAGGAAAATGGTGTGCGGGTGCATCCAGCCTCGCGCGCCTGTACTTTTGAACAAAGCCCCGCTCCGGAATGGGGGGGCCAGCATCTGGCAGGATGATGGGATGTCCGGCGACTTTCCTGCCACGTCACCCGAGGCGGTCGGCCTCGACGGGGACCAGCTCCTCGCCGCCGATGAGCGCATTCGGCGCGAGCTGCCGCACGTCACCAGCCTGCTTGTGGCCCGCCGCGGCCGCCTGGCCTTTGAGCGGTACTACGGTCCCGGTGCGGCGCGGCGGCAGGACACCCAGTCGGTGACCAAGAGTGTCCTGGCGCTGCTGACCGGGATCGCTCTGGAACGGGGCCTCCTGGCGGGGCTCGATCAGCCGGTGTTGCCGCCGGGGACGGCGGTGCGTGACCTGCGCTGGCACGAGGTGACCCTGCGGCAACTGCTCACCATGACGGCGGGCCTGCCCTCCGAACTGACCGACCCGGCCTACGACGAGGCATGGATGGCGAGCGCCGACCCCGTTCGCTTCGCGCTCGAGCAGGTTCTGGTGGACGGACCGGGCCGCGCCTTTCGCTATTCCAACGCGGGGGCGCACGTTCTCGGCGCGGTCCTGGCGCGGGCTGCCGGGCAGGACCTGGCAGCGTTTGCGCAGGCGGTTCTGTTCGGGCCGCTCGGCCTCGCGCCGCCCGCCTGGGCACGTGACCCCCAGGGGCGGCCTTTTGGGAATGGTGGTCTGCACCTGACCCCCCGCGAACTGCTCTGTCTGGGCCAACTGGTGCTGGGCCGGGGGGAGTGGCGGGGGCAGCGGCTGCTTCCGGAGGGCTGGGTGGAGGAGGCAACACGCGCGCACGTGGAGGGCTATGCGTGGATGGAGGGCCTCCCCGGCTACGGCTTCCTGTGGTGGACGGCCCGTGAGGGAGACACCGAGGGCTGGTACGCGACCGGCTACGGCGGGCAGTACGTGGCCGTCTTTCCCGAACTGGACCTCGTGGCGGTGATGACGGGGAGGGTGGAGCCCCACCCGAGCCACCGGCACATCATCGCGGGCGACGTGCGGGAAGCGGCGCGCTGAGACGGGCCGTCAGCTCACGGCAAAACCACTTGCGGCGCTCTGTTGGCCAAGAAGCGCCAACCCCGCTTCTGCCACCTCCTCGGGCGCGATGTCCAGGCACTCCAGGTGGAAGGGGCACTGAAAGGCGTAGCAGGGGTGGCACGGCGTGGGGCGGCGCAGCAGGAGGGCGGGCGTGCGGCGGGGCCGCCACTGTGACTCGTAGTCCGTGCCGGAGTAGGTGACCAGCACGGGCGTCCGGACGGCATCCGCGAGGTGCAGGGCGGAGGTGTTGTTCGTGAGCACCAGCCGCGCCTCAGCGATCAGGGCGGCAAAGGTGGGGAGGTCCGTCTTGCCCAGCAGGTCCACGCCCAGCTCACCCAGCTCGGCCAGCAGAGCCTGACGGCGTTCGCGGTCCTTGGCCACGCCGGTAACGACCACCCGCAGCCCCGCTCTTTCGGCGATCAGCCGGGCGGCGCGCGCCGCGCGCTCGGGCGGGTAGGTGCGGGCCGAGCAGCTGGCAAAGGGGTTGAGCAGCAGGGAGGGTCCGGGAAGGAGGGCCGCGGCCTGACGGCGAGCCTCCTGCGGGATGTGGACCTCGAGTGACCGGTCCCGTACGGGGAGGCCGACCGCCTCCAGCAGACGCAGGTTCCGTTCGACCTGATGCTCCGCTTCCGGGGTGGGAGAGGCCGGCTCGTGGGTGAGGAGGCCGGGTGCGCGCTCCTTTGCTTCGCCCAGGCGCAGCGGGATCCCCGCGAGGAGGCAGGCGAGGGCCGCCGGGTGCGGCGTCTGACTGAAGGAGGTCAGCAGCACCGCCGCGTCAAAGCGCCGCTCGCGCAGCAGCCCGATCAGCTCCAGCTCGCGTGCCGGGTCGCACCTGCCGCCGCCCAGTTGCTGCCACATCGCCCGCCACACGATCACGTCGTCCACCCAGGGGAGCAGCGGCACCGCGTTCGCGCCCGCCGGGCTGACCATCAGTGTGAGGCGAACGCCGGGCAGGGCTTCCTTGAGTGCCCGCAGGACGGGGGCGGTCATCAC
Source organism: Deinococcus sp. YIM 77859 (assembly GCF_000745175.1). Taxonomy (NCBI): domain Bacteria; kingdom Thermotogati; phylum Deinococcota; class Deinococci; order Deinococcales; family Deinococcaceae; genus Deinococcus; species Deinococcus sp. YIM 77859. The sequence continues at coordinate 338,818 of NZ_JQNI01000004.1, forward strand.
CACGTCGCCGATGTTGTCTAGGCGCATCACCAGCAGGTTCTTCAGGTTGGCCCAGGCCCCGTTCATACCTCCAGCACCTTTGGCGCGTCCACCTCACGGTTGGGGAGGGTGGTCGGAAGTTCGAGGTGGTAGACGCCGGAGGGCATCACGCCGCAGCCGCCGAAGCGGGCCATCACCCGCCCCTGTGCGAGGACGTCTTCCCCCGCGTGTTCCTCGGGCAGCTCGCGCCAGAAGCCGAAGCCACCCACGGCCTCCAGGCACGCGCGGTCGTAGAGGACGCAGCCACCGACCCACGCCACCTTGTAGAGGCGGGTCTGCTCGGGCGTGGGGGCAAACCGCTCCTGCACGTGCAGCAGGTTCGCCGCGTTGTGCAGTTGATAGCGTTCCCAGGCGGGAGTACCGGGCCGCACCGTTTCCGGCGTGACGGGGCCCTCCCAGAACTCCACCGCCTGCTGATGGGGGCGCACGTCCGCGCGGTAGCTCAGCCCGATCACCGCGCTGCCGACAAAACCGCACCGCTCGCGCCGAATGGCCCCGAGCAGCTGCTTCACCACCCAGGTTTCTAGAATGAGGTCGTCGTCGAGGAACAGCACGTAGGGCGCGCGTCCCTGTTCCAGCAGGAACTGGCGCTGTTCGGCCATCCCGCGCCGGGGGAGATGCCGGTGAACCTCCACCGGGCAGCCGTGCAGGTCCAGCACCCGCAGGGCGGTCTGCACCTCGGGCCGTTCCGTCGCGGCCCGCTCGCCCTGATCGGAAATCACCACCCGGAAGGGCTGCGCGGTCTGCGCGGTCAGGCTGGTCAGCGTGGCGGCAAGCGCCCCCGGACGGTCACAGGTTGGAATCAGAATGTCCAGGGTGGTCATGGGACGCGCTCCAGCGGGGTAGGCGTCAGCAGGTCCAGCGCCGCCGCGACGACCTCCTCCGGCGTCACGCCGCGCAGACAGAGGTGGTGGCCGGTGCGGCAGACCGAGCTGTAGCACCACCGGCAGGGCACGTCGTGCGAGAGGACACGCGACGGCACCTGCCAGGGCGTGTGCTGCGGGTTGGTGAGGGCGTAGAGGTCCACGACGGGTGTGCCCAGCGCGGCGGCCATATGCGCCGGGCCGGTGTTGTTCGTGATCAGGAGGGGTGCGCGCGCGATCAGGGCGGCCAGTTCCTCCAGCCCCAGGTCCCCGGCGAGCGAGTGCCCCACCCCACCCGCCATCCGCCGGATGTCCGCGATCAGCTCGGCTTCGCCGCCGCTTCCGGTCAAGAGGAGGGTGAGGCCGCGCCCCGCCAGGCGCCGCGCGACCTCCGCAAAGGACTCCGGCGGGTAGCGCCGTGAGGGGGCGGTGGCTCCCGGATGAATCACGGCCCAGGGCCGGGCGAGATTCACGCCCAGCGCGGCCAGCCGCTCGTCCACCCGCAGTGCCGCCCCGGGCGAGAACCTCAGGGAGAGACGCGTGTCGGGCGTGACGGCCCCTATGCTCGCCACCAGATCAAGCTGGCGCTGAACCTCGTGACGAGTCCCCCCTTCAGGTTCGGTTTCGCGCACCCAGTTCGTCAGCAGCCCATAGGGGTTCTCGCGGCAGTGGGCCAGCCGCAGCGGGATGTCCGCCAGAAAACACAGCAGCGCCGAGGGCAGCGGGTTTTGGCTGTACACCGTGAAGATGGCGGCGGCTTCGAAGTCCTGACCCCGCAGCCGGTGGATCATCTCTAGGTCCGGCGCGCTGCTTGCGCGGGGTGGCGTGGCCTTGAGCCAGGGGGCCTCGTACACAATCACCTCGTCGATTTCGGGCACCAGGCGGGCGACGGCGGCGCCGGGGGGCGAGGTGAGCAGGGTGACGCGGCGCCCCCGCGCGCTGGCCTTTAGCGCCCGCAGGGCCGGGGTGGTCATCAGCACGTCGCCCAGGGTGTCCAGGCGTACGGCGAGGACGTTCCGAGCGTCTGACCAGTCCGTCATCAGTCTCCCGTCGCGTAGGCCCGCCGCACCCGCTCGATGATGCCAGTGGTGGAGCGGTCCTCCAGGTAGGGGAGGAGCCGCACCTCGCCGCCCAGCGACTCCACCAGCGGGGCTTCCGGCAGCGTCTCGCGGGTGTAATCGCCGCCTTTGACGTACACGTCGGGGCGCAGTGCCTCGATCAGCCGCGCCGGGGTGTCCTCGCTGAAGGTGACGATGTAATCCACGCCGCTCAGTGCGGCGAGCACCTGCGCGCGGTCCTCGGCGGGGTTGATGGGACGGCTCGGGCCCTTTAGGCGGCGCACGCTGTCGTCGTCGTTCAGACCGACCACCAGCACGTCCCCCAGCGCCTTGGCCTGGTTGAGGTACGTGATGTGCCCGCGGTGCAGCAGGTCGAAGCAGCCGTTGGTAAAGACGATGCGGCGCCCCTCCCCGCGCAGCGCCTGGATACGGGCCACGAGCGCTTCCCGGTCCAGTACCTTGCTCTCGGCGGTCAGGAAGTCGCGCAGTTCGGCGACTGTGCAGGCGGTGGTCCCGCCCCGTCCCACCACCACCGTTGCGGCGGCGGAGGCGAGGTCGGCCGCCGCGGGTGTGTCGGCCCCGGCAGCAAGCGCGAGCGCGAGTGCACTCACGAAGGTATCCCCGGCCCCGGTCGCGTTCGCGTTTGGGTGCGGCTGGGTAAAGGTGCGGTAGGCAGGTTGTCCCCGCTCGAACACCAGCGCTCCCTCCACGTCCAGCGTCACGGCCACGATGCGCGCCCCCGTCTTTTCCAGTACGGCTTCCTCCCAGCTCGCCACCTGTGCCAGCCGTTCTTCCGGAGGGTACCGCGGAGGTTCGTGCAGCAGTGCCAGGGCCTCCCCGTAGTTGGGTTTTGCGGCGGTCACCCCCACATCCCGGTAGCGTCCGAGTTCCTTGGCGTCGGCCACCAGCACCCGGGGGGCACGCGCCTGTTCCTCCGCGAGCGCCCCGATCACCCGTGGCGTGAGGATGCCGTACCCGTAGTCGGAGACGATCACGGCGTCAGCACGGCGGAAGGCGGCGCGCAGGCGCTCGAGCAGGGCTTCCTCGTCCGCTCCGGTCACGCCCTGCTCGGTGCCCCGGTCAAGCCGCAGCAGGATCTGCGAGGCGGCCATCACCCGCTGCTTGACCAGCGTTTCGCGCTTGGCCGAGCGCACCACGCCGGAGGTGTCCACTCCGGCTGCGGCAAGGCGCGCCAGCAGGAGGTCACCTTCTGTGTCCGCCCCGACCACCGACAGGAATTCGACGGCCGCGCCCAGCGTCTGGGCGTTCACCGCCGCGTTGGCGGCCCCGCCGGGTACGTCATGTCGCCCGTGCAGCGCCACGATGGGTACCGGGGCCTCGCGGCAGAGGCGGTCGGCAGTGCCGTACAGGTAGCTGTCCAGCATCGCCTCACCGATCACGGCCACCCGCAGGTGGCGGAACTCCTCAAGGTGTTCTAAGAGCATCGGCCCTCCCTTCCTCCTGTGCAGTCAGAATCGCGGTCGCCACTTCCGGCCAGGTGCTCGCGTGGGCGTGCGGCGTTCGCTCCGGCCCCGGCACCCACTGGGTCTCGCCGCCCGTGTCGAGCAGCACCGTGCGGCACCCGGCCCGCCGCCCCGCCTCCACGTCGTTCAGGATGTCCCCCACCATCCACGAGGCACCCAGGTCGAGGTCCAGCTCAGCGGCGGCGCGGCGCAGCAGTCCCGGCCGCGGCTTGCGGCAGTCGCAGTCCCGCGCGTACTCCGCGACCGCGCCCCCCGGATGGTGCGGGCAGGCGTAGAAGCCTGCGAGGGGCACCCCCTCGGCGGCGAGCAGCTCGCGCAACCGCGCCTCCACACCTTCCAGCGCCGACGCGGGAAAGAGGCCGCGCGCCACGCCCGACTGGTTGGTCACGACGACCAGCGCGAAGCCTGCCCCGTGCAGCGCCCGCAGCGCCTTCCCCACGCCGGGACTCAAACGGATCAGCGCCGGGTCCACGTTGTAGGGCACGTCCGGGATCAGCGTGCCGTCTTTATCCAGGAAGACAGCCCGCCTCACGGCCAGGAAGTCTCGCGCAGGGGGATGACGGTCATCTCGGGAACGACGGTGCCTTCGGGCTGGAGCAGCACGTAGCGCACGGCCTCGGCCACATTGCGCGGGTCTTGCAGGTTCTCCAGCGGCGTGTCGGGGAAGCGTTCGAGGATAAAGGGCGTCTGCATCCCGCCCACCACCATCGCGGTGACCCGGACGCCGTGGGGCCGGGCCTCGACGTGCAGCGCGTGGCTGAAGCCCAACAGGCCCCACTTGCTCGCGTGGTAGGCCGTCGCGTTCGGCCAGGCGCGTTTGGCGGCGGTGGAGGTGATGTTCACGATGGCCCCGCGCCCACGCGCCTTCATGGCCGGGAGCGCGGCCCGCGACAGCAGGAACGGCCCGCGTAGGTTGACGTCCAGCACCCGGTCGATGTCCGCCACGCTGAGTTCCTCGATGGCGACAGTCACGTCGGTTCCGGCATTGTTGATCAGGATGTCGAGGTGACCGCATTCCTCTTCGAGCTGCTGAACGGCCCGTTCTAGGGCGTTCTCGTCGCGCACGTCGAGCGGGATGGCGCGGACCTGGTGCCCGGCTTGGGTCAGCTCATTCGCCAGCTGCTCGGCCTGGGGAAGCTGAATGTCGGCGGCGAATACCTGCGCACCCGACTCGGCGAGGACGCGGCAGATGGCGGCGCCGAGGCCACTGCCGCCCCCGGTCACGAGGGCGACCTGACCGGCGAGGGACCGGCTGAAGTCGGCGTGGGGTTGGGTCTGTGGATGCTGGGTCTGGGTCATACATTCGCTCCTTTGCGGGCGCCAAGCGGGGCGGCGATGAGGGGTGAGGTGGGCGGACTGAGGCGCGCGGTGGCCGGCAGCTGAGCGGCAAGCGCTGCGCCCAGTCTCTCCTCCACGCGTTCGCAGATCAGGTGCAGCGCGAGGATGTGGACCTCCTGAATGCGCGGCGTGTCGCTGCTCGCGACCATAAGGGGCAGGTCGGCCAGGGCGAGCGCGTCCCCGCCCCGCCCGCCCAGCAGCGCGACAGTGGTCAGGCCCCGAGCACGGGCGGCCTGAAGCGCCGCGACCACGTTGGGTGACCGTCCGCTCGTGCTGATCGCGAGCAGCAGGTCGCCCTCGCCGCCGAACGCTTCCACCTGCCGGGCGAACACGTCGTCAAAGCCCACGTCGTTCGCCCAGGCGGTGAGCATGGCGGTGTCGGCGGTGAGGGCCAGCACGGGCAGCCCCCGGCGTCCGTCCACCCGGAAGCGCCCCACCAGTTCAGCGGCAAAGTGCTGCGCGTCGGCGGCGCTTCCGCCGTTGCCGCACACCAAGACCTTGCCTCCACGCCCAAAGCATTCGCTGATCGCTTCCGCCGCTGCCTCGATCTGCGGTCCCAGCTCCTGGCGCGAGTGGGTCAGGGCCGTGATCAGCTCCTGGAAGCCCCGCTCGACGGTGCTGGACACGCTCGGCAGGCCCTGGGGTGTTCGCCCCGCTTCCCGCCCGACCTCGCGGTACACCTCGGCGAGCTGCCGCGCCACGCCCTCCCAGGTGAAGTGGGTTCGCACCCGCAAGAGGGCCGCTTCGCCCATCCGTTCTCGCAGCGGCGCATCGGCCAACAGCTCGGCCAGCCGCCGCCCCAGCGCGTCCGGGTCGCGCGGTGGCACGAGGTAGCCCGTCTCGCCGTCAACCACGGTGTGCTGAATGCCGCCCACCCGGGCGCCCAGCACCGGCGTGCCGCAGGCCATCGCCTCCAGCGGCGTGATGCCAAAGGGCTCGTACCACGGAACGCTGATAAACACGTCGGCCGCGCTGTAGTAGTCGCGCAGGGCCGAGCGGTCCCGGCTCCCGGTGAAGATCACCCGGTCCGCCACTCCCTCCTCCCGGGCGACGGCCTGGAGGCGGCCCAGTTCGGGCGTAAGCCGGGGATCAGGGTCAGGGCTGTTGCCGCCGACAACGAGCAGGCGGGCAGGCTGCTGGAGCTGCCGCATCGCCCGCGCAAAGCCCCGGATCGCGTCGTCCACGCCCTTGCGCGGCACCATACGGCCCAGTTGCAGCACGGTGAGCTCATCGGGGTCTAGACCCAGCCGCCTGCGCGCCTCGCGGCGGCCCTGCGGGCTGAACTCGCTGGGGTCAAAGCCGCAGGGGACCGTAACGATGCGGGCAGGGTCCGCCCCGTACAGCTCACGGAGGTCCGCCTCATCCTGCGGGCACTCCGCGACGATCCGGTTGGCCTCGCGGACCAGCCGCTCCTCGATGGCAAAGCGGTCGTCCGGGAAGCCGTCCGCCTCGCCCTGGTGGAGCCGGCGCACCTTGCCCAGCGCGTGAAAGGTGATCACGAAGGGCAGGCCCAGCTGCCGCCCCAGGTCGGCGGCCACCAGGCCCGACATCCAAAAGTTGGCGTGCAGCAGGTCGTACCCACCCTCCCGGGTCAGAAAGTCGGCCATCAAGCGCGTGAAGTCGGGCATCAGCGGGAGGAGGTGTTCCTTGGGAATTGCCGCCGCCGGACCCGCCGGAACGTGCACCACCCGTACGCCCGGCACCCACTCCAGCACTTCTGGCAGATGGGGGGCGTCGCGGCGCGTGAACACGTCCACCGCGTACCCCAGCCGCGCGAGGTGCCGCGCGACCTGCGCCACGTACACGTTCTGCCCACCCGCGTCGGTCCCGCCCAGGGCGGCCAGCGGTGAGGCGTGCTCGCTGATGAGGGCGATCCGGTTCACCGAGCACCTCCCACCAGCGCCCTGCGCCCGGCCACCTCACGGAAGGTCGTGTCCCAGTCGCGGGCAAAGCGTTCGATCGAGAAACGTTCGCGGGCGACTTCCCGCGCCCCTGCGCTCAGCCGCCGCGCCTCCCCGGGGTCTTCGAGCAGCTGCCGCATGCGCTCAATCAGCCGCCGCACGTCGGTGTCCACGTAGCCGTTCACGCCGTTCTGCACGGCGGTGGCCATCTCGGTGGTCGCCAGGCCGATGATGGGCAGGCCCAGCATCATCGCCTCGCAGACCGCCAGGCCCAGACTCGTGTAGCGGATCGGGTTGAAGAAGAAGCGGTAGGGAGCTGAGAAGGCGGGGAGGTCGTTCAGCGGGATGTTCCCCAAGCCGCCCACCGCCTGTGAGTCCATACCCACCAGGTCGAGCGGAATGTCCTGCCGCACCCGCTCGAACACGTCCGCGCCCAGGCGCCGCCCGCGCTTTTGCAAGCCGTTGACCACCGTCAGGCCGCGCGCTTTTTCCCCCGTCCACTTCGGGCCGGGGTCAGTCACGCCGTGCTCGATCACCCGGGTCGGCGTGCGCCCGCTGTCCCACATCAGGTCGTTAAAGGGCGTCACGTGGACGAGCAGCATCTCGGGGTCATCCACCGGATGCCGGGTGTCGGTGGGCGTCTCGCGCGGCGGATCGTGTTCGAGATAGATCCGGGGCAGTCGGCGCTGTTCGGGCGAGAGGAGCTCGAACTGATCCTCGAGGTAGTTCTTGCGCGACTGGAAGAGAATGGCGTCAAACTGCCCCCGCGGCACCTCTTCCGCCGGAACGTCGTGTACGTTCTCGCCCCAGCGAAAGTTGCCCGCGCGTCCGCCGTACCCCTCGGGGCGGCCCGGCTTGACGGGAAGGTAGAACTCGTGCGGCGCTTGCGTGAGGTAGTACAGGTAACTCCCGTGAACGTGCCAGGTCAGAATCCTCAGGGGGCGCATCTCAGCTCCTTTCGTGGATGAGGGCTTGGAGGAGGTCCGTTCCCGCTTTGATCCAGTGCGTGAGGGTCTGTCCGCCGAACTCGGCCGACACCCCAACCCGCACCGGTATTCCGGCCAGCGCACACAGGTACCCCAGCCCGTGCGGCGAGTCGCCGGGCTGACCGAGGATGAGGGCCGCGTCGAAGCGGGCGGCATGCAGCAGCGGGGGCAGCTCGGCCGTCCAAAAGGTTTCGGGGGCCAGGACTCCAGCGGCCCACTCCGGCACGTTGTGCCGTTCAGGGGCAGGCACGAGCAGCGTGAGTTCTGCTCGCGGCCAGGTGGCCCGGCAGGCCCTCAGTGTGGGCCGCAGGGCGGTGAGATCGCCCGTGCAGGCGAGGAGCACCCGCTGCCAGGACTCAGGCAACACAGCTCGGCTCCCCGCGCAGCACCTCGTCCATTGACGTCAGGACAGCGTCCAGATCGTCCCCGACAATCACGCGGTGCCGCTCGCGGTCAAGGGGTGCCCAGCGCGCGGGGTCCGAAGCGAGGAACACGACGACGCTGGGCGTGCGGGTGGCAGCCGCAAGGTGCGAGACACCCGTATCACCGCTCACCAGCAGCCTGGCCCCCGCGAGCAGGGCGGCCAGGCTGCCCAGGTCTGTCTGTCCGGTCAGGTCCAGCATGTCTCCTGTGAGCGCCTCCCGCACCGCCCGCGTCAGTGCGGCCTCGCCGGCGGTTCCGGTCAGCACCACGCGCAGCCCTTGCCCGGCTAGCCGTTCGGCCACCGCCGCAAACCGCTGGGGGGGCCAGCGTCGCTCGGGTCGGCTGGCCCCCGGGTGCAAGACGGCGTAGTGGCCAGGCTCTAGGGTGTGTGCCTCCGGCAGGGCCCGTAGCGCCGCTTGGTCCGCCTCGTGAATGGGAAACGTGAGCTCTTCTCCCCGAGCGGGATAGCCCAGAAACTCCAGCAGCCGCAGCCACACGAGTGGTTCGGGCTGGCCCTCCTCCCAGGGCAGGAAGTGCCCGGGGTCGGGGCACCACTGACCCGGCAGGAAGCGTCCGGCCACCTGCCGGGCCCCCAGCAGCGACACCAGGACGTTGCTGATCGGGCCGCTGCCGTGCAGTTGCAGGGCCAGGTCATACTTCCCCTGTACCGTCGTGAGGAGGGTCAGCAGTTCCGCCTGCTGTACGGGCTGCTCGGGCAGGCCGGGAAAGCCGGGGAAGGGCAGCAGGTGGTCAATAAGCTCTGGAAAGCGCTTCACAACCGGTGCTGCCTGGGGCAGGCCGAGCAGCGTGATCTCGGCCTCCGGCCTGCCGGCCCTGAGCGCCCGCAGCGCCGGAACCAGACACAGCAGGTCACCCAAGCCGGGCAGGGCGCGGAAGACGAGCACACGTTGGACCAGACGTTCGGCCATAGCAAAGCCTCCGTAGGCAGGGCCAAAGGACCCTGTCCGGAAGGGTGAACCTCAAACCACTTCGGGAGAAGAAAGACGAGATGGGGCGAAAGAAAGTCACTCACGCAGAAGCGGGGCCGCTGGCCTCGTTCTCGTGGGTAGGGGCAAAGGGCTTCGTTCTCTGCCGGGCATCATAAAAGTTCCCCCCCAACGCTGCATGGTGCAGATGCACAAGACAGCTTGGGAGGGGCCTTGCTTTTTGGGCATATGCACAACGGCAAGGCGGCACCCACTCTTATTTCAACGCTCCAGACGGCAAAAAGCTGTACTCTAGAGGGAGGGAAGCTGAAGCTTATCTTCTTCTTCATCCAGGTGCTGAGCGCGGGGAGGCGGGGGCGAACGCGCGTTGCGGCCACCCCTGACACCGGCCACCTGCCCCAACTGGAACGGGCCGAAGAGGTGGGCCAGCTGCTGTCGAACTTTCTTCAGGAGCTTCCTCTATGACCAGCCATCACCAGATCGCCATCATCGGCACGGGCTTCGCGGGCCTGGGCATGGCCGCCACCCTACTCCAGCAGGGCATCACCGAGTTTGTGATGTTCGAGCGGGCGGGGGAGGTTGGCGGCACCTGGCGCGACAACACCTATCCGGGCTGCGCCTGTGACGTGAAGAGTGACCTCTACTCCTTCTCCTTTGCGCCCAATCCCGACTGGAGCCACCGCTACGCCCGCCAACCCGAAATTCTCGCTTACCTCCGCTGTGTGGCGGACGAATTCGGCCTTCGTCCCCATATCCGCTTCGGTCACGAGGTCGAGGAAGCCCGCTGGGACAATGCAGAAGCCCTGTGGCGCATCCGTACAAGCGGGGGCACGTCCACGGCCCGCATCCTGATCTCCGGACACGGCCCGCTGCTCCAGCCGCGCTGGCCGCAGCTCCCCGGTCTGGAGACATTCGCGGGCCCGCGCTTCCACTCTGCGCGCTGGGACCACGGCGTGGACCTGAGCGGCAAGCGCGTGGGCGTGATCGGCACCGGAGCCTCGGCCATCCAGTTCATTCCCGAGGTGCAGAAGGTGGCTGCTCGACTCACCGTCTTTCAGCGTTCGGCCCCCTGGATCATGCCCCGGATGGACGCGCCCACCAGCCCGCGGCGCCGCGCCCTGTACCGCCGATATCCGGTGTTGCAACGCCTCTCCCGGCAGTGGATTTTCGGGGTGGCCGAGGCCCGTTTTCTCACCTTCTCCAACGAGCGCTTCCGCCGCCTGGCCGAGGAGCTGGGGCGCCAGCACCTGGCAGCGCAGGTGCCTGACCCCGCTCTGCGCGCGAGGCTCACGCCGGATTACCGCCTGGGCTGCAAGCGCGTCCTCGTCTCCGACGACTTTTACCCAGCGATGACCCAGCCCAACGTGGACCTGGTGACTGCGCGCATCACCGCGGTGCGCGGTTCCTCCGTGGTGACGGACGACGGGCAGGAGCACGAACTGGACGTGCTGATCGCCGGTACCGGCTTCGACGCCACGCACCCGGCCATCTTCCGCGTGCTGCACGGGCGGGACGGGCGCTCCCTCGCCGAGTGCTGGCAGCCCATGCAGGCGCTGCACGGCACCACTGTGGCGGGGTTTCCCAACCTGTTTCTGATCGTGGGGCCCAACACCGGGCTGGGCCACAACAGCATGGTCTACATCATGGAAGCGCAGATCGGGTACATCATGCAGGCGCTCTCGTATCTGGAACGCGGTCACCTGCTGGCCCTGGAGCCCCACCCGGAAGCGCAGGCGGCCTACAACGCGGCCTTGCAGAAAAAGCTGCGCGAGGCGGTCTGGAGCCAGGGCGGCTGCACGAGCTGGTACCTCGACGAGAACGGTCACAATGGGACCCTCTGGCCGGAGCGGGCCGTGAACTTCCGGCGGACCCTGCGCCGCTTTGACCCCGCGCTCTACCACGCCCGCCTGAGCCCCCGGCCCCTCCCGGCCCTGAGGGTCTGTTTCAAAAGGGTATGCGGGGTAAGTAGGTCGCGGGTGTAGAATAGATCATCAGACGCCTGGATCCCCAACTGACCGAGCAGGACGCCGCCACCCTTCAGGGGAAGCTGTTTGCCGCTGACGTGCTGCCAAGTGAACGCAAACGGTACTTCGCCCTCTGGTACGCCCATCTGGGGTACTCCTCGTATCAAATTGCTGAAGACCTGTTGCGCAGTAGAGGCGGAAGCGGTGAGGTTCAGGGGTGTTGCGGCTGGAGAAGCTGAAGTCTCGAGCGTGTTCCTTCGAGCGGTTGGTCGGACTGAGTCCCACAGAGTTCGACCAGCTCCTGACGGAACTGGAGCCGTTATGGGAGCAGGCTCACCGCCGCTCCCTGCTCCGCGCCGGACGGGTCCGGGGCATTGGTGCGGGCAACACCTTCAAACTGAACTTGGCCCAGCGGTTGCTCGTCACACTGCTCTATCGGCGCCAGTACTTCACCATGCACGTCCTGGGCCTCCTGTTTGACCTGGACGCCGCGAACGTCTGCCGGAATATCCACGCCTTACTGCCCGTCCTGGAGCAGGCAACGCCTGCTCCAGACACAAGCCCCCGCCTTTAGACGCGGGGTCATGACGCTGACGCGGTACGTGCGGCCGTTCGGCGCGTCCGAGAGGCTGTACCGCCGGATCTGGAAGGTGCCTTGGCCCGGCCCTGCACCTTCAGGCTGAGGTACTGCCCCGGCCGGAAGGGCGGGAGCGGCTGGCCGTCCACCGGCTCCAGCACCAGCGACGCGATGACGCGGCTCTCCTGCACCTTGCGGACCACCCGGAAGGGCTTGAAGTCGCGCCAGCCGCCGGGCTGCCCCGCCGCCGCGCCGTACATCTGCCCTTCCACGCTGATCATGATCTCGGCCAGTTGCCCGTAGGCCGCCGCCTAGGCGTCCAGAATCTCGGGCGTGGCCGCCTCGCCCAGCACGGCCGCGATCGCCTTCAGCAGGTGCTCGCCCACGATGGGGTAATGCTCGGGCAGGACTTCCAGGCTGACATGCTTGTGCGCGATGCGCTCCACCATGCCGCCCAGCAGCTCGGGCCGGTCGATGTTCGCGGCGTACGCGAGGACGGAGGCGGCCAGGCGGCGCGCCTGACGGCCGGTCTTCTGGTTGGCCGGGTTGAAGATGTTCAGCAGCTCGGGAACGTTGCTTTGACGATGGCCAGTTGGTTGGGCGTCAACATATCTTCCTCATACAGAAAATATGCCTCCCAGAAGTAGTTAGAAGGACGGGCGTCCCATGCGGTATTCCCGCCCCAACCCCCGCCCCTTCTCTGGTACGGTCAGGTATGCGCCTTCACCTGCTGGCCCCCCTAACATTAAGCCTGCTTGCCCCCACTGCCGCGCAGAGCGGCGAGGTCCGCACGCAGACGGAAGCCCTGACACGGCTGCTGAGGGCCGAGCGGCCCCGGGCCGAGTGGTTCGCGCCGGAGTTCCTGGCGCAGGTGCCGTTCGAAACCATCGCCGGACAACTCGCCGCCATTCGGCAGGCGTACGGGGCCTTTCAGCGCCTCGACACGCTTCAGGGCCGCCCCCTGGCCGTCTACGAGCGCGGCACGCTGCTCATCACGGTCGCCCCGGTGGACGCGCAGGGCCGCCTGACCAGCTTCGGCGCGGTGCCCGGCCCGGTCCCGCAGGGCGCGCCGCAGTCCGCTGCACCGACCGAGGCGGAGCGGGACGCCATCCTCCAGACCCTGACCCGTGTGTTCCAGCCCGAGACGCTGGCCCCGGCCCTCTTCGCCCCCGAGTTCCTGGCTGCAGTGCCGGTGACGGCCGTTCAGGAGCAACTGGCGGCGGTTCGCGCCCAGTTCGGCCCCTTCGTGCGAATTGACCTTTCGGGGCAGGTGCCGCAGGTGGTCTATGAACGTGGGGCGCTGGACGTGACGACGTTCGCCGTGGACGCCCAGGGCCGGATCACGGCGCTGGTCATCGCCCCGGCCACACCCGAGGTCAGCTTCACCTCGCTGGAGGAAGCCCAGGCCGCTTTTGCCGCGCTGCCCGGTCAGGTCAGCCTGCTGGTGCGCGACCTGGACACGGGCCGGACGCTGGCGGCCCTCCAGCCCTCCCGCCTGCTGGCCGTCGGTTCGACCTTCAAGCTGGCGATCCTGGGCGAGCTGCAAGCCCAAGTGGCACGCGGCGAGCGGGCCTGGACGGACGAGGTGACACTGACGGATGCGGACAAGAGCCTCCCCAGCGGCACCCTGCAAGACGCCCCGGCGGGCAGCCGCTACACCCTGCGCGACCTCGCCGCCCGCATGATCCGCGAGAGTGACAACACCGCCACCGACCTGCTGCTGCGCGTGGTGGGCCGTTCGGGCGTGGAGGCGCGGCTGGGGCAGACGGCCATGCCCAGCACGCGGGAAGCCTTCGCCCTGAAGAACCCCGCCAATATCGAACTCCTGCGCGCCTACCGTTCGGCGGGCCTGGACCGGGACGCCCGGCGGGCCGTGCTGGCCCAGGCCGATACCGCGCCCCTGCCGAATGCCGCGCTGTTCGTTCGGGGTCCCGTCGCCCGGGACGTGGAGTGGTTCGTCAGCACCGAGCGGCTCTGCGCGCTGATGGGGGACGTGGCGGCCCTGCCGGAGACCACCCTGAACCCCGGCGTGGCGAATGCGGGCGACTTCGCGCGCGTCAGCTACAAGGGCGGCAGCGAGCCGGGCGTGCTGAACCTCACGACGCAGGTGACGACCAAAACGGGCCGCCACCTCTGCGTGAGCGCCACCTGGAACGACGCCCGTACCCTGAACGAGACGCAGTTCATCGCCCTTTACGGCGGTGTGCTGAAGCTGCTGCGCTGACCTCAGTCCGCGCTGAGAGGACGCCGCGCCTCCGCCGCCTGCGCCACGAAGCGGGCGGTGCGGCGGGCCAGCGCCATGCAGGTGATCATCGGATTGGCCCCCGAGGAGGTCGGAAAGGCGCTCGTGTCCCCGATCCAGACGCCGGGCGCGTCGTGCAGCTCGCCCTGCGGGGTGGCGGCGCTCGTCTGCGGGTCCGTGCCCATGCGGGCCGTGCCCATCTGGTGCGCGCTGAAGACCGCGTGCCCCCCACGCCCGATGGGCTGCGTCCGCCACTCGGCAATCCGCGCCTCGAGGTCCTCGCCACGTGTCCAGGGCTGGGCGCTTTCGGAAAGCGGAAGGATCGCCTCCGCACCCGCCGCCGCCAGGAGACGGGCCACCGTCCCCTGCCCGTGCCAGTAGTTTTCGACGTCCACCGGGTCGGTGACGGCGTACGTCACGCGGGCCTGCCCCGCCCCGTCCAGGCTGACCTGACCGTGTCCCCGGTCGCGGGTGAGGTGGATCAGGGTGACGCTACGGCTGTGCCCGGCCATCAGGTCCCGGTGGGCTTCGGCCCCCTGCCACACCGCTGCCGAGGCGAAAAGGCCGGTCGTGTACTGGGTCGTCTCGATCAGGTACCCGTAGCCGCCTGCGCGCCCCTGAAACTCGTCCACGATGGCCGCCTGCGCCGGTCCCCACCAGTTGCGCTGGTCCTCGGCGAAGACGCCGGTCAGCGCGCCGCAGGGGTGCAGCCGCAGGAAGTCACCCACGGCCGGGCCCCCCAACCCCGAGCGCAGCAGCAGCGCGGGCGTCTCCAGCGCGCCGCAGGCCACGACCACCTGGGGCGCGCGCACCGTGATCCGCCTCTGACGGCCGTCCTCCCCCCGCACGGTGGCCGTCACGCCCGCAGCGCGGCCCCCCTCGGTAAGAATGCGGTCGGCAGTGGCCTGCTCGATCACCCGCGCACCGTGCAAGACGGCGTCTTTGAGGAAGGTCTTGAGGGTGCTTTGTTTGCTGCCCGTCGCGTCCCCGAAGCCGATGTGCCCGGCGTGCTCGGGATCGTGCCGAGCGGGATCGGCGTTGCGGAAAGCCCGCTTGGTGTGGTAGCCGAGCCGCTCGGCGCCCTCCAGCATGCGCTGATGGGTGCCGTTGTACTCGCTGCACCGGTCGTTGGCTCCAATCCGGTTCATGACCGCCTCGATATCGGCGTCAAATTCGGGGGCATCCACGCCCGTGAGGCCCAGCTCGGCCCACTCGCCCCGCACCTCGTCGGGCGTGCGGACACAGTTCATCCAGTTGACGGTGGTGCCGCCGCCCAAGGTCTGCCCGGCGATCAGCGACACGTTGCCGTCGGCCGTGGGGGTAAAGCCCCCGCGCCAGTACAGGTTCTGGTAGGCCCACAGCTCCGAGCGGCCCAGCTCAGCGTCCGCGAACTGCCTGCCCGCCTCCAACACGACCACTCGCAGCCCCTGCCCGCTCAGCTCGCCTGCGATCACGCCGCCGCCCGCCCCGGACCCAACCACCACGACATCCGCCGTCAGCGTCTCGCCGTCTCCGGGCTGTACGGTCGGCAGCTCGCGCTCCGTCGCCGCGCCCCTAAAGGTCAGGCCCGCGTAGCCGAACTGTTTCCAGAAGGGATTGGGCGCGTCGGGACCAAACAGGGTATAGGTCAGCATCAGGCACAGCCGCCGCAGCGCCGTCACCCCCTCTGCGGCCTCGGGGCTGCTCGCCGAAACCGCCGCCAGAATGGCTTCGCGCTGCGCCTGGGGCGTTTCGGGCCGCATCCCCAGCGCGGCCAGAGCCCCGAGCAGTTGCCCCAGGCCCGCCTGATCCTGTGGCGGCAGGCTGGCGAGATACGCTTCCGCCGCCTGGTGCGCCCCGGTCGCGCTGCCGGGCGTGGCGTAGAAGCGGTGAGGGTCTTCTTCCCGCTCCAGGGCGGGCACAAAGGTATCGACCAGGGCAAGCAGGGCTTGACGCTGGGCGTCGTCGAGGGTCGCAACCGGGGACGGGTTCATGGTCTTCCTCCGGAAAAAAATGGTGTGCGGTGCCTCTACCCTAGGGAGCCGGACGGGAAAGCGCGAGGCAACTGGTTGCTCCCCCACCCTCGGCGGTCTGGCAGGTGGGTCAACTTTTTATGGGAGGCGGTCTTCGCGAGCAGCTTGGAAGAGCCGGGCAGCAGCCTCATCGGCGGGCAGGAAGACGCTGCCCCACAGTTCCGGCGTGTTCAAGAACTGCATCCGCACCACCTCGAGATGCAAGGTGCCGTAGGGCGGCTGGGTAAAGGCGATGGCCATGACCGGTACAGCGGCGGCAGCAGCGTCCACGTGTCGCCACAGCCGCACAAAATCCGGCTGGGGCCGCAACCGAGCCAGCAGGCCGTGAAAGGCGGCGTCCCGCCGCCAGGGTTGGCTGTCGCGCTTAAACTGCGCGAGCATCGTTCGTGCCCAGCTTTCCCAGACGGGAAAGTGCCGGCGGTACACCGGGTCGAACACCAGTTCCAGGAGGGAGAGCCCCGGTTCCAGCGCTCGCCCCGTTCCGGCAAAAAGGCGCATAGCCGGTACATTGGCGTGCTGTACGGTCCAGAGGCTGTCGTGCAGGATGCCGGGGAAGGGCAGGCCGTTCAGCAGGGTCTCCGCCCTTGCCGCCACGGTTCCGCTCACCGGGAGGGGCTCGGGTTCCGTTTCCGGATGGCCGCTGGCCGTCAGGAAGGCTCGGCGGTCATCACCGTGCAGGTGCAGGGCGTGCGCGAGGCGCAGGGCCAGCTCGCGCGAGGGGCGGCGGCGTTCCCCGCGTTCAAGTTGGGTGACGTACTGGCGCGTGCACCCCGCTCGGACCGCCAGTTGCTCCTGGCTGAGGCCCCTTTCTCGGCGCCACCGTGCCAAAAGGGTGGCCAGGTCGCTGCCCGCTGTCTTCCTCATCCCGCCCTATCATGCCTGTACGCCCGCTGAACGTCAGGGGACTGGCAGTCCGCCTGCCCGCACACCAGACTGGAGCGCGTTCGCTGTCTCTTCCCGCCCCTCTGGTCCCAAGGAGCCATGTTGCGTCACTCCACTCACCCCACGCCGCTGCTCGAGCGCGACCACTGGCGCGACCTCAGTGGTCCCTGGCGTTTTGCTTTCGATGACCTCAGCCGCTGGACTCATCCCGACGAGGTGGTTTTTGACCGCGAGATCCTGGTGCCGTATCCCCCCGAGAGCCGGCGCAGTGGCCTGCATGACGAGAATTTCCATCCGGTGGTGTGGTACGGGCTGACCCTCACGCTCAGCCCTCAGGAGCGCGAGGGCCGGCTGCTGCTGCACTTCGGCGCGGTGGACTATCTCGCTACCGTCTGGGCGAACGGCGAACTCGTCGCGGAGCACGAGGGCGGTCATACGCCCTTTACCGCTGACCTCACCCGGCAGGCGCGGGCAGGGGAGACGATTGAGCTCGTCGTACGCGCTCAGGACGATCCCCACGATCTCGCCAAGCCGCGCGGCAAGCAGGACTGGCAGCGCTCGCCCCATTCGATTTGGTACCCCCGCACCACCGGCATCTGGCAGACGGTGTGGCTGGAGCGCGTCCCCGAAACCTACCTGAAGCGGCTCACCTGGCAAAGCGAGATGGACCGCTGGCAGATCAGCGCCAGGATCGAGGTGGGCGGCCCGCTCCTGGCTGGTCTGAGTGTGCGGGTGCGGCTTGACCGTGACGGCGAAGTCTTGGCCGACGACCGTTACAGCCTGCAGCAGCACGAGGTGGCCCGCCAGATCGCCCTTCCTGACCCCGGCATCGACGACTTTCGCAACGATCTGCTGTGGAGCCCCGGCCACCCACAACTGTTGGGCGCCACGGTCGAACTCCTGCGGGGCGAGGAGGTGCTCGACCGGGTCTACAGCTACACGGCGCTGCGGTCGGTGTGCGTGACCGGCAACCGATTCTTGCTCAACGGCCGCCCGTACTACCTCAGGATGGTGCTTGACCAGGGCTACTGGCCTGAGAGCCTGATGACCGCGACCGACGAGGAACTGCGCCGTGACGTCGAACTGTGCCGGCAGCTCGGCTTCAACGGAGCCCGCAAACACCAGAAGATCGAGAACCCCCGTTGGCTGTACTGGTGTGACGTGCTGGGCCTGCTCGTCTGGGAGGAGATGCCCAGCCCCTACCGCTTCACGCCGCGGGCGGTGCAGCGCCTCACCCAGGAGTGGACGGAGGTGATCGCCCGTGACCTTTCGCATCCCTGCATCGTCGCCTGGGTTCCTTTTAACGAGTCGTGGGGCGTGCCTGATCTGCCCACCAACCCCGCCCACCGCGACTATGTGCGGGCCCTCTATCACCTCACCAAGACGCTTGATCCTTCGCGCCCCGTGATCGGCAACGACGGTTGGGAGCATGTGGCCACCGACATCCTGACCATTCATGACTACGCCGATGACCCGCAGATGCTGCGCGACCGCTACGGTACGCTGGAAGCCGCTCGGCGTACCCTCAAGCAGCAGCAGCCGGGGGACCGTGCCCTCACCCTGATCGGCTTCGAGGAGACGGGGCAACCCATCGTCCTCTCGGAGTTCGGGGGCATCGCCTACATCCCCGACCAGTCGCGTGGCTGGGGTTACAGCCAGTCACAGAGCGAGGCGGATTTCCTGAACGACTACGCGGCGCTGCTCGAAGCCATCCACGACTGTCACGGCCTTTCGGGCTTCTGCTACACCCAGCTCACCGATACCTTTCAGGAGAAAAATGGTCTGCTGTACGCGGACCGCACGCCCAAGGCCAACCTGACGGCGCTCGCGCGCTCGACCCAGGGACGGCGCACGGCCCGGGAAATGACCATCGATCCCCTGCTTAACCCCTACGGCCACTCGCCCCGCTGGCTGCGCCGCCAGGATGAGGCTCTGTTTTCCGGCAGCCTTCCGGAGCCCCAGCCCAGCGAGGACTAGGCTGGCGACGAGACGGCGGCTGCTTCGCCCCGAACGTGGCCGCGGTGCGCCAGGTACCAGTCAACGGTGTGTCTTAGGCCTTCTTCCAGACCAATCTGGTGGTGCCAGCCCAGCGCATGAATCCGGCTCACATCGGTGACCTTGCGGGGCGTGCCGTCGGGCTTGCTGGGGTCAAACACGAGCTCGCCGGTATACCCTACGGCGGCTCGGACCCGCTCGGCGAGCTCGCGAATGCTCAGGTCCTCACCGGTCCCGACGTTGATGGGACCGGGTTCGGACACGCGTTCCATCAGAAAGAGGCAGGCATCCGCCAGATCGTCGACATGCAGGAATTCGCGCCGGGGTGTGCCGCTGCCCCACACCTGAACGGTGGGCTGACCTGCTTCCTGGGCATCCACCATCTTGCGGATGAGGGCGGGCAGGACATGGCTGCCCAGCAGATCGAAGTTGTCGCCCGGCCCGTACAGATTGGTGGGCATGGCGCTGATGAAGTCGCAACCGTACTGCGCCCGGTACTGGTCACACAGCTCGATGGCGGCGATTTTGGCGATGGCGTAGGCCCGGTTGGTCTCCTCCAGCGGGCCGGTCAGCAGGGCGTCCTCCCGCAGGGGCTGCGGCGCCTCGCGGGGATAGATGCAGGTCGAGCCCAGGTTCAGCAGCTTGGTGACCCCGCTGAGGTGCGCCGCGTGGATGACGTTCGCGGCGATCATCAGGTTGTCGTACAGGAACTCGGCAGGGTAGGTGCTGTTCGCCAGAATGCCCCCGACCTTGGCTGCGGCCAGGAACACGTATTCGGGCCGTTCCTGCTGAAAAAAGGCCTGCACCGCTGCCTGATCGCGCAGATCGAGGTCTCGGCTCCGGCGCGTGATCAGGTTCGTGAAGCCCGCAGCTTGCAGGCGGCGCACAATGGCGCTGCCGACAAGGCCACCGTGTCCGGCCACGTAGATGCGCGCGTCAGGGTGCATCAGGCAGCTCCGGCGCCCTTGAGGGCGATCTGGTGCCCGGCGTCCCGCAGAGTCCTTTCCTGGCGGGCAAGTTCGAGATCGTGTTCAACCATCTCCTGCACGAGCCCTGCAAAGCTGGTGCGCGGCGTCCAGCCCAGAGCCTGCTGCGTTTCGGCGGCGTCACCCAGCAGGTAGTCCACCTCGGCGGGGCGGAAGTAGCGGGGGTCAATCTCCACGTAGTCCTCGTAGTTCAGCCCCACCAGCGCAAAGGCCCGTTCGGCGAACTCGCGCACGCTGTACGCTTCACCGGTGGCAATGCAATAGTCGCGCGGCGCGTCCTGTTGGAGCATCAGCCACATCGCCTCGACGTAGTCGCGGGCGTGTCCCCAGTCGCGCTTGGCGTCCAGGTTCCCCAGGTACAGCTTCTTTTGGAGCCCCATCTTGATGCGGCCCACCGCCCGCGTGATCTTGCGCGTCACAAAGGTCTCGCCGCGGCGGGGGCTCTCGTGGTTAAAAAGAATGCCGTTGCAGGCATACAGGCCGTAGGCTTCGCGGTGGTTGACGGTCTGCCAGAAGGCATACACCTTGGCCACCGCGTAGGGGCTGCGGGGATGGAAGGGGGTGTGCAGGCCCTGGGGGGGCTTGGCCGCACCGAACATCTCACTGCTGCTTGCCTGATAGAAGCGCACCTGTCTGCCCGTTCGGTCCTGGTAGTCGCGGATGGCTTCAAGGAGCCGCAGGGTCCCTAGGCCGGTCACGTCGGCGGTGTACTCGGCCTGGTCAAAGCTCACCTTGACGTGCGACTGTGCGCCCAGGTTGTACACCTCGTCGGGCTGAACGCGTTCGAGCAGCAGGCGCAGGCCCGACGCATCCGAGAGGTCACCGTAGTGCAGAAAAAGGCGTGCCTGAGGGTCGTGGGGATCCTGGTAGAGGTGATCGATACGGTCGGTGTTGAAGGTGCTGGCCCGGCGAATGATGCCGTGGACCTCGTAGCCCTTCTCGAGCAGCAGTTCTGTGAGGTAGCTGCCGTCCTGACCCGTGATGCCGGTGACCAAAGCTTTTTTCATGGGGGCTCCTTCGCTGGGCAGGCCCGCGCCTGCGATCGTGTTCATGGTGCGAGGACACCCGTCTCAGAACCGTAAAACCTGGTAGCTGCCGGTCTGCCCTTTTGCAGCGGTTGGCCCAGCTTTAGAAATGCTTTATAAATTTCTCACCTTTAGAATTCCAGGGGCAAGCTGATGGAAGTCTGATTAGAAGTTATGGAAACTTAAGTTAAACTTGTGAGCGAGGAGCAGAGCTACCGAAGTAGGATGAGAACCTCGCAGACAGTTTGGTCCTGCGTTGAACACGAGCCCAAGCGCACGTATCCGTCCGCGGTTTCGCCGATTCAGCCGATTCACAGGTCCAAGCGGCCTGCCTGGAGTCAGAGCATGCTCACCGTCCACCTCCTTGGACATGCCCACGTTACCCACAACGGTCGCCCCGTTCCCCTGTCTGCCAAAGCCGTAGCGCTGATCACCTATCTGGCGCTTGAGAAACTGCCCCAGCATCGTGAGCGCCTTGCCGACCTGCTATGGAACACCGCTGAAGCGCGCAAGAACCTGCGGGTTGAGCTCGCGCGCATCCGCTCGGCCGGCCTGGGGATCTTTCCGCCCAGCCGTCAGCTGCTGTACCTCGAGCACGTCACCACCGACCTTGAAGTGTGGCAGGCGCGGCTGAACGGCGAGATGGATCAGGCTGAACTCACCACCTGGCTGGCGATGCTGCGCGGTTTGCCCCTCAGCGGGCTCGAAGACCTGGGAAGCCCCGCATTTCAGGAGTGGATTGACCAGCAGCGCTGGGCCCTGAATGAGCAGATCGAGCAGTTGCTGCACCGAGCGTATCGCCGCTTTGAGCGCGACGGCAAAACCTGGGCCACCCGCGCGGTGGCGGCACGGGCCGAGGCGTTGGGCTTTGAGCACCCCGGCGAGAGGCTGGGCACGGAGGGTGCGCCTCAGGCACCTTCACCCCAACCGGCGTTCTCCGCCCCGGCCGGACCGCTGCACTTTGAACATCTCGGTAAGGAGCGTGCCCTGCAGGAGCTGCTGGCTCGCGCTGCCCAGGAACCGCAACTCGCCGTGCTGCACGGGCCGGTGGGCAGCGGCAAAAGCTACCTGGCCGAGTACGTGCTGGGCCGCAGTCGGAGCTTGACCGTGCGAATCAGCAACAGCCGGATGAGCCGCCTGGTCCTGGCGACCCTGGCACAAGCGCTTCTCCCGGTCAGTGAGCCCTCAGCTGCCGAGACGCTGCGCGGCGTGCTGCTTTCCCCCGGTAGCCTGGAAGAGGACACGGTCAAGGTGGCGATGGCGCTCGCAACCGTCGCGCAGCCGGTGGTGATCCTGCTCGACCACGCGCACAACGCGCCCATCGAGCTCGCCTCACTGTTTGAATTCCTGCTGCAAACGCCCGCTGCCGGAGCGCGCGCCCTGGTGCTGCTGAGCCGCACGCCGCCCGCTCAGGCGGCCCTGTGCCGCGCGCTGCTGCGCCGCTTCGGGCCCCAGCAGTGCCTCTGCCTGGAGATGACGCCCCTCTCCATTAGCCTGGTGGAACGGGCGCTCGAAGCACAGGGCCTTCGTCAGGGCGAGCCGCTGCATGCACGCGCTGCCGAAGTGTTGCAGCGCAGCGAGGGCAATGTGCTGCACCTGCGGAACCTGTTGGAACAGCCGGCGGGGCCCCCGGAGGAACCGGGAGGGCGCTTGCCGGCCGCTGTGCGCGAGAGCTACGCGGGAGAAATCGACGGCTGGCCTGTTCCGCTGCGGCAAGCCCTCAGCAGCCTGAGTGTGATCCACGGTGATTTTGACCTGAAGCTGGCGGAGACCGCCCTAGACGCGGCGCGGCACGGTGTTCCGGCCCTGCCTCTGTTGCGCGAGGCGCTGGAGCGGGGGGCCCTCATCGAGGCCGAACCGCCCGCTGCCCTGCTGCTGCCCAGTTTTCGGCCTGTGGTCACCAGCCTGCCCGCCGAGCCGCGCTACCGCTTTCGCGCGGAAGGGCTGCGGGTCACCTTGGCCGCGCGTCAGTCGCATGCCGAACGGCAGGAGGTGCGCCGCCGACTGGCCGCTGCGCTCGAGGCCACCGAGCCGGGGCTGGCCCTGTACTACGCTGAGCGGGCCGGAGTAGGCCCCGATACGGAGCGGCTGCGCCGGGCCTATCACATGCACTTGCCCGCTGGAAGCCCGCTGCTGCATCTGGACGAGGCCATGCTGACGCCACCCTGCCCGCAGGTGGCCGAACCGCAGCGAACCCGGGCCAGCGGCAGTGACAGCGTCAACTGGCAGGGCTACCTGCTGTCCTGGCAGCAGGGTGGCTGGTTGAACGTCGTGAGCCAGGGTCGCTACGGGCACCCGCACACGCTGCACCTGCACCTGCCCATTGCCGCCCTGCTGCGGGGCAAAACCGCGCCCATTGACCTGCGCCTGGTCTGGCGGCTAGACGTGTACCGCTGCGGCCACGAGCTGGGGCCGACCCAGGTTCCCTTTCCGCTGCGGCTAACGGTCTTGGGTTCGGACCAGGCACAGGTCCTGACGCCCCAGGTGCTGGGTGGCTATACCGAAGCGGGGCTTGAGCACCGGGTCCATACCGACGTGGCGCTGGGACGGTGGATGGAACAGCGCCTCACCCTCGCTCCCGGCGCAGAAAATGCAGCCTGCCTGGAGCTGGCTGTGCGGGCACTTGACGTCGCGTTGACCGTTGCAGAACTTCGGGTGAACGGTCAGTCGTTGCTGCCCCTTGCCAGCACCCCCGAAAGGCTCTATCCGCCCCGGAGCTGGGCTGAGGGCACGCCCGCCCTTCAGGCCCAGGGGAGCCCACCTTGGCCCCAATGGGCTTAACCCCCTACAGGAAAGGCCGCCTCTTCCGGCGGCCGCTTCCTTGAGTCGAAGGAGAGACGAAACATTAACGTCTCCTTTCTCACCATGAGAAGGACTTTCTCTCCCTGAAAGCTGCCATCTCGTGCCTGCGAAAGGAAGAACTGGTTGATGTCCCCTCACTCTTTTCGATCCCGTCCGCGACTGAGCGTCATTGGTCTCGCCCTCACTGTCCTTCTCGCGGCCTGTAACCAGGTGGGGGAAGAGCGCGGACCGTACGCGGGGGGCGTGAGTTACCCGTGGCAGGACCGCCTGGATCCCCCGGGCTCCAACCCCTATGCCAACGGTCGGCAGTACGCCTGGCAGGGCGTACGCGCCGCCTCTGTCCTGGGACCGCAGGCGGTCCCCGGTGGAGACAACTACCTCTCCGACGTCACCTACACCTCCGCCACCAACAGCTGGGGCCCCATCGAGAAAGACCGCAGCAACGGTGAACAAGGGGCCGGCGACGGCCGGCCCCTCACCCTGAACGGCCAGACCTACACCAAGGGCCTGGGCGTTCATGCCCACAGCGAGTTGGTCTACACCCTCACCACCCCCTGCACCGCCTTCACCGCCAGCGTGGGCGTGGACGACGAGGTTGGATCACGCGGCAGCGTGATCTTCCAGGTCTACGGCGATGGCCGCCTGCTCTATGACAGTGGCCGCCTCACCGGCGCCAGTCCCACCCAAGCCGTTCAGGTCGACCTCAGCGGCGTGGGGACCCTTCGCCTTGTCGTCACGGATGGCGGCGACAACATCGACTACGACCACGCCGACTGGGCCGACGCCAAGGTTTCCTGTGCCCCCCCGCCTCCCCCCAGCACCACCAGCTTTCTCAGCGACCTGGGCACCCTCGCGGCCTCCAACGGTTGGGGTCCTTTTGAAAAGGACCGCAGCAACGGTGAGCAACTCTCCGGCGACGGCCGACCCCTCACCCTGAACGGCCAGACCTACACCAAGGGCTTGGGTGTTCATGCCCACAGCAGCCTGAGGTATGCCCTGGGCGGCAACTGCACCGCCTTCACCGCCAGCGTGGGGGTGGACGATGAGGTTGGATCACGCGGCAGCGTGATCTTCCAGGTCTACACCGACGGTACCCTGGCCTACCAGAGCCCGCTGCTCACCGGCGCCAGTCCCACCCAAGCCGTTCAGGTGGACGTCAGCGGCAAACAGGAACTGCGCCTCGTCGTTACGGATGGCGGCGACAACATCGACTACGACCACGCCGATTGGGCCGACGCCAAGGTCACGTGTTCGAGTCAGGCGGCAAGTGTGACCAGCGTGACTGTCAGCCCCTCCAGCGCCTCCCTTCCTGAAGGGAGTAGCCTCGCTCTCAAGGCGGACGTTCAAGGAACCGGGGCCTACAGCAAGGATGTGACCTGGACTTCGAGTGCACCCAGTGTTGCCACGGTGAGCCCTGACGGAACGGTGACGGCCGTCGCTGCGGGCCAGGCGACCATCAAGGCGACGTCCACAGCCGATCCCAGCAAGTCCGGCAGCGCGCAGATCACGGTCACGGCCAAGAGTACGCTGCCGCCTGACGGTATTCGCGTCAACTTTCAGCCCGCTCGCTCGGCGGTGCCCGAGGGGTACATCCCGGACACCGGGCTGGCCTACAGTGAGGCTCGCGGGTACGGTTGGGTGCGGGAAGACAGCCTCAGCGCCGCCAGCCACGTGCCGCTGGACATCAGCCCGAATACCCGGGACCGGGCCATCACCGGGGTGGATGCGCGCCTGAACACGCTGATTCACATGCAGGCCGTGACGTCGACCAGCAGTTTGCCCAACGTGCAGATTCCGGCGGCCTGGGAGTACGCGCTGCCCAATGGCGTGTACACCGTGACCGTGAGCGCCGGCGACCCCAGCAACTCCTTTGACAGCACGCATCAGCTCAACATTGAGGGCCAGGTGGCGATTGCGGCCTTTAAGCCCACCGATACGCGCAAATTCCGGGCCGCTACCCTCCGCGTGAACGTGACGGATGGCCGGTTGACGGTGGACGCGCGGGGCGGCAGCAATACCAAGATCAACTACGTGATCATCGCCCCCGGTGACCGCCCGAGCGTGCGGGCCACCAACCCTGAGGACGCTGAAACGATGGTTGCCCCCAGTGCGTCCATGACCGCGGACGTGAACCTCCCCAGCAGCGCCATCGACCTGACGTCGCTGACCGACCAATCGGTGCGGCTTTTCGAAAAGGCGACCGGCGCGCCTGTGGCGGCGTCCCTCAACACCTCGGGGGGCGGCGACGTCGTCGTGCTGAAACCCAAGACCAGCCTTAAATCCAACACGGCGTACACGTTCGAGATCACAGCCGCCCTCAAGGATACCCGGGGCACCAGCTTCCTGCCTTTCCGCTCGAGCTTCGTGACCGGTTCGCCAACGACCAGCGGGACAAACGTGGCCTTTGAGCAGGTGAGCCTCCCCACGGTGCCCAGCAAGCCCTACACAGCTGTAGAAGTGGGTCCGGACGGCAAGCTGTATGCCGCCACGCTGACGGGGGAGATTCTGCGGTTTAGCATGCTGCCCGACGGCACGCTAGACATGCCGCAGGTGATCACGTCGGTTCAGGCGGCGGGCGGCGGGCCGCGCACCATCATCGGTCTGGCCTTTGATCCCGCGTCCACTGCTGACAACCTAATCCTGTGGATCAGCAACAACCATTTCTGGGATGGTCGCAGCGACGCACCGGACTGGAGCGGCAAAATCACGCGCCTTAGCGGCCCGAACCTCGAGACGGTGCAGGACTACGTGGTGGGGCTGCCGCGCTCGATCCGCGACCACGCCACCAACTCCATCGCCTTTAAAAAGGGTGAACCGAACGTGCTGTACGTGCTGCAGGGCAGCAACAGTGCGATGGGGGCACCCGACAATGCCTGGGGGAACCGTCCTGAGCGCCTGTTGAGCGGCGCCCTGCTGCGCGTTGACCTCTCCAAAATCACCGCCCCGCCCCTCAATGTGAAGACGGCCGAGGGCGGCACCTACAATCCCTACGCACCGGGCGCTCCCCTGACGATCTATGCCAGCGGCATCCGCAACGCCTATGACATGGTGTGGCACAGCAACGGTCAACTGTACGTGCCCACCAACGGTTCGGCTGCGGGGGGGAACACGCCGGGGACGCCCACGCCGCTGCCCGAGGCGTGTGCTCAGCGGGCCGACGGACCCTACACCGGCCCTGCCGTGCCGGCCCTGACCAGCGTGGGGGTGCAGCGCGACTACCTCTTCCGAATCACACCCGGCGGCTACTACGGTCACCCCAATCCGGCTCGCTGCGAATGGGTGATGAATGGTGGCAATCCCACAGACAAGGTGGATCCGGGCGAGGTGACGGAGTACCCGGTAGGCACCCTGCCGGACCGCAACTGGAAGGGCTTTGCTTTTGACTTCGGTGAGCATGCCTCGCCCAACGGTGTGATCGAGGAATACACGCTCGCGGGCAACTCGGCCCTGAAAAACAAGCTGCTCGTGGTGCGCTACAGTGCGGGCAAGGACATCATCGTACTCACCCCGGGTGGCCCCAATCAGGACATCGTGGCCTCGCAGACCCTGATCAGCGGGCTGACCAACTTCACCTTCAGCCCGCTGGATCTCACCGAGAACCGGGCCTCTGGACACCTCTACGTGGCGCAGCTTGATGAACGCACCGGCAGCGGCACGATCACGCTGGTCCGTCCCAAGTGAGTTCGCGTGCCCCAGCGCCCTGATGTGCAGGGCTTTTTCCCGGCAGGTACCCATGATCTATGCCAAGACTCTGCTGGCGGCTGCGCTGCTCTGGAGTAGCGGTCTGGCCGCCGCCCCCCCGTCCCCCTCGGTCACCCCGCACCTGCTGCGTGTTCTACCTGCCAGCAGCGTCTACGTCACCGCGCTTGCCATGAGCGCAGATGGCCGCACCCTGGCCACTGGGGGCGGGGAAGGCTTCATTCGGTTGTGGCCGTTACGAAGCGATCAGCGCGGCCCAAGCCTGCGTCAGCCCGCCGCCGTCACCGCCCTGGCCTTGAGTCCGGATGGCCGCACCCTGGCGGCAGGCGGCGCTGACCGCCGTGTCCGGCTGTGGAACGTGGGCAGCGGCACGCTTCTCCACACCCTGGAGCTCGACGCCTACCACGTGACGGCCGTCGCCTTTAGCCCGGACGGCCAGACCCTGGCGACGGCGAGCGGCGACAATAGCGCTCAGGCAAGTTCGGCCAACAGCGTGAAGCTGTGGGACGTGGCGAGCGGCCGCCTGCAGGGCAGCCTGCGCGGACATACCGACGTGGTGACCACGGTGGCTTTTAGCGCGGATGGTAGGCTGCTCGCCAGTGGC
This sequence comes from Deinococcus sp. YIM 77859, assembly GCF_000745175.1. Taxonomy (NCBI): domain Bacteria; kingdom Thermotogati; phylum Deinococcota; class Deinococci; order Deinococcales; family Deinococcaceae; genus Deinococcus; species Deinococcus sp. YIM 77859. Next base: position 366,645 of record NZ_JQNI01000004.1, read on the forward strand.
AGCCGCGACCGAACGGTGCGGCTCTGGGAGGTGGGCACCCGCCTGCCGCTGCGCACGCTGACGGGGCACGGCGACTACATCAGCGCCGTCGCCTTTCAGCCCGGAGGTGAGCTGCTCGCCAGCGCGAGTTGGGATACGAGTGTGCGCCTTTGGAGGGTGCCCGACGGACAGGAGCGGGGCAGCCTGCGGGGCCACGCGGGCCCGGTCACCGCACTCGCCTTTTCCCCAGACGGGCAGTTGCTGGCGAGCGGTGGTCAAGACCGGCAAACCCTGCTGTGGAATGTCCGTTCCCGGGAACGGCTCGTCAGCCTGCGCGGCCATGGGGGTGAGGTCAGCGGTGTGGCCTTTGGACCTGCCCTCCTGGCGAGTGCGGGTGGCCGTGACGGCACCGTACGGCTGTGGGAGCTGGGCCCTCCCCGGTGAGACAGAAAACGAAGTCAGTAGCGTTTTTGTATCGCTTGCTGGGGCAGGCTGGATCCCTGTGGCCTACGTACCCGACCGCGATGGAGAACCATGAAGCGATACGCCGTCATCTTCCTGGCCCTCAGTGGCGCGCTGCTGGGCCAGGGCGCGTGGGCTGCGGGCGTGCCGGGGAGTCCTGACCCCGCCTTCCAGACGATTCAGCCCGCGTTCCAGCCCAGAGCCAAGGCCGTGCAGGTGGACGGCCGAATTGTGGTGCTTGGGGTGACCCGTCAAGCCGCTGGCATCGCCTACGAGCTGGCACGGTATCGCCCGGATGGGCGACCTGACCCGAGTTTTGGCCGCGACGGTCGGGTGACGCTGCCTGAATGGGGTGCGGAAAGTCGCAGTGGCCTGCAGGTGGCTGTGCAGGCGGATGGGTGCCTCCTGGTCCTGGGGGGAGGAGCGCTGCTGCGCCTGCTGCCCGGTGGTCAGCTCGACCGCAGCTTCGGAGAAGACGGCGTGGTCAGGACAAGCCTTCCCGAGAACGCCCAGGCGCTGGCGCCGCTTCGTGATGGCCGGGTACTGATCGCTGGGGGAACACGAGCGCTGTCACCCGATTCGGCGGCTCCCCCCGCCGCCTTCGCGCTTGTTCGGCTGCTTCCGGATGGGCGGCTCGATCCCCGTTTCGGGCAGGGTGGACAGGTCACGACACCGGTGCGCACGTCGGCAGCCGCCTACAGCCTGCTGCCCTTGCCGGACGGCCGTGTGGTGGTGGGAGGGACAGCGCTGACCTTCCAACCCGAGGCGTACGGTGCGTGGGTCTTGGCGCGTTACCTGCCAAGCGGGCAGCTTGACCCCACATTCGGTGAGGGGGGCCTAGCCACCCTGCGCGAGGACCGGTTTGCCTCCACCCGTCCCAGCGGCCTGGCGCTGGACGAGACCGGCGCGGTGCTGGCCGCAGGCTTTTTGAGTAGCGGCGTTTGCGACTGGGTACGGGTGCAGCCGAACGGGCAGCTTGATCCCGCGTGGGTCCATGAGATCTCGAGCACCCTACGAACCGAAGGGGCGGGCTTACCGGCGGCCGTGGTTTCGCTGGCGCTGCAGCCGGATGGCCGCGCATTGGTGGGGGGCTGCCGGCAGTACACCGCAGACCCCGCATCCCTGGGGCAGCCGGTGGTGTTGCGGCTGAGGGCCACCGGGCAGCCTGATCTCACCTTTGGGGAGAGTGGACTGGCCCCGGTACCGGACAGCACAGGAGTGATGCTCGCCCCAGACGGCAAGATCGTGGTGGGGCTCTTACCGGTGTCCAAACTCTGGCCCTGACCGCCCCCTGGGGTGGGTGCGGCGTCCTGGCCGCAGAGAGGAGGAACGAGAATGATTCGACCAAAGGCGCGCTCCTGGAGCGTGGTTGGGCAAGGCTGGCGGGGGGCGCTCCTGGCGCTGGCCCTCTGTGCCTGTGCTCGGACCGAGCTGGCCGCCCCCCTCCCACCACAGACCATCGACCCGGGGGACAACACCCTCAGCTACGAGCCCTTTCTCGCCCAAGAAAACGGGTGGGGCCCAGCCGAGCGGGACACCAGCAACGGAGAGGCCGGCGCGGGGGATGGCCGTCCTCTCACGCTGAACGGAAAAACGTACAGCCGCGGCTTCGGTGTGCACGCGAACTCCTCACTCAGTTTTGCCATCGATGGCAAGTGCAGCGCTCTGACGGCCGATATCGGCGTGGACGACGAGGTGGGCGCGCGCGGGAGCGTGGTGTTTCAGGTCTACGGCGACGGGGTGAAGTTGTTTGAAAGCGGCGTGATGACCGGAACAAGTGCGGCGGAGAGGATCCAGGTGGAGCTGCGTGGCCGCCGCACCCTGACCCTTGTGGTTCACGATGCGGGCGATGGGAACCAGTATGACCACGCCGACTGGGCGGCTCCCCAGCTGCTCGGCTGTGATCCCGCAGCTCCGGCGCCCGGCCCGCAGGCGATCCGCATCAATGCGGGTGGACCCGCTCAGGTCGTGGACGGCGTACGCTGGGAGGGCTGTGAGGCAGTCAATGCCTGTCAGGGGTACGTGCGGGGTGGCTTCGCCTACACCGAGCGCCCCCTGGTGGCGATCTCGGGTGTGCAGCCCCCCGCCAACGAGGCCCTCTACCAGTCCGAGTGGACGGGCGGCGAGACGACGGGCGTGCCAGCGGGCGGTGTGGCCTTTGGATTCCAGATTCCAGTGGCCAACGGAGCCTACCTGGTGCGGCTGCACTTCGCCGAACTCAACAAGTACGCGGTGGGCAAACGCATCTTCGACGTGAATCTAGAGGGCAGGACCGTGCTGCCCCAGTTCGATGTCTTCGAGGCTGCCGGCGGGCTCGGGCGGGCCCTCGTGCGGGAGTTCCCCGTCACGGTGAACGACGGTGAACTGAGCCTCGACTTTATTCGCCGGGTCGAGAATGCCAAGCTCAGCGCGCTGGAGGTCCTGCCGCGCAGCGCAAGTCTCCCTGCTGAGCTGACGGCCCAACCCGAACGGCTGATCTTCAGTGGGGTTCAGAACGAGGTGAGCGCCCCGCAAGCCGTGGTGCTGCGCAACACTGGGGATAGCCCGCTGCGTCTAGAGCGCCTTGGGTTGACCGGGAGCGGCAGCGGCGCCTTTGAACTGGTCGCGCCGCCCACCGTCCCGATCACGCTGGAGCCCGGCCAGAGCCTCACCCTCCAGGTGCGCCTGGCTCCACGCGGACAGGTGGGGTCGCTGCATGCAGGGCTGCGTGTGGAGGGTGACCGCTTTGCCCGTGAGATCAAGCTCTCTGGCCTGAGTGCGCGCGGACGTGAGGGGAACTTGGAACCGACGCTCGCCCAGATTGTGGATGCCCTGGGGTATGCCGTGGATGTGGGCGGAACGGAGCTGCTGCTGGGGACTTCCCCCAACCCGATCGGCGACGAGGTGACCGCCCCCCTCTTTGAGCGGGCGGGTGCGGGCCCCGTGACTCTGCGGCCCGTGGCTCGCTACTCCCCGGACGGCCCTTCCCCCTACGGGACCTACACGCTCGAAGGCGGCGTGCCGCGCCTCCAGCCGCGGGCCACACTGGTCGCCGGACAGGCCCAGAACCTGAATCCGGCCATCGAGCCGGGCGGGAGCGAGAGCTTCAGTCCAGGAGATGAGCCCTTTGGTGTGTACCTGGCGGCAAACGGGTACGCGGCGCAGAACACCTACACGCAGGACACGCTCAATACCGGTCCTATCCGCCACGCCGTTCGGGTGTACCCCCTCAAAGACGCTGCCGGTCAGCCCCTCCCCAACAGCTACCTGCTGGGCTTTGAACCCGCCCAGAATGGCGACTATCAGGACGTCGTGTTCATTCTCCAGAATGTGCGGCCGGTTGCGGCGCCTGCAGGCTTGGCCTGGACCGAGCGGGGCCGGGCGCCCACCACCCTCTACGAGGGACAGGGGGCCGCCGTGAATGGCCGGCTCTACGTGTTCGGTGGCTTTGACAAGAATCTGAATAACGTCCCCATCGCCACGACGGCCGCCCATATGTACGATCCCGCGAGCGACCAGTGGCGCCGGTTGCGTGACCTTCCTGAGCCGCTGACACATGCCGGGCTTGCCGTAGACGGACAGGCCATCTACCTCGCGGGCGGCTTCTTGGGAAATCACCCGGGGCCTCAGACCGACCACGTCTGGAAGTATGACGTCGCTTCCGACACCTGGAGTGCGATGCCGCCGCTTCCGGCTGCTCGGGGGGGAGGCGCACTCGTGCGGTTGGGCCGCGAACTGCACTTTTTCGGTGGCACGCAGCGCAGCGGCCTCAGGTACCTGCGCGACTTCGGTGACCACTGGGTGCTGTCCCTCGACAACCCGTCCGGCTGGCGCGCCGCTGCGCCCCTGCCCAACCCGCGAAATCACCTCTCCGGTGCGGTGCTCAATGGCCGGATCTATGCCATCGGCGGCCAACATCTCGGCGATGAGGACGCCGGCAACCAGGCTGACGTGCACGTCTACGACCCCCAGCAGGATGCCTGGCGGGCCGTGCGGCCCCTGCCACGCCCTATGGGCCATGCCACGGCCTCTACGGTGAGTTGGAACGGGCGAATTGTGGTGATGGGTGGCGTGACCCAGGGCGCGCGCGAGATCGCCAATGTCATCGAGTACGATCCGCAGGCCGATACCTGGACAGAGTTGACGCCGCTGCCCGGCCCTCGGCAGTCCCCGGTTGCGGACGTGGTCGCGGGACAATTGGTCGTCGTAACGGGCTCGACCGCGGACGGCCCGACCGATACCGTCTGGATCGGCACGCGCTGAAGCCTACACAACAACCGAAAAAGGGCCTCTGGGCGCGCCGTCCGCTCAAGGCCCTTTCGCACTGGGCACACTAGGTTCGGTGGAGGAGCGTGCCCGTCATATTTCCGGGTCGGGCCCGGCCGGAGCCCAGCAGGGCCATCCACTGTGCCAGGATTCGCTCCGTCTCATAGCGCTGTGCCCCCTGGTAAGCCCGCTCGCTCATCCGCTGCCGAGCCTGGGTGTCGGTGAGCAGCTCCCGCAGCGCACCAGCCAACTGCGTGACGTTGCCGGGCTCGACCAGCACGCCGCCGCCGGAAGCCAGGAGCTCGGCAGGCCCGGTCGGGCAGTCAAAGGCCACCGCGGGCACCCCGTAGGCTTGCGACTCCATCAGCACCATCGGAAGGCCCTCGTGGCGCGAACTGAGGACATAGACGCCGGCAGAGCGGTAGGCCTGCTCGACCGCCGGCGTAGGCTGACGCAGCTCCCAGCGTTGGAGCCCCAACGCTGCCGCCTGTTGACGGAGGCGTTCTTCTTCTCGGCCGCTGCCGTACAGCAGGAGCCGCCACTCCGGAAAGGTGGGTTCTGCGGCTGCCCAAGCGCTCAGCAACAGGTCAAAACCCTTCTGCCCGTCCAGTCGTCCGATCGCCAGCACGGTGCGGCTTTCCGGCGAGTAGGGGTTGACAGGGGGCTGCGCGAAGGAGAGGGGGTTAGGAATGGCCTGGATGGTGGCGGAGGCGCGTGGAAAGGCTGTCCGCCACTGCTGCGCGTCCCGCTCGGTCAGGGTGACGACCCCATGCCCGAGGTGTGCAGCTACCCATTTTCCTAGACGGCGCGAGCGCATTCCAAGGTCGGTTTGGAGATTGAAGTGCTCCCATGCCACGCGCCGTACCGGCAGATCAAGCAAGGCCGGAAAGGCAAAGACGCTCAGGAACGTGTCTACGACGATGAGCACGTCTGGTCGGCGCCGCTGCACCTCTTGGCGCAGGGCCCGCATCAGGGGTAGTGTCTCGCCGCGCATGCGCAGCGGCCCTTCTGGCAGGCCTAGGGAGCAGAGCTGCACCCCGGCGGGCAGCTCAAAGGCGCTTGTCTCGCCGCGCAGGGTGAGAATCTGGACGTCAAAGCCCTGGCCGGCCAGTCCCGCGCTCACCGTCGCCGTCACCCGCTCCATTCCGGCACGGGCGCTCATCGAGTCGA
>NZ_JQNI01000004.1:382500-511782 GCF_000745175.1 Deinococcus sp. YIM 77859
CAATCTCGAGTTCACGCTCGAGGTGCTTGATCCGTTCTTCCTGTTCAGAGCGGGCCGCGACACCGCGCCCCGTGACTACGGGGCGTCCTGCGACTTCCTGCACCTCCTGTTGCTTTTTCCAGCGAACGACGTCGTGGGCGGGAACACCGAGGTCGCGGGCGATCTGGGCGCAACTCTTGCCCGTAGATTTAACCAGTCGCATGGCCTCCTGCTTGAACTCGGCGGTGTATTGCTGCCGGGGGGTAGTCATGGCTGTCTCCAGTCTGGATCAACCCGAACTCCCCCTCCACAAAACCCTAACAAGACCATTACCAAGTGCGGCCGTAGTACCTAGTACTAGGTGAACAGGGAGGGATTGTAGCCGATACGGATGGACAGCCGCTCCGTAACACGAATCACCGCCGTCCGGTACGCGGCCTTCCGCGCGTAAAAGCGGGGAGCGGGTGCTGCGAGACTTAGTGACGCCACCACATCACCCAGGTGATTGCGAATCGGGGCGGCGACGGAACAGGCGTCATGACGGTACTCGCCGACGTCGTACGCGAAGCCCTGCGCACGAACCCGCTCCAGTTCGGAGGCCAGTTCGTCGTGCGTCACGATCGTGTTCTCTGTAAAGCGGTTCAGGTGCTGGTTTTCCAAGACCTGCATGGTCCGTTCCGTGGAACTGAAGGCGAGCAGGATTTTGCCATTCGAGCTGCAATGCGGTGGAATGCTGCTCCCAACTTCTGCGATCTGGACGCTTTCGGGCTGCGTTCCCCCCACCCGGGCGACACACACGAGCCGCTTACCATCCAGGGCGGCCAGTTGCACGGTCTCGCCAAATTCCCGCACGAGATCGTGCAGGATCTGCTCGGCAGAATCACGCCAGGGGGTGGTTTGCAGCACGATCCGGCTGAGAGCGAGGGCCCGGTACCCCAGACGGTAGTGCCGGTTGGTTGTACGTTGCAGCAGGCCGATTTCGGCGAGCGAGGCAAGCAGGTGGTGCGCGCTGGGTTTGGGGATGCCCAGCGCGGTGGCCACCTCCGTCACCCCCCACTCCGGCTGTTCGTCCGAGTACAGATCGAGCACCTGTCCGGCCTTTTCCAGCGTTCCCAGCATGCGCTCCTCCAAGATCCGCTCTGTGTTTCATTATATGAAACAGAGGGGTTGTTCACCGGCCGTTCGTTCCACATAGTGAAGGCACACGACAAGCCATACCGCTTGCGCCGGACGAGGCGTCGCCCGTCCACGGCAGCCCTTTCCTAGGAGGAACTATGAAGCGTTTTGCGCCCGGCCTCACCCTGACCGTCCTGCTTGCTGGCCTCGCCGCTGCCCAGAGCACCCCCCGCACTGACCCGCTGAAGGGCAACCCGAGCCTGACCGGCGAAATCACGTACATGACGAACAAGGCCGATGTCATGAAGGGCTGGCTGCCCGCCTTCGAGAAGCTGTACCCGAAGGTGAAGGTGACGCTCGTTCCTGTCGGCGCCTCGGACCTGCGGCAGAAGATCACGACCAGCGCCTCCGCGAACCAGATGCCAGCGGACGTGATGCAGATCGAAGGTGCCGACCTGGAGTTCGTGGTGCGCCGCTTTCCGAACCTGCTGATGGACCTTACCGCGAAGGTGAAGAAGTACCAGGGCGGCTTCTCGAAGGGTCACTGGCAGGGCGGGACCGTCAATAACAAGGTGTACGGCCTCCCACTGGACAACAGCACCACCGCGATGTTCTACCGTGCGGATCTGTTCAAGAAGGCGGGCATCAACCCTGCCACCATCAAGACGTGGGACGACTACATCGCTGCGGGCGTCAAGCTTCAGAAGATGGACCCGGACATTAAGATGACGGCGAGTGACTTTTTCTCCGATGACCTGATGCTACGCACCATGATGCAGCAGGCGACCGGTGGGTATTACTTTAACAAGGATGGGGAGATCACCATCAACTCCGCTGGTGCCCAGAAGGCCCTGGCGACCCTCAAGGAGATGTGGGATAAGAAGATCCTGCTGCAATCCCGAGCGATCGACACGACCGTCGGCTCCTGGAAGGCGAACCGGAGCGCCACGATTCTCGCGCCGGCCTTCATGGCGAACCTGCTGCAAGTCATCGTTCCCGAACAGAAGGGCCTCTGGGGCGTCGCGCCGCTGCCGGGGTTCGGCAAGCCGCAGCCGGCCGACTTCGGCACGACGTACGCGACCGTCGCGCAAGCCAGCAAGAGCAAGGACGTCGCGCTGGCGTTCGTGGAGTGGCTTGCCACCGTCGGCGGCCAACGACGCGGGTTTAACCCGGGCGCGCTGAACGCGTACTTGCCGGGCAGTGACAAACTCAACCTCCGGAACGCTTACTTCGCCACCCCGAACTACGCTTCAGTCTTCATTGCCGGGCAAGGCAAACTGCCGTACCTGCGCTACACCACCGACTCAAACGCCGCGCGCCAGGCGGTAATGACGGCACAAGGTGCTGTTCTCAATGGAGCGCCCGTCGCCGAAACACTTGGCAAGGCTGCACGCGACCTCGCCAACCAGACTGGCCGGGACCTCGCCAAGTAACGCTCGACAGGAACGGGGCCGCTGTCGCAGCGACCTCGTCAACCTAGAGGAGTCCGTCATGACCGACCTGTCCACCACGGCCCGTCCCGCGCTTCGACCAAGACGCCCTCGGCGTTTCAACGCGGCACCGTGGCTGTTCGCATTGCCGGTGCTGGCATTGCTGACGCTGTTCATGCTGCTTCCCATCGCGCAGTCGCTGCTGCTGTCCTTTCAGCGCAACCTGGACGGCGTGGACAAGTTCGTGGGCGTGGCGCAGTACCAGCGTCTCGCGGGTGACGAAGTCTTTCGCACGGCCGCAATCAACACCGCACTGTTTTTCGTGATGCAGGTTCCGCTGACCCTGTCCATCGCGCTCGGCATCGCGTACCTGCTCAACCGCCCCGGCTTTCCCCTCAGTGGGCTCTTTCAAAGCGCGTACTTCCTGCCCACCGTCATGGGCCTCGCCACCGCGGGCATTTTGTTCCGCACACTCCTGAACGAGGACCTCGGCGTGATCAACTTCATGCTGAAGGCCATGGGACTCGCGGGGGTGCCGTGGATCTCGAATCCCTGGTGGGCGAAGGTGTCGATCAGCGGCGTGCTGCTGTGGCGTGCCGTCGGCTTCAACGTCCTGATCTACCTCGCCGCGCTTCAGAGCGTGCCAAAGGAACTGTATGAGGCCGCGGAGATCGACGGGGCGACCAACCCGCAGGTCTTCTGGCACATCACACTGCCGTCCCTGCGTCCGGTGCTGCTGTTCACGGCGATCATGTCGACGCTCGCGACCATCAACCTGTTTGACGAGGTGCAGGTCCTGACGGGCGGCGGGCCAGCAGACGGGACACTCACGCTGGGCCTGTACCTGTACCGCGTCGCCTTCCAGAATTTCGACCACAACTACGGCAGCGCCGTCGCCTGGGTCATTGTCCTCCTGGCCGGACTCGTCGCGTTTGTGCAGGTCCTGGCCGTTCGGAGGAACGCATGAGACGCGAGCGGTTCGGTCCCGCCCAGTGGCTGCTCCTGACCCTGATGGCTCTGGGCGCTCTCGCAGCCCTGTTCCCCTTCGTCTGGATGTTCGCTTCCGCGACCCGTCCGGCCAGCGATGTGCTGGCCCTCCCGCCCCGCTGGAACATCGGGAGTGCGCTGCTGCCCAACCTCCGCACCTTGATTGAGGAGGGCTTCCTACGCGCCGCGTTCAACTCCGTCTTCCTTGCCGCCGTCACCACCCTGCTCACGCTGCTGCTCAGCGCCCTGGGCGGGTACGCCATGACCGGCTTCAAGTCACGGGTCGGGGGGATCCTGTTCGGCATCATCCTGCTCACGCTGTTCGTTCCGGCGCAGGTCACGATCATCCCGGTGTTCAAGCTGCTGGCGGACCTGCACGTACTGGGGACGTACTGGGCGGTCATTCTGCCGGCGATCGCCTCGCCGTTCGCGCTGTTCTACATGCGACAGGGCTTCCTGAGCTTTCCGCAGGAACTCGCGGAGGCCGCCCGCATTGACGGCGCGAACGAATGGCGGGTGTTCTGGCACATCGCGCTACCCGCCGTCCGCCCTACCCTCGCGTCCCTCGCCGTGTTCGTGTTCCTGTTCCAGTGGAACTCCTACTTCTGGCCGCTGGTGGTGCTAAACACGCCGGAAAGCTTCACGCTGCCGCTCTTCCTGAATGCCCTCTCCACACGGAACACCGTGGATTACGGGGCGCTCATGCTCGGCCTGTCGCTGGCCACCCTGCCCGTGCTGCTGTTGTTCGTGTTTGCCCGCAGGCTCTTTACCTCCGCCGTGCTGAGCGGTGCCGTCAAGGGGTAAGGATGGCCCTGCTCGCCTCACACCCCCCCGCTCTCCCCGAGGTCACCCATGACGCTTCCCGACCTGAGTGCATCCCCTTTCTTCCTCGACGATGAGGCGCAGGCCTGGGTCACCCGCACCCGCGACGCCCTGAGTCTGCACGAGAAGCTCGCCCAACTGCTGATCCCGCTGAGTTTTCGCCTGGAACGTGAGGAACTGGACCGCTTCCTGGCACTTGGTGTGGGCGGTATCTCCCGGTTCGCCTCCCTCGACCCTCACGCCCTGCGGGACTCAGCGGAGTATCTGCAAGAACGCAGCCGCGTCCCTCTGCTCCTCAGCACCGACCTCGAAGGCGGCGAACTCGCCTCGGTCGGCGGCCCGGCGGGCACGCCCTACCCCAACCAGATGGCGGTGGCGGCGACGGACGATCCCGCATTCGCCGAGCACTTCGGCCGGGTCCTGGGCCGCGAGGGCCGCGCGGTCGGCTTCAACTGCACGTTCTCCCCGGTCGCGGACCTGGACCTCAATCCCCTGAACCCCATCGTGAATACCCGCTCCTTCGGCAGCGATGCGGCGCGGGTGACAGCCTTTTGCGAGGCGGCCATCCGCGCCTTTCAGGCCGAGGGGGTCGCCGCCTGCGCCAAACACTGGCCCGGGGACGGGATAGACTATCGCAACCAGCACCTCGTCACGAGTGAGAACACGCTGGACCTTCCCGCCTGGGAGGCGAGTTACGGGGCGGTGTACCGGCACCTGATCACCTCGGGCGTGAAGATCGTCATGCCCGGGCACATCACCCTGCCCGCCTACGCCCACGCCAGGGGCCGACCGGACGAGGCGGACCTGCCCGCCACCCTCTCCCCGCTGCTGACGACCACGCTGCTGCGGGACGAGCTGGGCTTTAACGGCGTGGTGGTCTCGGACGCCACCGAGATGGGCGGCTTCACCTCGCAGGGACCACGCGAGAAGCTCGTGCCGCAGGTCATCGCGGCGGGGTGCGACATCCTGCTGTTTCCCACCGACGTGGAGCGCGACCTGGAGTTCCTGTGCCGGGGCGTGCAGGACGGGCGGCTGAGTGAGGCGCGGGTGGAGGAGGCGATCACGCGGGTCCTGGCCCTCAAGGCGTCCCTGGGCCTGCACAAGAGCACGGCCCTGCCGGACCTCGGCACGCTCCGCGCCCCGGACCATCTGGCCTGGGCGGAGGACTGCGCGGCGCGGGCGGTGACCCTGGTGTCTGACACCCAACACCTCCTGCCGCTCGACCCCGCGCGGCACCGCCGCCTGCTGATCATCCGGCAACCCCAGCGCAGGAACGGGCTGGGCTTTCCGCTGCCGGACCTGCGGGTCCCCGAACTGCTGGACGGGATGGGGTTTGAGGTCACGCTCTACACACCTCAGACGCATGTCAGCCCCGACCTCTACGACGCGCTGCTGTACGTGGTCGCGGAGGAGGCGCTGATGGTCACGCCGGACCTGCGGCTGGACTGGGTGGAACTGCATGGCAACCCCTTCCGGGCGATGGAACGGTTCTGGGACGTGCTGCCGACCGCCATCATCTCCCTGGGCACGCCGCACTACGCCCACGACGCGCCGCGCTGCCAGACGCTGGTCAACGCCTACTCGCCGGTCCTGCCCGTGCAGGAGGCGGTGGTGCGTGCCCTCACTGGTCAGCAGCCGTTCCAGGGCGTGAGTCCGGTGGACGCGTGCTCCGCCCTGCGCCCGGTTCGGGAGTGGCACAAGCTCGTGGTGGAGAGATGACCCGCTGGCCGCGGCACCTTTCCACCCTGAGTGTCCTTCACCCCGGCCTGGGGGTGGCGGGAGGTTTTAAGGGCGTCTCCTTCGCGCTGTACGCCAACAGGAACGAACCCGCCACGCCCGCGTTCTTCGAGTGGTTCGAGGCACGCCGTCCAGTCGGGCGGCCCTCCGCCCCTCCCTCCTCCACGTCTCCAGGAGACCGATCGTGACCCAAACCTCGCTACCCACTGAAGAGACTGGTCCAGGCACAGCGTCCATCACCCACCTCCGGGCTGAACGGCGTGACGACGCCCTGGGGGTCGCCTCACCCACGCCGCGGCTCTCCTGGCGGGTCAGGTCGGCCTCGCCCGGCTGGGTGCAGTCCGGGTACGAGATTGAATGCCAGGACGAGCAGGGTACCCACACCTCTGGCCGCATTCCTTCACCCGACGCCGTGCTGGTCCCCTGGCCCTTCGCCCCACTAACTTCCCGGGAGCGGGTGCAAGTGCGGGTCCGGGCCTGGAACACGGAGGAGATGCCCACCGACTGGAGCGTGCCCCTGGCCGTGGAGGCTGGACTGTTCCACTCTGAGGACTGGACGGCCCATTTCGTCACGCCCGAGTTCACGGAAGGACCGGCCCCCCTTTTGCGGCGGGAGTTCGACGTGCGGGGCGGGTTGACGGCCGCGCGGCTGTACATCACAGCGCTAGGCGTGTACGAGGCCCAGCTCAACGGCGAGCGGGTGGGCGATCATGTCCTCGCGCCCGGCTGGACGAGCTACGATCATCGCCTGCGCTACCAGACCTTCGACGTGACCTCGCTGCTACGTGAGGGACGCAACGCCCTGGGCGTGATGCTCGGGAACGGCTGGTATCGCGGGCGGCTCGGCTTCTCGGGCGGGCAGCGCAACATCTACGGCGACCGCCTCGCCCTCCTCGCACAACTCGAACTTCGGTACGCCGATGGGACGGTCGACCGGGTGGTGACTGACGAGGACTGGCGGGCCGCCCGCGGGCCCATCCTTTCCTCGGAGTTGTACGACGGGGAGTGCTACGACGCGCGTCTGGAACCCGTGGAGTGGGCTCAACCCGGATTCGATGACACCGCCTGGCAAGCTGTCCACATCGTCGAGCGGGACCTGAGGACGTTGATCGCCCCCGAGGGTCCTCCCGTCCGTCGCACCGAGCTGGTCGCGCCCACCTCCATCTTCCAGTCACCCTCCGGGAAGACTCTGGTGGACTTCGGGCAGAACCTCGTGGGGTGGGTGCGCTTCACCGTCCGGGGTGAGGCGGGGCAGACCGTCACGCTCCGGCACGCGGAGGTGCTTGAACACGGCGAACTCGGCACCCGGCCCTTGCGGACCGCACAGGCCATGGACCAGTACACCCTGAAAGGTGGGGGAGAGGAGACCTGGGAGCCGCGCTTCACCTTCCACGGCTTCCGCTACGCCGAGATCGAGGGCTGGCCGGGCGATCTCTCGCCGGAGGATGTCACTGCCGTGGTCGTCCACTCCGACCTTGAACGCACCGGCTGGTTCGAGTGCTCCGACCCCCTCGTCAATAAGCTGCACGAAAACGTGGTGTGGGGGATGCGGGGCAACTTCCTGGACATTCCGACCGACTGCCCGCAGCGCGACGAGCGCCTGGGATGGACGGGAGATATTCAGGTGTTCGCGCCCACCGCCTCCTTTCTCTACGACGTGGACGGCTTCCTGACCTCCTGGCTGGGGGACGTGGCCGCCGAGCAGAGTGAGGAGGGCGTGCCGCCCTTCATCGTGCCGAATATTCAGGGCGAGCGGTCGATGGTGCCCGCCGCCGCCTGGACGGACGCCGCGGTTATCGTACCCTGGGTGCTGTACGAGCGGTTCGGCGACCGGGACGTGCTGGCCCGGCAGTTTGCCAGCATGTGCGCCTGGGTGGACTTTCTCGACCGGCACTGCGGCCCGGCCCGCGTGTGGGACCAGGGCTTCCAGTTCGGCGACTGGCTGGACCCCACCGCGCCGCCCGACCAGCCCGGCGCAGCGAAGACCGACGCGGAGATCGTCGCCACGGCGTACTTCGCCCGGTCCGCGGGTCTGGTATCGCAGGCTGCCGCCGTCCTCGGCCAGGAGGACCGCGCCCGGCACTACGCCGCCCTCGCCGCCGAAGTTCGCGCCGCCTTCGCGCGGCGGTACGTCACGCCCGACGGGCGGATGATGAGCGACGCAGTGACGGCCTACACCCTGGCCCTCGCCTTCGACCTGCTGCCGAACGTGGCGCAGCGTGTTCAGGCGGGCGAGCGCCTCGCCAAACTCGTCCGGGACGGCGGCTACCGCATCCTCACCGGCTTTGTCGGGACGCCCCTGATCTGCGACGCGCTCACGGAGGCGGGCCGGGCGGACGCGGCCTACCGCCTCTTGATGCAGCGCGAGAACCCCTCGTGGCTGTACCCCGTGACGATGGGCGCGACGACCATCTGGGAACGCTGGGACTCCATGCTGCCCGATGGCTCCATCAACCCGGGCGAGATGACCTCCTTCAACCACTACGCTCTCGGGGCGGTGGCGGACTGGCTGCACCGCACGGTGGCGGGCCTCGCCCCTGCCGGACCGGGCTACCGGCGGATGACGATTCGGCCCCTCCCCGGGGGCGGCCTCACCTCCGCGTCCGCGCGGCACGTCACGCCCTATGGGGAGGCGAGCGTGGCGTGGACCATCTCGGGGGATACCTTCACGCTGGAGGCCGTCCTCCCGCCGAACACGTCGGCCACGGTGATCCTGCCCGGCGAGGAGGACATGCCGCTGGAGGTCCTGTCTGGTGAGCACCGCTGGGAGCGCCCGTACCGCTCTCCCCAGCGCAGCCTGCCCCCCCTGACCCTCGGCCTGCCGCTGGTCGATCTGTGGGACGACGAGGAGGCCCTGAACGCGGTCCTGGCACTGGCCCAGGAGAAGCACCCCCCGCTCGCCGCTGCCCTGAAGCCGGGCAGTGGCCTGCGGAAGCTCCCCCTGGCCGTGGTCCTGGGCTTCTCGGCAGAGAACAAGACCCTCACGCCGGACGTGCAGGCCATCTTCGACCGGCTCAATCGGGCGCGCGGCCTCATCTCAGCCTGATCCGCCCTCCTGGATGTCCCCATGACTCGAACGACGCTCCCTTCCTGAACCCTCCGAGATGTTCCAGGGGCTCGTGAGTGCCCACCGTCCAGAAGACTGCCTCATTGCCAAGGAGCTGCTATGACTTCCACTTCCCCCGAGACGACCATCCTGCCCGCCACAACCGCGCCTTACGTCCTAGAAGCCGGGGGCGGCACCTCTGGTGTGCTGCTCGGCCAGACCACCCGCATCCTCGTGGGTGGCGCGCAATCGAACGGTTCGCTCGCCGTCGTCGCCGTTCTAGGCCCGAAGGACAACCCCATCCCCTTCCACTCCCACCGGGGGGCGCGCGACACCTTTTTCGTCACCCGCGGTCAGATGCAGCTCTGGGCCGACGGGGAAAGCCGCGTCCTGAACCCCGGCGATTTTGCCTATGTCGCTCCGGGCACCGCACACGCCTACCAGTTTCTGGGCAACTACACCGAGACGGTCGGCGTGATCACCCCTGGCGGCTGGGAGGAGTTCTTCGTGTTCACCTCCAACCCCTACCGGGGTCCGGCCTTCCCCCCGGTCGATACCACCCCGCCTCCATTCGAGCGGCTGGGCCGGGCACAGGAACTGCACGACGTGACGTTCCGCCGCGACCTGACGCCCTTCCCGGCTCAGACGGACCGCCCTGACGACACCCTGCCCGAGGAGGAGCGGTCGTACTTCCTGAAGGCGGATACCGGCGAGAGGCACGTGATGCTGGGGCAGATGTGCACGGTCCTTGCGGGGAGCGCCCAGACGAGTGGGGCACTCGGCATGGCCGTGATCGAGGGGCCGCGAGGAGCACGGATGCCTGCCCACGTCCACCGGGAAACGCACGAGGTGCTGTACGTCCTGAACGGGCGGTTGCGGGTGACACTGGACGGCGCGGAGAGCCTGGTGTACCCCGGGGATAGCGTCAACATCCCCGCCGGGTGCGTTCACAGCTATGGACTGGAGGGCGGCAGCACCCGCTTCCTCTCCATGAACGCGAAGGCGGGGATCGAGGGGCTCTTCGCGGCGGCGGGTGAGCCGTGGGCGTATCCCGTCTTCCCCGACCAGTCGCCCGCCCCAGGGGATCAGCCGGACCTCGCCCGCGCCGAGGAGACCCTCGACATCTCGTTCGTCTCGTGACACCCGGGGGAAGGAGCTGCCGCGCTGAGCTCCGACCCCCGCCATCCCCCTGTTCCCGGCCCCGCACGCCTGCTGCTGGGGCGGCTCTGACCGTTACCCCAGCTCCCCTGAGTCAAGGATACTGCCATGTCCCAATCCCAAAGCTTCACCCCTGCCCACGACCTGATCGCCCGCTTCGGGACGACCTGGAACAAGGGGATCGCCGACGCAACCCTTGCCGCCTACCTCCCGGTGCACCGGGACCAGCCCAACGAGAACATCCGCGTCACCCTCGACCTCCCCTACGGGCCGGATGAACGGCACCGCCTGGACGTGTATCAACCCCGGACGCCGGGTGCCCATCCTGTGGTGCTGTTCTTCCACGGTGGGGGCCTGTGGACGGGGGACAAGACGCTGCCTGAATCGGGCGGCCTGGTGTACGCCAACCTGGGCACCTTCCTCGCCCGGCACGGTTTCGTCGCGGTTCTGGCGAACTACCGTCTGGTGCCCCACGTCCGTTTTCCCGGGGGCGGGGAGGACGTGGCCCGGGTGGTGGGCTGGGCCCACGAGCATGTGGCGGACTACGGGGGCGATCCCCAATGCCTGACTCTCTTCGGGAACTCGGCAGGCGGCGTGCACGTCGCCACCTACCTGTTCGACCAGGCGCGGCAACCCCGGGATGAGGTGGCCGCCGCGGTGCTGTTGTCGGTGCCCTGCACCCTGCCCTATGACGGTCCGCGCGAGCAGGTCACCAAGGCGTACTTCGGGGCGCAGCCCGAGCAGATCGATGCGAATGCTCCCCTCGGCCTGCTGCGGGCGTACCGGGGAGAGACGGTGCCCCTGCTGTTCATGACGGCGGAGTACGATCCGGAGGAGATTGAGCGGCCCAGCGTCAAGTTCCTCTCGGCCTACGGGGAGAAGTTCGGCATGCTGCCGCGCTTTTTCCAGGTGCCCGGACACAACCACCTCTCCACGGTGCTGAGTCTGGGGACCGGTGACGAATCGCTGGCTGACCCGCTGCTGGCCTTCCTCCAGTCCGTTCGGTCGCCTGAACACCCCGCCGCCCGTGCGCTGTCCCTGGTGGAACGCTGCCTGTGACGGGCGCTCAGGCAGGGCAGTTTTGCTCGGGTGAACGGCTCCCGCCTGCATGCCCAGCGGACGGCGGGCGCAAGGGCAGTTCGCTGGAGGAGCGGACAGCCGACCTGCGGGACGTGGAAGGCTCAGAAGTTGAACTTGTCGATGTTGCTCTTGTCAAACACCGTCAAGGGCCCCAGGACGATCACGCCGTCCTTGCCGATGGTGCGCTGGCCGAGCCGCCCGGCGGTGAACTTCTCGCCCGCCTTGCCGCTGATCTGCCCGCTGGCGAGCGCGCCCGCAGCGTAGGCGGCGAGGTAGCCTAGGTCTTCCGGGTTCCACAGGGCGAACGCCTGCACCGTCCCGTCCTTCACGAATTGCCGCATCTGGTTGGGCGTGCCCAGGCCGGTCAGGGCCACCTTGCCCTTATAGGGGCTGCCCGACAGGTAGCGCGCGGCGGCGCTGATGCCGACCGTCGTGGGCGAGATCACGCCCTTGAGATTGGGGTAAGCCTGCATCAGGCCCTGCATCTCGGTAAAGGACTTCTGGTCGTCGTCGTTGCCGTAAGCGATCTTGACCAGCTTCATGTCCTTGTACTGCGGCTTTTTCAGCTCGTCCTGCATAATCTTGATCCAGGCGTTTTGGTTGGTGGCGTTCGGCGTGGCCGACAGGATGGCGATCTCGCCCTTGTTGCCGATTTGCCTTGCGAGGAGCTTCACCTGGTCCCGCGCGATGGTGTCCGCGTCCGCCTGGCTGACGAACAGGTTACGCCCGCCGACCGCCACGTCGCTGTCGTAGGTCACGACCTTTACGCCCTGACTCATGGCACGTTTGAGGTACGGCACCAGCGCATTCGGGTCGCTGGCCGACAGCACGATAGCGTTTTGGCGCTGGGCCAGCAGGGTGTTGATGTAGCTCACCTGGCTGCTTGCGCCCGCGTCCGAGGGCCCCACCTGCTTGCCGACGCCCCCGAACTCCTTGATGGCCGCCTGCCCACCCTTCCAGGCGGTGGTGAAGTAAGGGTTATTAACCTGCTTGGGCAGGAAGGCGATGGTGAGACCCTTCTTGATGGCGGTCTGCGCGCCGGCGACGGCGGCGGCACCGAGGGCAAGGGTCAGGGCGGCGAGCAGGACTTTGCGGTGGTGCATGGCATTCCTCCGGGAGATCAAGGACGGGGGGTGAGCAGGCAGAAGGGGAAGCAGGGCAAACGCACTGGGCTGGAGCAGGCGAAGTCAGGGACTCACGGCGCGCCCCCTTTCGACTGCGTGAGGGCGTTGCGTTTCTGACGCGCTGCCTTCACGCGGGCAGCGAGGTTGGGCCCCAGGACGGAGAGGATCAGCAGCAGGCCGGTGACAATGGTCAGAATCTCGTTTGGGACGTCCGCGAGGGTCAGGGCGTTCTGGATGATGCCGATCAGGAACACGGCGGCAATCACGCCGATCACGCTGCCGCGCCCGCCGAAGATGCTCACGCCGCCCAGCAGCACCGCCGCAATGACCGAGAGTTCCAGGCCGACCGCGTTGTCGGCGCGGGCGCTGGAGAAGCGGAAGGTGTAGATGATGCCTGCGAAGCCACTCATCAGGCCCGAGAGGACGAACAGCAGCAGCTTGGTGCGTTCGACCCGCAACCCCGCGAAGCGTGCCGCGACCTCGTTCGCGCCGATGGCGTACAGCGAGCGCCCGAAGGGGGTGGCATGCAGGACGACGGCGGTGATGACCGCGAGGATGACGAACGCCACGATGGGAATTGGAATCTGCGTGCCGGGCACCAGACCGAAGCCCAGGTTAGTCCAGAAGGGGGGGAAGTCCGCTACCGCCCGGTCCCCCAGCAGCGCGTACGCGAGGCCGCGGTACAGCGCCAGTGTGCCGATGGTGACCGCCAGCGAGGGCAGCCCCAGCCGAGTTACCAGCAGGCCGTTCACGGAGCCGGCGAGTGCGCCCAGCGCCAGCGTGAGCAGGATCGCCAGCGGCATCGGCACGTGCGCGGCCCACAACACGCCCAGCATCGCGCTGCACATGCCCACGATGGACGCGACGGACAGGTCGATCTCCGCGACGATGATGATCAGCGTCATCGTGAGGGAGATCAGGGCGATCTCCACCAGATTCGACGTGAGGTTCGAGAGGTTCGCGCCGGTCAGAAAGGCGTCCGAGAGCCTGGACCCCAGCAGCAGCGCGGCGGCAACGAGGGCGATGATCGTGGCGTCCCAGCCCAGCAGGCTGCGCGCGGGCCTGAGCGGTGTACTCATCGGTGGCTCCTTTCCTGCAGCGCGCGGGCCGCACGGCGGGCAAGAACGATGTCGACGCTGATCGCGAGCAGCAGCAGGGCACCCTGAATGGCCTGCTGCCAGAAGGCGGGAGCGCGCAGCGCGACGAGGGCGCTGCCGATCACGCCCAGCAGCAGGGCGCCGATCCCTGCCCCGGCGATGGTGCCCACGCCGCCCGTGATGGCAACGCCGCCGACCACCGCTGCGGCAATGACCTGGAGTTCCAGTCCAGTCCCTGCCGCCGCATCCACCGTGCCGAAGCGCGCCAGGTACAGCACGCCCGCGAGTCCCGCGATGGCTCCGGAGAGGATGAAGCCCGTCAGGACGCGGCGATCTACGTTGATTCCCGCCAGCCGGGCCGCCTCCACGTTGGAGCCCACTGCGTAGTACTCACGGCCCGAGCGGTACGAGCGCAGGTAGACGCTGAACCCAACCATCACGGCGAGGACGAGCAGCACGAGGTACGGCACGCCCAGGATGCTGCCGCTCGCAAACGCACTGAACGCCGGGGGTAGGTTGCTTGCTGTGATCTGCCCGCCGTGGACGATGGCATAGTCCAGCCCGCGGAACACGTACAACGTTCCGAGGGTCGCGACAAGTGCGGGAACCTTGCCGTACGCGACGAGCAGGCCGTTCACCGCTCCGAGCAGGGCTCCGATGCCCAGCCCCGCAAGGAAGGCCAGCGGGATCGGCATGCCGGGGTTCGCGACGAACAGTGAGCCGGTGAGGAAGGCCGTGAGGCCGAGGATGCTGCTCACGCTGAGGTCCACATGTTTCATCAGCAGCACCAGGGTCTGCCCGACCACGACGAGCACGACAATGGAGACGTTCAGCGCCAGGTCACGCAGGCTCTGCGGGCTCAGAAAACGCGGGTTGATGGCGGCGGTAACCGCGATCAGCGCCAGCAGGATCAGGATCAGGCTGGCCTCGCGGGCGCGAAACAGGCGCGTCAGCAGGTTTGGCGCGACCGCGGGAGGGCTGCCAGGAGAAGAGAGTTCAGTCATGGCGCCCCACCACCCCTTGCGGCCATTGCTGGCTTTTGCCCGGTCACGGTCCCCTGGCCGGTCGCCAGGTACATCACAGCTTCCTCCGACGCCTCATGCCGCGGGAGTTCGCCGACGAGTTCGCCCTCGCGCATCACCAGGATGCGGTCGGCCATCCCCAGCACTTCCGGGAGGTCCGAGGAGATCATCACGACGGCGAGGCCCTCTGCGGCGAGTTCGGCGAGCGTGCGGTGGACCTCCGCCTTGGCACCCACGTCCACCCCTCGGGTCGGCTCGTCCACGATCAGGACGGAAGGACCGGTGGCGAGCCACTTGGCAAGCACCACCTTCTGCTGGTTGCCGCCCGAGAGGGTGCTCACCGGGTCCGTGAGGCGGTGAGCCTTGAGCCGCAGCTTGCTTGTCCAGTCGCTCGCGGTCTGGTATTCCGCCGCTCGGTTCATCAGGAAGCCGCGCCGCAGCCGGTTGAGGATGGCAAGGGTCGCATTGCGCTCGATGGACATGTCCATCACCAGCCCCTGCTGACGGCGGTCCTCCGGGACGAGGCCGATCCCCGCCCTCATCGCGGCGACGGTGTCCCCGGCGGGGATGGCCTGACCCCGCACACGCACCTCCCCGCCATCGCGCGGGTCGATGCCGAAGATCGTGCGGGCGACCTCGCTGCGTCCAGCACCGACGAGTCCGGCGAGGCCGACGATTTCTCCCCGGCGCACGTCGAAGCTTATGTCCCGGAAGACGCCGCGCCGACTCAAGCCGCGCACCTCTAGAACGACTTCACCGGGCGTGACGTTGAGTTTGGGGTACAGCTCACTCACGTCGCGCCCGACCATGCCCCGCACCACGGAGTCGATGGTGTACTTGGAAGCGGGGCCGGAACTCACCCAGCGCCCGTCGCGCATGATCGTGAACCGCTGGCACTCCGCGAAGGCCTCCTCCAGTCGGTGGGTAATAAACAGCACCGCCGCACCCCGCGCCCGCAGCGTGCGGACGACCCGGAAGAGCCGTTCGGTCTCCTGCCCAGTCAGCGCGGCGGTGGGCTCGTCCATGATGAGCACGCGCGCCTGGAAGGAGAGGGCCTTGGCGATCTCCACGATCTGCTGGTCCGCGATGGAGAGGCCGCGCACGGGCCGCGCCGGACCAAGCGGCACGCCGAGTTCCTGGAGAATCTCGCCCACCCGCGCGAGCATGGCGGCCCGGTCGATGCGGCCTCCCCTCAGCGGTTGGCGGCCCATCAGGACGTTCTCGGCGACGGTCAGGTCCGGGAAGAGGGTCGGTTCCTGGTAGATGATGGCGACGCCCGCGTCCCGCGCCTCGGCGGGGTCGTGGAAGATGCGCGGCTGGCCGTTCACGAGCAGTTCGCCGCCGTCAGCGCGGTGGACCCCCGCGAGAATCTTGACCAGGGTGCTCTTGCCCGCCCCGTTCTCGCCGAGCAGGGCGTGCGCCTCGCCGCCGAAGAGTTCCAGGCTGACATCCACGAGCGCCCGCACCGGCCCGAAGCTTTTGCTGGCGTGGTGTAGGGCGAGGATGGGGGCAGCTTCGGTCGGGATCACCTCAGTCAAGGTGAAACACCTCCTCCAGGCGCAGGAAGCCCTCGTCCGGGTTCTTCCCATCAAGGGCCTCGAAGAAGGGGGCTATCTCAGCCTGCCAGCGCACATTGACCTCGCGCCCCTGCATCCCGTCCAGCGCCGCCTGGAAGTCCGGCGTCTCGAAGTAGCCGACGAGCAGGCCGTCGTCACGCAGGAACAGGGAGTAGTTGTGCCAGCCGGCCTCGCGAAGGGCCTGGAGCATGTCGGGCCAGACGTGACGGTGGCGCTTCCGGTATTCCTCCAGGCGGTCGGGGCGGACCTGGAGCAGAAAGCAGACACGTTGGAGAGGGGATGCGTCAGAGGACACGTGAACTCCAGACAGGGGGAGAAACGACAGGAGGAGCGCGGCTCGGTTGTGATCTTTGTCTTTCGCATCTAACACCACCGCTCAAAAAAATGCAAGTCCTTGTAAAGTGGTGTTTGAATGGTGTTAGATTCTGGTATGGTCAGCGACAGCTTCAAGGTGAGCAGCGAGCGCCAGCACCTGATCCTGCGCCGTGCCCTGGCTGAGCGCGTGGTGAGGATCAAGGATCTGGCAACTGAGCTCGGCGTTCACGAGATGACCATCCGGCGCGACCTCGACCAACTGGCGGAACAGGGGTTATTGGAGCGTGTGCACGGCGGGGCCCGCGTTCTGGAGAAGACCAGTGAGGAGATCGCGCACCAGCTGCGTGCCGTGACAAATACCGAGGCCAAGGCTGAGCTGGCCCGCGCCGCTTTGGACCTGATCGAGGACGGTGACGTGGTGGCACTTGACGCCAGCACCACCGCCCTTGCCCTGGCCCGTATCCTGCACGCTCGCCACGTAACAGCCATCATGACAGGGCTCGATGCGGCCAATGCCGTCGCTCAGAACGGCGTGCCGTTCCTGATGGTCGGCGGCAACTTCCACCCACCCGCCCGGTCCTTTGTCGGGGCCTTTTTTATGGATACCATGGCCAAACTCCATCCCGACAAGGTGTTTTTTTCCGCCAAGGCTTTTTCTCCGGCGACCGGCTTCACCGACGCGCACCTGCCCGAAGTTGGTGCCAAGCAGGCTCTGATCCGCTCGGGTGGCACGCGCGTTGCCCTGCTTGACGCCTCTAAGTTCGAACGCCGCGCTCTTGCCACCATTGCCACGCTTGATCAGGTGGACGTGGTCATCACCAACCGTCCGCCCCCCGCCGAAACGCGCGCCGCACTCGACGCTGCCGACATTCGACTTATCGTCACCACGCAGGAGGAGCAGTGAATACGGACGCCCTTTTTCAGGCCCTTGACCGTCAACGCCTCGAGACCCCTTCCTGGGGCTACGGCAACTCCGGCACTCGCTTCAAGACCTTTCCCGCTCCCGGCGCTGCCCGTGACGTGTGGGAAAAAATCGAGGACGCTGCCGAGGTCCACCGCCTCACCGGCATCGCCCCCTCCGTCGCCCTGCACATCCCCTGGGACGAGGTGGAAGACTATGTGGAACTGCGCCGCTTCGCCGAGTCGCACGGGGTGAGCCTCGGGGCGATCAACCCCAATGTCTTTCAGGACGACGCATACAGGTTGGGAAGTATCGCCAACCCCGATGGTCGTGCGCGCGAACAGGCCCTGGCACACCTGCTGGACTGCGTAGAGATCATGCGGCAGACCGGCTCGCGTGACCTCTCGCTATGGTTTGCGGACGGCACGAACTACGCCGGGCAGGACGACCTGCGGGCCAGGAAGCGGCGGGTGCGGGAGGTGCTGCGGCGGGTTCATGACGCCCTGCCCGAGGGAAGCCGGATGCTCGTCGAGTACAAGCTCTTCGAGCCCGCCTTCTACGCGACCGATCTCTTCGATTGGGGCGCGGCCTACGCCCACTGCCTCGCGGTCGGGGAAAAGGCGCAGGTCCTCGTGGACCTGGGGCACCATGCGCAGAGCGTGAACATCGAGCAGATCGTCGCGTTCCTGCTTGACGAGGGGCGGCTGGGCGGCTTCCACTTCAACGCCCGGCGCTACGCGGACGATGACCTGATCGTAGGCACCACCAACCCTTACGAACTCTTCTGTATCTACGCGGAACTCGTGGCGGCCGAGAGAGCGGAGGACAAGCTCACCCGCACGACGGCGCAGAACGTCGCCTACATGATCGACCAGAGCCACAACATCGAGCCCAAGGTCGAGGCCATGCTCTACTCGGTCCTGAACTGCCAGGAGGCTTACGCAAAGGCCCTCCTGATTGACCGCGAGCGCCTCGCCGCCGCCCAGCAGGCGGGGGACGTGCTGGAGGCGCACCGCGTCTTCACGGACGCTTTCCGCACGGATGTCCGCCCCCTGCTCGCCGAGTGGCGC
Organism: Deinococcus sp. YIM 77859; assembly: GCF_000745175.1. Lineage (NCBI taxonomy): Bacteria > Thermotogati > Deinococcota > Deinococci > Deinococcales > Deinococcaceae > Deinococcus > Deinococcus sp. YIM 77859. The sequence goes on from NZ_JQNI01000004.1 coordinate 400,962, forward strand.
CGCTCGAAGGGGCTGCCCGAGGACCCCGTCGCCGCGCATCGCGCCAGCGGTTACCAGGACAAGGTGGCTGCCGAGCGTGGGACCGCCCCCACGGGTGGAGGCTTTCCCGTCAAGAGCTGAACCCGCCCGAATCCGCCTCTTTTCCCCTTTTCTCGGAGGATCTCATGACCACCGCCCAGCCCAAGACCGTGATCCAGAACCGCTGGAACGACGCCGAAGCTCCGCAGGGAGACGGCCTCGCCTCGCTGACCTACCGCTCCAACCTCCTCGGGGCCGACCGTACGCTCGTCAACATCTACGGCGGCAATACGAGTACCAAGAGCGTCGAGAAGGACCACCTCGGGCGGGACGTGACGGTCCTGTGGGTGAAGGGGTCGGGCTCCGACATCGCCTCCATCACCGAGAAAGGCTTCGCGGGCTTGAAACTGGACGAGGTGTTGCCCCTCTTTGACCGCCCGGGCATGACGGACGAGGAGATGACCGCTTACCTGGAGCGAACGGTCTTCGAGCCGGGCCGCCCCCGACAGAGCATCGAGACGCTGCTGCACGCTTTCGTGCCCGCCAAGCACGTGGACCACACGCACCCGGACGCCATCATCGCCATCGCCTGCACCCCGAACGGGAAAGAGATCATGCGCGAGATCTACGGCGACCGGGCGGCGTGGGTGGACTACATCCGTCCTGGCTTCACGCTGTCCAAGCACATCGGTGAGGCGGTGCGAAACAACCCGGGGCTGGAAGCGGTCGTGATGGGCAAGCACGGGCTGGTCACGTGGGGCGACACCTCTAAGGAGAGTTACGAGAACACCTTGCGGATCATCGGGGAGGCGCAAGCATACCTTGACGCGCACCAGCAGGACCAGCCGTTCGGGGGCGCGCGGGTCCAGAGCCTGCCGGAGGACGAGGCGAATACTCTGCTGGCCGAGATTCTGCCTGTCCTGCGCGGCGCGATGAGGGGCGCGCGGCCGGTGATCCTAAACGTGGACCGCAGCCCGGAAGTGATGGAGTTCGTGAACTCGAATGCGGCGGCGGAACTCTCGCAGGTGGGTGCTGCGTGCCCCGATCACCTCGTCCACACCAAGCGGGTGCCGCTCTTCCTGAACTGGACTCCCGAGCAGGGCCAGGACGCGCTGATCGCTGCCGCCAAGGAAGGCGTGGAGCGGTTCAAGACCGAGTACGCGGCCTACTTCGAGGAGAACAGGGGCGAGGGCGACGTGATGTTCACGCCCAGCCCGCGTGTGGTCCTGATCCCCGGCCTCGGCATGGTGAACAGCGGTCCCGACGCACAGGGGGCGGACGTGTCCCGCCAGCTCTATCTCCGCGCCATTCAGGTCATGAAGAGCGCGAGTGCCCTCGGGGGCTTTGTCAGCCTCACCGCCGCCGAGAGCTATGCCGTCGAATACTGGCCGCTGGAGCTGTACAAGCTCGCTCAGAAACCCGCCCCAAAGGTGCTGGAGGGGCATGTCGCCCTGGTGACGGGGGCGGCGAGCGGCATTGGCCGGGCCATCGCCAGGCGTCTTGCGGCGGACGGAGCCCATGTCGTGATTGCGGACCTCAACGCCGAAGGCGGTCGGCAGGTCGCGGGGGAGATCACGCAGGAGCGCGGCTACCGCCGGGCCACGAGCGTTGGCATGAACGTCACGAGCGAGGAGCAGGTGCAGCAGGCCTACCGGACGGCTGTCCTGAACTACGGCGGCGTAGATATCGTGGTAAACAACGCGGGCATTGCCTCCAGCGCCCCCATTGAGGAGACCAGCCTGGAGATGTGGAACAAGAACCAGAGCATCCTTTCCACGGGATACTTCCTCGTCGCCCGTGAGGCGTTTCGGGTGCTCAAGGCTCAGGGTACCGGCGGCAATCTCGTCTTCATCGGGTCGAAGAATAGCCTCGCCGCCGGGAAGAACGCTGCTGCATACAGCGCCGCGAAGGCCGCCGAGGTTCACCTGGCCCGCTGCCTGGCGGAGGAGGGTGGCCCGTACGGCATCCGCGTCAACTCCGTGTTGCCCGACAGCGTCCTCTCTGGCTCTGCGATCTGGGACAGCAAGTGGCGGGCCGAACGTGCGGAGACGTACGGCATCCGCGAGGACCAGCTCGAGGAGTTCTATCGCCAGCGCAACACACTCAAGGTGAACATCCTCCCTGAGGACATCGCGGAGGCGGCTTTCTTCTTCGCCACGCCCGCGGCCAGCAAGACCACGGGAGGTATCCTCACGGTGGACGGCGGGGTGCCCATCGCCTATGTCCGCTGAGCCCACCCTTGCTCGCACAGCCCGTCACGTTGCCATCGACCTCGGCGCGTCCAGTGGCCGAGTGGCTCTGGGGACCGTCCGGGACGGGAAGCTCGTGGTCGAGGTCCTTCACCGCTTTTCCAACGGTGGTGTGCCGGTGCAGGGTGGGCTCTACTGGGACGTGCTGGGGCTGTGGCGCGAAATCCTGCATGGCCTGCGCCTCGCGGCTGGTCATGGCCCCATCGACAGCGTCGGCGTGGATTCCTGGGCAGTGGACTATGCCCTGCTGGACGAACACGACCTGCTGCTTGACGGCGTGCATCACTACCGCGACCCCCGGACGAACGGCGTGATGGAAGCCCTGGTGGCAGCTGTAGGCCGCGAGACGATCTATGACACGACCGGTATCCAGTTCCTGCCCTTCAACACTGCGTACCAGCTCGCCGCACATGAACGGCAGGCCCCCGGCCTCCTGGGCCGTGCTCGCCGCCTGCTGCTGCTCCCGGATCTGCTGCACTTCTGGCTCTCTGGACGCTCCGTGACCGAGCGAACAAACGCCAGCACCACCCAGCTCTATGACCCTCGCCGGGACGAGTGGGCCTGGCCGCTGCTGCGCGCCTTTGCTCTCCCCGCTGGGCTTTTTCCAGAAATCGTTCCTGCCGGAACGGTGCTGGGCGAAATCAAGCCGGAGATTGCGCGTGAGACGGGGCTGGAAGCAACAAGGGTGATCGCTCCGGCCACCCACGACACTGCGAGCGCTGTGGCGGCGGTCCCCGCGCGAGGGGAGGGCTGGGCCTACGTGTCCAGCGGGACGTGGTTTTTGGTGGGGGTGGAGACGCCCCGGCCAATCATGACCCCTGAGGCGCTGCGGCATAACCTCACGAATGAGGCAGGCGTGGACGGCACCACCCGGCTGCTGAAGAACGTGATGGGCCTATGGATCGTGCAGGAGTGCCGCCGGGCGTGGGGGAATGTGGACTACGCGGAGCTGTACGCAGAGGCGGAAGCCGCGCCTCCCGGCGGCCCGCTGATCGACCCGGACGACCCGCGCTTCCTACCGCCTGGCCCCGATATGCCGGGGCGGGTGCAGCGGTTTTGCGAAGAAACCGGCCAGGCCGTTCCTGGAACGCGGGCGCAGATCGTCCGCTGCATCCTCGAAAGCCTCGCCCTCCGTACGGCACAGGTGCTCGCGCAACTCGAAGCCGTCACTGGACGGGTAATCCACACCGTCCACGTGGTCGGGGGTGGCTCGCAGGTCCACTTCCTGAATGGGCTGATCGCGGAGGCCTGCAATCGCCGGGTGATCGCCGGGCCAGTTGAGGCGACGCTGATCGGAAATCTGCTGGTACAGGCAGAAGCGTGTGGGAGCATTCCCACCGGTCACCGGCGTACTATAGTCCTTGCCTCAGAACCCCTGCACACCTTCGAGCCGGGTACAGGTACACCCTTCCCCCCCGACCGGCTCGCCCTGTTTGCCGGACTAGGTCACCCCCATCCCGTGCAGTCCTGAAGCGGTGAGGAGGCGGTCAGATGAACGCGGGAACGTCCCGGTCTCCCCGAATCCACCCGAGGTTTCCCTATGCAGATCGACCTCTTTATCACTTGCCTGAATGACGCCCTGTTTCCCCGCACCGGCGAGGCCACGGTAAAGCTGCTCGAACGCCTGGGCCACGTGGTGCGCTTCAACGAGGAGCAGACCTGCTGCGGGCAGATGCACTTCAATTCCGGGTACCAGGAAGATGCTCTGGTGTTGGTCCGGCACTTTGTGGAGACGTTCTGGGACGCCGAAGTTATCGTTGCCCCCAGCGGCTCTTGCGTCGGCATGGTCCGTGACCTCTACCCCCGTGCGGCGGCGTGGGCGGGCGACGAGCGGCTGCTTGCAGAGGTCAACGCCCTCGCCCCCCGGGTGTTCGAGCTCAGTGAATTTCTGGTGAGGTACCTGGGCGTCGAGGACGTGGGCGCGTACTACCCGCACCGCGTCACCTACCATCAGACCTGCCACGCGATGCGTGTGCTGCGGGTGGGAGACGCGCCGCTGCGGCTGCTGCGGAACGTGCGCGGCCTGAGGCTGGTGGAACTTTCGCAGGTGGAGCAGTGCTGCGGCTTCGGGGGGACCTTTAGCGTGAAGAACGCCGATACAAGCACCGCGATGCTCGCCGACAAGGTGCAGCACGTGATGGGTACGGGTGCCGAGGCCTGCACTGCGGGGGATAACTCCTGTCTGATGCATATCGGTGGGGGACTTTCCCGCCTGCGCAGCGGAACGCGTGTGGTGCATCTGGCAGAAATTCTTGCGAGCACGGAGCAGGAGGTCTTTGGATGAGCGCCGGAGGCATCAAACCCGCGCGGCCCTTTTCGCAGGCCGCCCAGATCACCCTCGCCAACGCGCAGATGCGCCGCAACCTGCGCCACGCCACCACCACCATCCGCGAGAAGCGGCTGCGAGCCGTTGCAGAGTTGCCGGATTGGGAGGCGTTGCGGGAGGAGGGGGCGGCGCTCAAGGACTTCTCCTTGGCCCACCTTGCCGACCTGCTGCTTGACCTGGAGGCTGCCGTGCAGCGCCAGGGTGGCCAGGTGCACTGGGCGCGGGACGCCGCCGAGGCCCGTGCCATCGTCGCGGGGATCGCTGCTGCCCACGGTACCCGCGAGGTCATCAAGGTCAAGTCCATCACCACCGATGAGATCGAACTGAATGCGGGCCTGGAAGAACACGGAATCCACGCGGTCGAGACCGACCTTGCGGAACTGATCGTGCAGCTGGCCGAGGACCGCCCCAGCCATATCCTCGTCCCGGCCATCCACCGCAACCGCGCCGAGATTCGTGACCTCTTCCGCCGCAGACTGGGCGCGGAGGGGCTAACTGATGATCCGAAGGCCCTGGCGGAGGCGGCCCGCCTCTACCTGCGCGAAAAGTTTCTCACCACGAAGGTGGCGGTGTCGGGCGCCAACTTCGCTGTGGCGGAAACCGGCACCGTCTGCGTGGTGGAGTCCGAGGGGAACGGCCGCATGTGCCTGACGCTCCCTGACGTGCTGATCAGCGTGATGGGGATCGAAAAGGTGCTGCCGACCTGGCAGGACGTGGCGGTCTTCCTGCGCCTCCTGCCCCGCTCGTCCACCGCCGAGCGCATGAACCCCTATACCTCCTTCTGGTCCGGGGTGACGCCGGGCGACGGCCCGCAGGAATTCCACCTGGTCCTGTTGGACAACGGCCGAACGGACGTGCTGGCGGATGAGGTGGGCCGGCAAACGCTGCGCTGCATCCGCTGTTCGGCCTGCCTGAATGTCTGCCCGGTGTACGAACGCACCGGCGGCCATGCCTACGGCAGCGTCTACCCCGGCCCCATCGGGGCGATCCTGACGCCGCAGCTGCTGCACCTGGGAGATAAGAATGCGAACACCCTCCCCTGGGCGAGCAGCCTCTGTGGGGCGTGCTACGACGCCTGCCCGGTGAAGATCAACATCCCCGAGGTGCTGCTTTACCTGCGGGGAAAAATCACCGGAGAAAAACCGCTGAGTGCAGAAGCCTTAGCGTTCAAAACAGCGGCTTGGGTGATGGCGGAGCCGCACCGCTTTGCAGGAGCCATCCGGCTGGCGCGCGTCGGACAGGGACCGCTGGTGAAGAATGGGGCCATCCACGCCCTACCGGGTCTGCTGGGCGGCTGGACGGGCACGCGCGACCTGCCGGCCTTCCCCCGGCAATCCTTCCGCGAGTGGTGGCGCACCCGGCCCGCGCCGCCTGCCCGTCCTGGCGACGAGAGCGCGCGGCTCAGCGAAGGCGAACCCATCCTTCCCGAGCGCGAGGACCGGCGATGAGTGGCAAAGCAGAGGCCCGTCTGGAGATCCTGACGCGCATCAACCGTGCTGCGGCGCAGGAGGACACGCGCCCCCAGCGCCCCCCGGTGACGCCTTCGGTCCGTCCGCGTGAGGCGATCGTGTCCCAATTCGCCGCGTTTGCTGCGGATTACCGCGCGAACGTCCTCCGGGTGGACGCGGGTCAACTGCCGACCACCATCCGTGACGTCCTCCGGGCCCGCGGGAGTGAATGCGCCGCCATCCCGCAGGACCTGCCGCCCGAATGGCTGCCGCGGGACCTCCCGGTCCTCCGGGACGAGCCGGGCGGAACGGACCTGACGGCGGTGCAGTCCGTCATCACGGGGTGCGCGGTGGCCATCGCCGAGACCGGTACTGTGGTGCTTGACCACGGGCCAGGCCAGGGACGGCGTGCGCTGAGCCTGGTGCCCGATCACCACATCTGCATTGTGGAGGAGGCGCAGGTGGTGGACACCGTGCCGGAGGCGGTCGCCCGGTTGGAGGCAAGTGTGCGGCGCGGTCAGCCGCTCACCTGGATCAGCGGGCCGAGCGCGACCAGCGACATCGAACTCAGCCGTGTGGAGGGGGTGCACGGTCCGCGGGTGCTCGACCTTCTGATTGTGCAGGAGCCCGCGTCGCTCCGGGCAACGTGAAGGTGACGGCCGTTCCCACACCGAGGGTGCTGGTGATCTCGATCTGCCCGCCGTGCGCCTCGACAATGGAGCGGCAGATGCTCAGCCCCAGGCCGCTGCCTCCACCCGAGCGAGCTTGATCGGCGCGGTACAGCCGGTCGAACACGTGCGGCAGGTGTTCCGGGGCAATACCGCTACCGGTGTCCTGTACTCGCACCACCACCTGCTTTTCGCTGCGGCTCACGGTGACGTCCACCCGGCCGCCGGGGGGCGTGTGGGCCAGAGCGTTTCCCAGTAGGTTCTGGAGAACCCGCGTGATTCGCACCCGGTCCAGGGGGACGGTGCCGTCACCCTCGGGCAGCGTGGTCTCCAGCGTCACCCCCTGTGCCCGCGCCACCTCCTGGAAGTTGCCCACCGCGTCCGCAATCAGTCCGGCCACGGCGGTCGGCTGCCGGTGGATGTGCAGCTCGCCCGCGTCGGCCAGCGACAGGAAGCGCAGGTCGTTCACGAGCTGGGAGACGTGCTGGGTTTCACGGTGCAGGCGCGCGAGACGTTCTGGCGTGGGCTGGAAGGTGCCGTCCAGCATGCCTTCTAACGTTCCCGCAATCACCGAGAGCGGCGTCTGAAGGTCGTGGGCGATATCGGCCGTGAGTTGCCGCCGTGCCTGCTGGTTGCGCAGCACCTCCTGGTGCATTGCCCCAAAGGCGCTGAGCACTTCCCCAAACTCGTCGGTGCGGCTCTGGCGCAAGGGGGGCGGGGCCGCCTCCCCCCGTTGCAGCGCCCGAATGCCGCGCCGCAGCTCTGCGAGCGGCCTCAGGAGAGTCTGTGACACCAACAGGCCCATGAGCACTGCCCACACGGTGGCCCCGAGCATCGCCCAACCGAGCGCGTGGGCGGTCCGGGCCAGGAATTCCTGGCTGCGCCGGTCAGGATGGAGTTGGCGGCCCGAGGGCACCAGGTACGCCACCGTCTTGCCCTCTACAGTGACTGGCGTTTCCGGGCGGTCTACGACCCTTTGGCCCTCCGCCACGTCCGGCGTGGCATACACGGCCCGGTGCTCCGCGTCCAGCACAATCCACGGACTCAAGGAGACGCGGCGCCCATCGTCGGGCGGTGGGTGCTCGTCTGGGCCTTTCGGTCGAGAGGGCCAGTACCCGCTCACGTTCCCGTGTGCCTGCACGTAGCTCTGCACGTCCCTGACCAGCGTTTCCCGTGCCTGCTCACCCAGAAAGGCATTAAACTCCGACCGAGTGGACACGGCAGCAATGACCCCTACGGCGCCCAGGGCCAGAGCGCTGACCAACACAAAGGCCAGCGTGAGCCGCCAGGCGAGCGTACGCCAAAAGGGGCGTTTCACGAGCCTGAACCGGGGTTAAGGCGGTAGCCCACGCCAAACACCGTCTCGATGTGCCGCGGTTTGCCGGGTTCGTCTTCGATCTTTGCGCGTAGATTCCGCACGTGGACGTCGATGGTGCGCTCAGAGCCCAGGGCCTCCTCCTGAAGCTGTTCCAGCAGCTCCAGCCGGGTAAAGACTCGCCCCGGCGCTCGCAAAAACGCCGTCATCAGCTCGAACTCCGAACGGGTCAGGTCCACCCGCCCGCCCCGCACCCGAAAGATTCGGGACACTGGGTCGAGTTCAAGGTCCCCGGCGCGCAGCACGGCCGCTGGGGGTTCACTTCCCCGCCGCAGGTGCGCCCGTACGCGTGCGAGCAGCTCCGCCATGGAAAAGGGCTTGGTGACATAATCGTCTGCGCCCAGTTCCAAACCCAACACCTTGTCAAGTTCTGCGTCGCGTGCAGTCAGAAAGATGACGGGCACATGGTCAGTGGTTCGAAAGCGGCGCAGGAACTCCAGACCGTCCATATGGGGCATCATGACGTCAAGCAGCACCAGATCTGGGCGGTGATGGCGGGCTTCCAGCAAGCCTTCCTGGCCGTTTGACGCCACGCGCACCCGGTAGCCGTGTTCCTCAAGGTACTCGCGCACCATATCGCGCACGCCGGCGTTGTCCTCCACAATCAGGACGGTTTTCATGGTCTGCCCTGGGCCCCTGTCACGCGAGAAGGAAAGGTCATCCTGAGAATCTTGCATACGCTCTCGTCCTGGCAGGGGGTCAACCGCCGAGCTGTCTAACGCGCTCACCGCCCAGGAGCCCCTGTGCGGTGAGACTGCCCAGCGGTTCGCGCTTCTCCTTCTACTCCTCGGCCCCGATGCCCGGCGTCAGGGCGAGCTGGAGAGCGGGAAGGCCCTGAGTATCCTCATCGTCCAACAGGGCGAGGGTATAGGTGCCGTCCTCCGCGACATTCACCGTCGAGCGCAGGACATCTTGTTGACCGGGAGCGAGGGCGGACGGGGTGATCACAACCTCATGCAGGCCACGAGTGACGTTCTGGGGAAACAGGGGAAAAGAGCTGGGAAACACGTCGTCAAACACCAATCGACCGTCCACATAAACGTCCACCAGTTCGCCCAGTTGGCTGCTGTTTTCGAAGTACACCTCGGCGGCGGAGGCGGTGGGCAAGGTGGCGGCAAAGAGGGCAGAAAGCAGCAGGGCCGGAAGGTTCTTGATTCGCATAGGTCGTCCTTTCTTGGTGCGGTAGGCACCGAGTGGGGGCGTCTCGCCTGTCCCTCACGGCGCGAAGTATGCGGGCCGCCTGTTCAGGGCCCGCATACACGCTGTTGAGAAGTTGTGAAGAGCCTCCGCAGCGCTGGAGGGCTGCGAACCTGTCTCCCCGGACCTTCCGGCTATCTACCCATCTGCGCGCGAGCCTGCTCCTGGAGTTGCCGCCAAGCCACCTTGCCGGTGGCGCCGCGCGGCAGGCTCTCTACAAACACGTAGTCGCGCGGCACCTTGTAGCTTGCCATCTGTGTTCGGGCCCAGGCCTCGATGTCTTCGCCGCTGGCCTGCTGGCCGGGCTTGAGCACGATCAGCGCGCGGGCGCGTTCGCCGGTGCGCTCATCGGGGACGGCGATCACGCAGGCCTCCTGCACGGCCGGGTGCCCGTGGAGCGTGTTTTCCACCTCGGCAGGCCACACCTTCATGCCGGAGACGTTGACCATACGCTTGAGGCGGTCGGTGAAGAAGAAGTAGCCCTCCTCGTCCCTATAGCCCAGGTCGCCGGTGCGGAAAAAGCGCTTGCCGTCAAGCTCCATAAAGGCTTCCTCGGTGGCCTCGGGTCGGTTCCAGTACCCCTTCATCACCTGCGGACCATGAATCACAATCTCGCCGGTGCCCCCAGGGGGAAGCTCCTTGCCGGTGTCGAGGTCGACCACCCGCGCGTCCACATCAAACAGCGGAATGCCCAGGCACTGGAGTTTTTGGCGCCCCTTGGGGTTGGTGTGCGTCTGCGCCATCGTCTCCGTCAGGCCGTAGCCCTCCATAAAGGTGATGCCCGTCAGATCGAGGAGCCGTTGCCCGACGGAAGCCGGAAGGGACGCGCCGCCGCCCGTCACGTCGCGCAGGCTGCGCAGGTCCGCCGGGTTGAAGTTCGGGGACGCCATCAGGTCAATCACCATCGTGGCGGTGTTGGTCCAGCGGGTCACGCCGTGGTCGCGGATCAGTTCGCGGGCGGTGTCGCGGTCCCAGCGGGCCATGATGACAATTTTCCCCCCGCCGTTCAGGGGCGCGAGCAGGCTGTTGACAAAGCCCGTGACGTGGAAAAAGGGCAGGCTGGCAAGGAAGACGTCTTCTACCGTACCGTCGACCCAGACGCCCGCTCCAAAGACGTTCGCCTGTACTGTACCGTGCGTGTGCATGCAGCCTTTGGGCAGCCCGGTTGTGCCGCTGGTGTAGGGCAACACCGCCAGATCGTCGGAGGTGACCTCGGCAGCAGGGGCGGAAGCTGCCTCCAGCGCCTCTTCCAACGTGACGTCACCCGCCTGAAGCTCCGGGTTCACGTCCAGTCCCTCGGGAAGCTTGACGCCCGCCCTCGCGGCGTCTGTCCCCCGCATAATGTTCGCTACGACCGCGTGGGCAAGGCCCGCCTGCTTGGCCTTTTCGTACAGCTCGGCCCCGACCACGCCGACTCGGACTCCTGCGTCCCCCAGGAAGTAGGCGAGTTCGCGTGGCTGCAACATGGGCGCGAGCGGGACCACCACCGCTCCCAGATGCCAGGCGGCATGTGCGGCCACCACCCAAGCAGGACTGTTTTGCAGCCACACCGCCACGCGGTCACCCTTGCTCACGCCCTGTGCCGCCAGGTGCCCCGCGAGGCGTTCCGCCTGTTCGCGAAGCTCGCGGTAGCTCAGTTCTCGCCCATAGAAGTGCAGCGCTGTCTTGTCGGGGTAACGTTCGGCCGAAACACGCAGGTTGTGCATCAGGCCGGTGCGGGGAAGCGTCAGGTGCCGGGGCTTGCCCGCCGGCCAGTACTGTTCCACCGTCGGCGTAGCGGGCGGGACGGGACGGGGCGGCTCAGTGTAGGGATCATGCGTCATGGGGCCTCCTGCAAGGGTGCCGGGCCGACTGCCAGAGGTCGGGGCCGGAACCGGGCGATTAGGTGTATTCCGAGTGTAGGACAAAGCGCGGCAGATGCGCACGTCCCCGTTACTCGTCACGTGACGAGCAGGAGGCGTGACGTCCTGGGCGGGGGCCGCCCCTATGCCGGTAGACTGAAAGCCCTTGAGGCCAACTCAGGTGCCGCTTCCTCGCTCCTCTCTTCCGGAGGTTCTCCTTGCTCACGTCTCAGCATGAAACCCTGTTTACCATCGAAGCCACGCCGGTCAAGTTCGGTCCTGGGGCGGCTGCCGACGCGGGCTGGGAAGCGGCTCGCCTCAACATTCGCCGCGCCTTTGTGGTCCTCGATCCGGCCCTAGCAGAGCGTGAGGCGGCACGCGGCGTGCTGATGAGCCTGCGGGCCGCAGGAATTGACCCGGTCGTCTTCAGCGATATTCGGGTAGAGCCCGACCTGGCTAGCCTGGAGCGAGCTGCAGCGGCGGCGCGGGAGGCAGCGCCCGACGGTTTTGTCGCCCTGGGGGGCGGTTCCACCATTGATACAGCCAAGGTCGCCAATCTGCTGACGACCCATGGTGGCCGCGTGATGGATTATGTGAATCCGCCCATCGGCGGGGGCCAGCCCGTGCCGGCGCCCCTGCGGCCCCTGTTGGCTATCCCCACAACAGCCGGTTCGGGGTCGGAGGCGACGACTGTGGCCATCCTCGATCTGCCCGAACTGGGGGTCAAGAGCGGCATCAGTCACCGTTACCTGCGTCCTGCACAAGCCATTGTGGATCCGGAGCTCACCCGTACCGCTCCCGGAAGCGTGATCGCCGCAGCAGGGTTGGATGTGGTGTGTCACGCGGCAGAGAGTTTTCTCAGCCGTCCCTACACCAGCCGTCCACGCCCGGCGACTCCCGCTGAGCGCCCCCCCTACCAGGGGAGCAACCCCGTCGCAGATCTCTGGTCGGCGCAGGCCCTGCGGTACGGTGGGCAGTACCTTCGCCGCGCCGTGCACAATCCGGACGACCTAGAAGCGCGCGGTTTCATGATGCTGTCAGCCACGATGGCTGGGGTGGGCTTCGGCTCGGCGGGTGTCCACATTCCGCATGCCTGCGCCTACCCCATCGCAGGGTTACGCCACACCTATCATGCGCCCGGCTACCCGGAGGATCATGCGTTTGTGCCGCACGGCTTCAGTGTGATCGTCACGGCTCCCGCCGCCTTCCGCTTCACGTTTGACGCTCATCCTGCCAAGCATGTAGAGGCTGCAAGGTTGCTGACTGGCCAGAATGACACTCCAGAAGATCGAGAGGCCCTCCCCAACGCCCTGCTTGACCTGATGCGGGATGTGGGCGCACCAAGCGGCGTGGCCGAGCTTGGCTACAGCGAGGCTGACCTTCCTGCTCTGGTGGCAGGAGCACAAAAGCAGCAGCGGCTCCTTGCCGTTGCGCCGAAAATGCCCACCGCGGAGGACCTCACCGATATCCTGCGCGCCTCCTTGTACAACCGCTGAGTGCCTCGTTCCCTGCGGTTGATCAGCTCCTGCTTCATCCCCACCCGCGTGGGGAACACCCGCGATTTCGCCCACGCGTTTCCAAAACACGCGGTTCATCCCCACCCGCGTGGGGAACACAAGCGGTGCCACAGCCAGCGGCCCTTCTGCTTCGGTTCATCCCCACCCGCGTGGGGAACACTCCCACACAACCCGCACGGGCAGGGGGCGCTGCGGTTCATCCCCACCCGCGTGGGGAACACGTAGGTATGTATTTTTTCTTTTTCTTCTTTTTCGGTTCATCCCCACCCGCGTGGGGAACACTCGCGGCCTGTTCGACCGTGCTGGCCGACTCGCGGTTCATCCCCACCCGCGTGGGGAACACTTCATGTTGGGGAACCTCGGAGATGATGACGACGGTTCATCCCCACCCGCGTGGGGAACACGGCCGCCGCCCCGCCCAGAGACGGCGGCTGAGCGGTTCATCCCCACCCGCGTGGGGAACACGGGTCGAGCAACCGCCCCCCCACGTAGAAGGGCGGTTCATCCCCACCCGCGTGGGGAACACGCCTCTTGCGCGGAGGGAATAGGGAGGTTATACGGTTCATCCCCACCCGCGTGGGGAACACTGGTGCGCGGCGGGGCCACCGACCTGCGGGCTCGGTTCATCCCCACCCGCGTGGGGAACACCCTACGCATGGTCTCGCCCGGTGGGGGTGGGCCGGTTCATCCCCACCCGCGTGGGGAACACGCAATCCCCTGATAGCGCGCCCACGCCTCGGCCGGTTCATCCCCACCCGCGTGGGGAACACCGGTCGAGGAAAACGCGTTCCGCGACACGGGCAGGTTCATCCCCACCCGCGTGGGGAACACGTGCTCTCGTCCCAGTTCCGATTTTCGACCTGCGGTTCATCCCCACCCGCGTGGGGAACACTGTCCGTTGAAAATGCCCAGGGTGGTGTTGTTCGGTTCATCCCCACCCGCGTGGGGAACACACGACGGTGATCCCGGCCCCGTCCGCGATGTACGGTTCATCCCCACCCGCGTGGGGAACACCGGGAACGTACGTGCTGCTGGAGGTTAATGCCCGGTTCATCCCCACCCGCGTGGGGAACACAACATACTGGAGATTGGCTACAGCACCATTGGCGGTTCATCCCCACCCGCGTGGGGAACACCGGGGCGTGAGGAGGCTGGGGCGGGTGCGGTGCGGTTCATCCCCACCCGCGTGGGGAACACGCCCAGTACAGCCGCGCCGACCTGCTGAGCGGCGGTTCATCCCCACCCGCGTGGGGAACACACGTTCTGGGGGAAGTTCCGAAAATTATTTCACGGTTCATCCCCACCCGCGTGGGGAACACATTCCGCTGTCTAGTGCCACCTGTTCCTGACTCGGTTCATCCCCACCCGCGTGGGGAACACGCTGGACAGGTAGCAGGCGCGGATGCGCGCCGCGGTTCATCCCCACCCGCGTGGGGAACACCCTACCAGCGCACCCAGGAGCTGCTGCGTGGCCGGTTCATCCCCACCCGCGTGGGGAACACGAGGCCGTCCGAAATGGCTCGGCCCGCCGCGTCGGTTCATCCCCACCCGCGTGGGGAACACACGCCACGGGCGGCGCACGGAGAGGAGACCCCCGGTTCATCCCCACCCGCGTGGGGAACACGTTTTTCGGTGCGTAGCCCGCGAGAATCGCGGCGGTTCATCCCCACCCGCGTGGGGAACACTGGCGGGCAGGGAAATCGGAGAGGCTCTTCACCGGTTCATCCCCACCCGCGTGGGGAACACCGGTAGGCGGCGGTTTCGGCAGCCAGCACCGCCGGTTCATCCCCACCCGCGTGGGGAACACGTTTTTCGGTGCGTAGCCCGCGAGAATCGCGGCGGTTCATCCCCACCCGCGTGGGGAACACTGGCGGGCAGGGAAATCGGAGAGGCTCTTCACCGGTTCATCCCCACCCGCGTGGGGAACACCGGTAGGCGGCGGTTTCGGCAGCCAGCACCGCCGGTTCATCCCCACCCGCGTGGGGAACACGCGGCAGGGAGCGGGAAATGCCCGCTCCCTGCCGGTTCATCCCCACCCGCGTGGGGAACACGGGCACCGCGTAGTAACCGAGTTGCCGGGCGCCGGTTCATCCCCACCCGCGTGGGGAACACGTTCCAGCCGCGTGGGGGCATTGCTCGTTTAGCGGTTCATCCCCACCCGCGTGGGGAACACCCGCCGTGCCCGAACAACTCACAGGCCGTCACCGGTTCATCCCCACCCGCGTGGGGAACACGTGAGCGTTCACGCCTACGGCGCGGCGATTGACGGTTCATCCCCACCCGCGTGGGGAACACGTGTCGGATGAGCGTCACCACCTCCCCGCCCTCGGTTCATCCCCACCCGCGTGGGGAACACACTTCAGAAACACATTGTTTTACACCCCTGATGAGCCCGGAAGGGTCCTTGGCTCTATGTTACTTGGCTTACTTTTCATGCAGCGCGGCGTGACACCAGCTTCAAGCTAGCGCGCCAGCTTTGTGACGTACAGCCAGCGGGGTGTCTTGGTGGCTCGCGAAGGGCTGAACCCAGGAGCGTCTGATCTGTGGGGAAAAACGAGCCTGGTGCCGATGACGTGTGAGGGCCATACCTCACGCTCAGGGAACGACCGAATTTGACGTTCCGGCCGGGCAGCATCTGGGTGTCGCGCCGAAAAAGCGCGATGCAGACACTGCCACGCGCTCCATCCCAATTGGAGGCGAGCGCACCCCCCGGATCTGATGCCTGCGGTGCCCAGTCCCTGGGCGCTGACAGACCGTCATGTCCTGTTTCGCGGCCCGACCCGGCCTGGGAGAGACACCATGATCCGTCCCTCTGGCTGCCTAGCCCCTGTCCTGGCCTTTTGTTGTCTCATACGGATTCCGACCCCAGCCATAGCCCCCGGGAAAGCGCCCAAGGCTCACTCCATTCTGGAATCCCTTGGAATCCGTACCACCTCGCGGCTGGCCGCAGCGTTTGGCCGCAGAGTAGCCTCACCCTGGCCTGACTCGCTTGCAAAACCTTCCGCCCTGCTCTGGCCCGGAGGTGACAACGACAAGGGTGGGGGAGGGCTGGGTTGAAGCAGCCAAGGGCTCTACACTGATGGGGTGCCCCGTCCCAAGATCACCGCGGTGACGGAGGAGGAATGGAACGCTTCCGTTACGGCCCTCCTCGAAGAAGGTCGCGAAGACCTCGCCCTTCAGATGCTGAGCCGGGCGGCGGATGAGGCCACCACCATTGCGCGCTTCAGCGAGCTGCTCGACCTGTTCGCTCGCCTCTCTATGGCGCACAAGAGGAGTGAGGAGGGTGTGCGTTTTCACCTGCGCCTGCTGGCGAGCCTGCGCCTGCATGAACCGGTGCTGGAAGTGACCAGGAGCGCCCGGTTAGAGGGGCTGGCCGCTCCCTTCCTGAGCGCGTTTGAGGGTTGGGCCCTTTCGCAGCGGGAAGAGTGGGAAGCGGCGCTAGACGCCCTGCTGCCTGCCCTGCATGCACCCTTTGAGGCGCTGACGCTACTGGAAGATATGTTGACCTGGCGCGTGCGGGCACGGGCCCTCGCGGCGCTGGGGCAGGGGGGCTGGCGGGAAGCCTACGCCCGAGCACGGCAACACGTGCAGGGTCGCCCGCTGGCGCTGGTCTGGTTGGAGGAGGGGGCAACGCTGGGGAGGCAGGGCGCAGTGCTCGAGGCGCTGGCAGCCTACGCGCGGGCGCTGCCCCTGTTGGAACGTGATCCGTACTACCGGGCCTTCACGCTCCATAACATGGGCCTGGTGTGCCTGCGGGCCTGCCGCTTTGAGGAGGCAGAAGCGTACTTTCAACGGGTGCGGCAGTGTGGGCGGGGGGCGCGTGCCCTGGAGGCCCGGGCGCTGTGTGGGGAGGCCGCCGTGCGCCGTGCCCTGGGCGAGTGGGAACGTGCGGAAGCCGCCTACCGCGCCGCGGCGCACCTGGAAGGCGACGACGATGACCGGCAGCAGGCCTGGCGGGGCCTGGGACACACCCTCCGCCTGGCCGGCAAGCCCCTAAGCGCCCTGGAATGGTTGATGCGCGCAACGACGGCCGTGCCGGGCGAACGGCAGGCGGGCCGCTCCTGGGTCTTTGTGGACCTCGCGGCCGCTCACGCCGCGTTGGGGGACGAGCAGGCTGCCTTGACCGCGCTGGAACGGACCGGGCCCCTGGCGGGAGAGGACGCTGACCGAGCCGTCATCGTGCGGGCCGAACTCGCGCGGCAAGCAGGAAACATAGAGGGGGCGCTGGCCCTCCTGCGCCCGCTGCCCCGGCACACCCTCTGGGCCCGGGAGGAAGCCCACGCCTTTGCCGACCTCTTTGCGCTGTTGGGCGAGGCCCGCCCGGCACCGCTTCCCCGTACGGGCCGACCGCGCGTGGTGGTGCGGGCCGCCGGACCATTGGAGGTGCGGGTCAACGGGCGTGTGGTGCCGCTTGCCCCTACATCGCTTGCGGGCGTGCTGTTGGTCGCGTTGCTCGAGGCGGGCGGACGAGCGAGTACCGGGCAACTGGCGCTGGCGGTCTCGGAACGTGAAGAACGCCGCGAGCGGTACGGCAAACAGGCGGTGTCCCGACTCGCGCGCGAGCTGCGGCGGGCGCTGGGTTGGGCGGGCAGCGTGCAGGCCAGCGCAGGAGCCTACGCGCTCGATCCGGAAGCCGAGTGGACCTATGACGTGCGTGAGGCGCAGACACGCGGTTTGCCCGTGGAGGCCTTCCTCTCCGGGGTGAACCTTCCCTGGGTGCTCGAGCGCGAAACAGAGCTGCGTCAAAAAGACGCAAGCCCCTTGAGTGCATCTGCGGATTAACCCGATGACGACAGATGTGTGACAGGCAAGCGGCATCCTGCGGGTGGAGGATGACCGTGGGTGACCCTGAGGTACAGGACATCGAACCGCAAGCGCGGCGTACGGCCGAGCGCAGCACCTGGCGCAAGGCGCAGCGCCTGAGGCAGCTCGAAGACGATCTGCGTGCGCGCCCGCTGAGTAGCCGTGAGCTCGCCGACCTGTACGGGGTCCCCATCCGCAGCATTCAGCGGGACCTTCAGGCGCTCCGGGCGATGGGTAAGGGCCTGGAGGAACGCGGGGGCAAATACAGTATTCCCAACCGGCGCGAGCCCCTGAACGCGGTCGAGGCGCTGACGGTTCATGCGGCTGTACGCCTGCTGTACCACCACGCGCCCGCCCATAACCCGCATTACCTGCGCGCCCTGTACAAGATCGCGGGAAACCTTCCCGAGGCAACCCGCCGCCTGCTTGATAACTCGGTGGTCGTGAACTCCGCGCGGCGCGGCGACGACCAGGCGCTTGAGGTGGTGGCCCGCGCCTGGGACGAGCGGCGGGTGATTCGTTTTGACTACAAGCGGCCCAATGGCGAACTCGAGCGCGGCAATGAGCTGTGCGTGTACTTCGTGGAGGTGAGCCGCACCAACCTCGCGCTCTACGTGATCGGGCTGGAGCGTCGCTACCGAAACGCCGTTCGCACCTTTAAGCTCAGCCGCATCCAGTCACCGGTGATGCTGCGCGACACGTACAGCATCCCCGACAGTTTCAACCCACGTGACCACCTGATGGACGCTTGGGGCGTGATGGGTGGCAGCCACTCGGTGACGGTGCGGCTGCGCTTTACACCCGACGCCGCGTACCGCGTGCTGGAGGGCGGCTACCCCAACACCAGTGACCCCCTGATCTATCCCGACGGCAGTGTAGAACTGGAGATCCGGGCGGGCGCAGACCAGACGGGCTTGCCGCGTGAGCTGCTGCCCTGGATTCTCTCGTGGGGGCCGCGGGTGGAGGTTTTGGAGCCCGAGCCCGTGCGCCAGCACTGGCTCTCGGAGCTGCGCGCTGCTCTGAGGCGGTACGACCCGAACGCTGCCGCGCAGCCCCCAGACAGCGCGGACAGCCCGGGTTGATCGCCTCAGCCCCGCTCATAGACCAGGCCGAATTCGGGATCCAGCGTGACCGTCAGGTTACCGAACTGCGCCTGCCCACCTTCTAGGACCACAGGAATACAGGTTTGCAGCAGGGCGTCTTTCTGCCACGCGGGATGAGGAGGCGCTTTCTCCGCCGCGAGACGGACCAGTGGCCAGGCACTCACCTGAAGGCTGTGGCTGTAGATGTGCCGGGCGGTCTCCGGTGACAGTGTTCGCCCATTCAGACGGGCCGAATCCCGGCCCTGCGGGTCTAGGAAATAGGTTCCGTCCACGCGGTGCAAGGGCACGATTCGTACGCTTTCCTCGCCCAGGCGGGTCGTGGGCCGCTTCTCCTGCGCGCCTGCATCGTCGCTCACGGGTTCGCCGTCACTGTCGGGGCGGTACGCCTGGGGCATCCCCAGGGGCCCTTCGGGAGAACCGATAGGGGCATCCTGCCCGTGTTGGCCCTCGTTCTCCACCCGTGTCTCGTAGGTACGGCGGGCTGCCGCTACCTGCTCGGCACGTTCCGGCGTCAGGTCGCCCTCTACCCAGTCGCGGGCGTAGACACGTTGGACCAGCGCGTCAAGGTCGGCGGGGAGCGCCACCTCTTCTCGGTTGGCCAGGGCCAGCCAGGAACGGTACAGCAGGTGCGGTGCGTACACCCACTGCCAGGCGTGGTCCTCCATTGCTGCGTCTGGCCAGGCGTCCAGACCCGCCACGTACAGCACGGGCTGCGTGTGCCCGTGGCGCCGCTCCGCGTTGTGCTCGTGCCGGTGCAGCCGCCCGGCCCGTTGAAGCAGCAGGTCTATGGGAGCCAGGTCGCTGAGCAGCACGTCCGCATCGAAATCCAGGCTCTGCTCGGCCACCTGGGTGGCGATCAGGATGCAGCGGCGGGGACGGCTGCCCTCCCTGCCCAGCAGCCGAAGAACCAGCCCTTCGCGCTTGGCCCGGTCGCGGGCAGGGTAGCGGGCATGAAAGAGCAGGACACACACCGCGTCGGTGCCCTTCTTGACACCTCGCACCGGGGTCTTCACGGCCTCGCCCGCCGCCTCCAGCCCCGCGATCACTGCCCGGCACACCTCCTGCGCCCGCTGCACTGTGTTGACAATGACTGCCACGCAGCCCCCGCTTGCCGCCAGCGCCACGGCTTGGTCCGCCACCGTCTTCACGTCGGCGGCAATCGGCCGCAGCGCGACCGTTCTGCTCATGCTGCTGGCTGCGATGGTGCGGGTCTGGGCCGCCTCGCCCTCCCGGGCCAGGGTCAGGCGGGGATAGGCCGCTTCCGGCCCCGGCGCAGCTCTCCAGGTGTCCAGCAGACGGGCACGGCTGGTGGCGGGTAGGGTTGCACTCATCACCACAGCACTCGATCCCAGGGCGCGCAGCCAACGCAGCAGCGCGTAGATCAGCTCGCTGGTGTACGTGTCGTAGGCGTGCACCTCGTCCAGCACGACGACCCGGTTGCCCAGGCCCCACAGCCGCACGAACTGGTGCGGTACGTTCAGCACGCCCAGGAGTGCCTGATCCACCGTGCCCACGCCGTACTCGCTCAGGAGTGCTCGCTTGCGGATGCTAAACCACCCCTCCGCGCGGATGTCGGGGGCTTCGGCGGGGTCGCCGTCCACGTTGCCCCGCGGGTGCAGCAGCGTCCGGGTGCGCTTCAGCTCGGCCTGGTAGGTCTCGTTCAGCAGGGTGCCGCCGTGCAGCAGTTGCAGGTCGGGAGGAGTGGCGCGGCCCTGCGCCTTGAGGAAGGCGCTCAGGCGGGTGAACATCGCGTTTCCCGTCGCCTGTGTGGGCAGCGCCACGTACAGCCCGCGGTGTCCCGCCGCGTTCTGCCGCTGAAGGAAGGTGTACAGGGCCGCTTCTGTTTTCCCTTCCCCCATGGGCGCTTCCACGATGGTGAGGGTAGGGCGCTCGTCCAACCCCGCGTGCAGCTCGGCCATCTCCCGCTGGAGGTCGCGGGGTGAGAAGCCGGGAATATAAGAAAAGACCGTCTCTATGCTGGGCAGCTCCGCCCGGAGCGGTTCGCGCTTCGTCCAGCCGATTTCCCGCAGCTTCTGCCGGGCCTTTTCCTGCGCCCTCTCGAAGTAGGCGGCAGGGTCCGTGCGCGCCAGCTCGTCCGGGGTGGGCGGCACTTCGAAGGAACTCCCCACCCAGTCGGCAAAACTGGTCAGGCCCGCCAGGCGCATAAAGGCGGGGCCGGACAGACAGGAGACCTGGGGGGCGGGCGGCACCTGCAGCGCGACAAGGACCGCACGGGTCAACTCGAACTGCGCGTCACGCCACTTCTCGTCACCGCACTGCGCCTCGGGCAGGCCATTCACCCACGAGCGCCGCCCATGGTGGCAGCCCACCGCATCGGCAACCTGCTGGGCGACTTCAGCAGGCCAGCCGAATGGGTCTTCCAGCAGGCCCCACAACAGATCCTGGGTGACTTTGCCGTGTGGCTCGGGCAGAGGCGGTTCGGCAAAGGACAGGAACCGCCGGGTACGCGCCGCACCTTCCTTCCACAACCCCTGAAAGGCCGGGCTCGCCTTGCCCAGGTCGTGCAGCCCGGCCAGGGCACACACCCACCGCTGCGCCCCTTCCCTATCCAGACCGTAGTCGGCGGCGAACAGGTCCAGCGTTCGTTCCGGCTCCAGGTTCAGAATCTCCCAGGCGCAGGCCGCCACATCGAGCAGGTGGGCGACGACCGGCAGCCAGCGGCCATCCCCATAGTTCTTGTCGCTCTTGGCCCACAGATTCCAGGCAGCGTCGGAAAGAGGAGGAAGGGGCATGCCCCAGCGTAGGGGAAGACGGGCTGCTGGGGGTTACGGTTCATGCCGAGGAGAGGCATACAATTGTCACTGCTCTGTTTCCCCACTCGGGTGGGGATGATCCGCTATGACGGGCAGGATACAGCTAAGCAGGAGACGACTTCCCCACATTGGTGGGGATTTCATTTTGCCTCGTTCAGAAGTTATGACGTCACTTTCCAGCCCGTCATAGCTTTGGAAAGCACTTGCAATTCGGCCGCGGCCCCCTTAAGGTGGAGGCAAAGGAGGAGCAGGCGAACCGCTGTTTCCAGTGAGGGAAGCAGCAATTCAAGGTTCGCCCACCACAGACCGCATCGTTTCGGCTGCACCACAGTCTACCACTGTGGGCACCAAGCCCCTCACTCCTGAGGAGAACCGCACGTGGACATGGAAGAGATCAAAGAGGTCTTCAGGGCTGCGGCGCGACGAGCCGCCCTGAAGTGCAAAGGTCTAGTCAGCCCGTGGGAGTTCAACAAGCTTCTGGAGCAGGAACTTTCACTGGAATTGTGGGAGTACTGGCTCAAACAGCACGGCTACTCCGTTTAACTGCTGGTGGCGAGGGGGGAATGCTCCCCTCCTGTCCCACCGCATGTGCGGCCTTTTTTGACGTTGCCCCGTGCTTCAATCGGGGCGGAGGTGCCATGACGGCCACATTCAATCTCCTGACCGAACCCTGGCTGCCCGTGCGTGGACCAAGTGGCGTGCAGGAAGTGAGCCTGCGCGAGGCGCTGACGCAGGCCCAGAAGTACACCCGAATAGACGCGGCCTCACCGCTGATGACGGTGGCGGCGCTGCGGCTGTGCCTGGCGGTGCTGCACCGAGCGCTTCTGGGGCCACGTGATGCCCAGCAGGCGGCGCAGTGGTACCGGGAGGGTTTTCCTGCTGAGGCCCTCGACAGGTACCTAGAAGCTCACCACGACGCCTTCGACCTCTTTCATTCAGAGCGGCCCTTTCTGCAGCTGCCGGGCCTGACGCCCGAACTGGAGGGCGGCAAGTTTCTAAGCCACTGGACACGGCTGGGCGCAGAGGTAGGAAGCGCGAACACATCCGCGCTGTTTAACCCGGCGGCCCGACCCGGCGGCGCACGCACGGATGCCATTCCACCCGCCGAGGCGGCGCGCCGCTTGCTGGAAGCGCAGACATTCATGCTGGGCGGCCTGATCAAACGCTTTACCACGAGTGCTGCGGCGGCACCGGTGGCGACAGCAGCCCTGGTGGTGGCCGAGGGGGCGAATCTACACCAGACCTTTTGTCTGAACCTGGTGCCCTACCCCGAAGTGATGCATGACCGTGACCGACCCGCCTGGGAACGCGAGCCGCACAGCGTGGCCGAACTGCGCGAGCGCAACGACAAGGACGCGCCACGCCCCCAGGCCATTCGGGGCATTGCAGACCGTTACGCCTGGCTCAGCCGCAGCATCCTGCTTCACCCGGAAGACGAGCAGGGAACGGTGCGCTTCATCGGCTTTGGCGCGGGTATTCCTGTGGACGGAAACCCGTTGGGGGAGGGACAGAACCGTGATCCGATGGTGACGCTGGTTCCGAGCGGTGATCCGAAGAAACAGGAGCTCTTCCCACAGAAGCTCCAGCGCGAACTGCTGTTCTGGCGTGACCTGAGCGCGATCCTGCCCGAACCGCAGAACGAGCTGTACCTGAACGGCAAGAAAGCGCAGCAGGTCCGCTCCGGCCTTCCTGCAGGAACGGTGGAACATGCCCGCGCGGTGCTGACCGCCGTTCAACGCCAGACACCGCCGGTAAACCGGGTCACGGATTTTGCGCAGGCGACCCGCTCGAAGGCCGGCGACAAGAAACGGTACGGCCCCATCGTCTCGGTGAGCGTCTACGGCCAACTGTCCGATCAGGGCAAGGCGTTTGCATTCCGGCAGGAGACCTATAGCCTTCCCAAGCTGTACGTGAATGACGCCCAGAAGTTCACCAACACCATCTCCCTCGCCCTGACCGACGCCAAGAAGCTGGGACAGTTCCTCCGTCAGGCTGTGCGGCTGCTGTGTCAGGAACTCCTGACCCGAGTGGGCGAGCGCGAGCCGCACAAGGAGGATGTGAGCGCTCTTGTCAGCACGCTTCAGGTGGAGGCGACCTACTGGGCGCAGCTCGAAGCCCCCTTCCGCACGTACCTGCTCGCCCTGGACGGCGACACGGACGCGGCCTGGGCCGAGTGGCAGAACGAACTGCGCCGCGCTGCCTGGGCCGCCTGGGACGTGGCCGTGGAGGGTGTGGGCCGGAGCGGCCCGGCCCTGCGCGCCGAGCAGAAAGCCGTGCGGCGGCTGCTGGCCGCCCTGCCCAAGGAGGTTCCCGCATGACGACTGCACCCGCAACACAGCCCCCGGAGGAACGCTTTTTTGCGGAACTGGCGAAACTCTCGCGCGGACAGCACGCCGAGCTGCGCCGCACCCTGAGTGACGACCGGCCCGCCTACGGGGCTTATTTCCTGGAGGGCGTGGCGTACCGCAGCGGCCTCGCCTGGGCCCGGAAGGAGGAGCTCGACGGGCTGGAGCAGAGCCAGCGCCGCGCCCTGTACCTCGTGGCGGGCCTCTACGCTCTGGTTGAGCGGCCCCACGACGACGAGCCGGAAGAGGAGCGCACCAAGACGCAGGCCCGGAAGCCGCTGTCACTGGGGGCGCTGCTGGGTGACCTCTACCGTTCCCAGGACGCCCGCCCCAGCATCGAAAAACGCTTTTTGACCTTGCTGGACGCCGACCGCGAGGCCCTCTCCTACCACCTGCGGCAGGCGGTGACCCTCCTCAAGGCCGCCAACATGCACCCCGATTGGCCACAACTGCTCCGGGACGTAACCCGCTGGGGCGACGCGGTGCGTCAGACCTGGGCCCGTGACTTCTACCGCCACGCCGAATCGCCCGAGAAGGCCGTACCCGCGGCCAGTGACGAGGACGACGCGGCCCCACGGACCTTTACGCCCGCCCCCGGCACCGAAGAGGAGACCCTAGAATGAAAGCCCTGCTCGAACTGCACATCCTTCAGAACTTTGCCCCCAGCAACCTCAACCGCGACGACACCGGTAGCCCCAAGGATGCCTATTTCGGCGGAGTCCGCCGCGCGCGTATCAGTTCCCAGAGTTTCAAGCGGGCCATGCGGCTCTATTTCCGCGAGCAGCAGCTCCTGAACCCGGACGAGCTGGGCGAGCGCACCAAGCGGGCGCATGAGGCCATCCGCGACCTGCTGGTGCAGCGTGGCCGTGGCCGCGATGAGGCAGAGGCGGCGGCGATGGCCGCGCTGGGCGGGCTCGGTCTCCCCGTCAAGGACGGCAAGAGCCAGTACCTCCTCTTCCTGGGCCGCGACGAGCTCGAACGGGTGGCGGGCATCATCGAGGCTCACTGGGACGATTTCGCCGCTCTGACACCAGCCGCGGACGAGGGCAAGAAAAAGGCCAAGGGCAGCAAGAAGGCCGAGCTGCCCGGCGACATCGGGAGGCAACTGGCGAACGCGCTGAACGGCACCAAGGCCGTGGACGTGGCCCTTTTCGGTCGAATGCTGGCAGATCTGCCCGACAAGAACACGGACGCTGCCGCGCAGGTGGCGCACGCCCTCGGTACGCACGCCGCGAACCGCGAATTCGACTTCTACACGGCGGTGGATGACCTCAAGCCCGAGGACAACGCGGGCGCGGACATGCTGGGTACGGTGGAGTTTGGCAGCGCTACCTTTTACCGCTACGCGGCGGTAGACCTCGCCAAGCTGCTGGAGAACCTGGGGGGTGACGCAGACCTGGCCCTGCGCGGCCTGCGGGCCTTTCTGACGGCGGCCGTCTATGCATTGCCGGGAGGCAAGCAGAACACCTTCGCGGCCCACAATCCGCCCAGCCTGTTCGCTACCGTGGTGCGCGAGGACGCCTCGCCACGCAACCTCGCCAACGCCTTTGAGGTGCCGGTCCGGCCTGGACAGGGAGGCATCGTCGAGAACAGCATGAAGGCCCTTGCTGCCGAGTGGGACCGTCAGGAGCGCATCTTTGGCCAGGCGGGGCGGGGCCGGTACGTGAATGCCCGCGACGAACGCGACCTGGAGGCGTTGCCCGGCGAGCGCTTCCCCGATATTGCAGGGCTGCTGGATGCCACCCTCGCGGATGTGGAGCACCTGCTGGACGGGCTGCGCTGACCGTGGGCACCCTGCTTCTGAGACTGGTGGGCCCCATGCAGTCGTGGGGAACCCGCTCACGGTTCGATGACCGTGACAGCGAACAGGAACCCAGCAAATCGGGCGTGCTGGGTCTGGTGGCCGCCGCGCTGGGCCTCGACCGGGCCGAGCCGGTGGATCACCTGGCGCGGCTGGCCTTTGGTGTACGGGTGGACCGCGAGGGCCTGGTTCGCACCGACTATCACACCGCTCAGCTCTATCCCGGCGAGCGCCGAACGAGTACGAGTCTGACCCGGCGCGTGTACCTCTCGGACGCTGCCTTTTACGCGGGGCTCAGCGGGGACGCGTCGCTGCTCACCGAAATCCAAGCTGCCCTGAAAAATCCGCACTGGCCCCTTGCGCTGGGCCGCAAGGCGTTCCTGCCCAGCCTGCCCGTCTGGCTGCCGGAGGGCGTGCAGGACGGACCGCTCCTGGAAGTGCTGCGCTTGGCGCCCAGCCTGCGCGGCTGCGAGCGGCTGCCGGACGAGGAGCGCCGCCAGCGGTGTCAGGACGCCCCTTACCGCTTTGTGGTCGACCAGCGGGCCGTGCCGGACGACCTTCCTGGCCGCGAGCGCCTTTCTCCCGCCGAACGGCGTGACGAACCGGCTGGCCCCTTTGCCGCGCGCCGGTATGCCCTGCGCGCCGTGTACGTGTTCAGTGAACGCCTGACCTTGCCCCCCCGCCAACCCGACGAGGAGGTGCCCTCATGTACCTCTCCCGCCTGATCCTGAATGAGCGCCACCCGCAGGCTCGGCGCGACCTGGGCAGCGGCTACGCCATTCACCAAAGCCTGCGCTGGGCCTTTCCGGGTGCGGGCGAACCGGGTACCCCGCTGCCGGACGGCGAGCGCGTGCTGTGGCGGAACGAGGGTCGCGGCTACCTGCTTGTACAGAGTCAGACCGAACCGAACTGGGGGGCGCTTACGGAACGGCACCCCGGGTATCTGGAGACCGCCGAGACACGGCTTCTTCACCTCAGCGGGGTGCTGACAGCGGGACGGCACCTGCGCTTTCGCCTCCAGGCCAATCCCACGGTGACCCGGAAAGACGACCGCACCGGGAAGCCCAAGCGCTTTGCCCTGTATGGCGCCCGCGAGGCGCTGGCCTGGCTCGACCGCCAGGGGGAACGCGGCGGCTTCACCGTGCTGAGGGCCGACATCCTCCAGACCCGCACCGTCTGCGACCGAAAGCCGGGCAGCACGCGTCCCCTGACCCTGCACGCCGTGACCTTTGACGGCCTGTTGCAGGTAGAAGACCCCGAGCGGCTGGCCCACACCGTCCGTCAGGGGATCGGGCACGGCAAGGCGCTGGGCTTCGGCCTCCTGAGCCTCGCGGGGAGGTAGGCCTTGACCGAAGAAGGAAACGCCATCATCTGGAAGCAACAGAACCTGCGTGAGCTGCCTAAGTTTCGTGATGGGACCAGTTACCTCTACCTCGAACACACCCGCCTTGAACAGGACGACCGTGGTCTGCGCGCCTACCACCCCGAAGGGATGGTGGGCATCCCGGCCGCCAGCCTGGGTGTGCTGCTCCTGGGTCCCGGTACCAGCGTCAGCCACAGCGCGGTCAAGGCCCTCTCCGACACGGGCTGCTCGCTCCTGTGGGTGGGTGAGCAGGGCGTGCGGCTGTACGCTTCGGGTATCGGCGAGACGCGCAGCTCTACACGCTTGCAGCGTCAGGTCGCCCTGTGGGCCCATCCGGCCAGCCGTCAACGCGTCGTCCGGCAGATGTATGCCATGCGCTTCCCGGAGGGGCTGCCTGCCAACCTGAGCCTGCAGCAGATTCGCGGCCGCGAGGGTGCGCGGGTCCGCGACGCCTATGCCCGCTACAGCGCTGCGTACGGTGTGAAGTGGGACAGCCGCCAGTACCGGCGGAACGATTGGGACCGGACCACGCCGATGAACAAGGCGATCAGCACCGGCACAGCCTGTCTGTACGGCCTCGCACACGCCGCCATCCTCAGTTGTGGCTACAGCCCCGCCCTGGGCTTCATCCACACCGGTAAGCAGCTCAGCTTCGTCTATGACGTGGCTGACCTCTACAAGACGGAAATTGTCCTCCCCGTCGCCTTTCAGGAAGCCGCGCACGGACCGGAGGACCTCGAACGGCGCGTTCGCACTGCCTTGCGCGACCACATGACCCATCTGCGGCTACTGGAGCGGATGGTCAGCGATCTCCTCACGCTCCTTGACGACTGTGGCCCAGAAGACGACCCAGACAGCAACGATCCGGGCGACCTCTGGGATCCGGAGGGAAACGTTCAGGGCGGGGTGAACCATGCTCGTGATGACGCTTGAACGTGTCCCGCCCTCCCTGCGCGGCGAGCTTACCCGCTGGCTGATCGAGGTACAAACCGGCGTGTATGTCGGCCAAGTGAGTGCGCTTGTCCGCGACCTTCTGTGGGACAAATGCGTCCAGCATGCCCGCGCAGGCCGCTGCACGCAGGTCTACCGAGCCAACAACGAACAGGGCTTTGCTATCCGCATTCACGGTGAACAGGACCGCACGCTCGTTCACCTGGACGGCTACACCCTGGTTGCTGTCCGGGACGCTCGCCACGCGCAGTTGAGCCAGGAGTATGGCCCTCCCGAGGAGCTTGAAACTTTGTGACTAAAATTACGCTCCTCGTTGGAGACTTGAGGGGGATGGACCGCCCCTCGATAGCGTGATTCCAAAGTGTGTTCCCCACACGGGTGGGGATGGACCGACGGTGTCCCCCTCGCGTACTGGCGCGCCTACGTGTTCCCCACACGGGTGGGGATGGACCGGATGTGCGGGACTTCGAGCCACGCCCCTGGATGTGTTCCCCACACGGGTGGGGATGGACCGCCAAACGAAGATTGAGCCACCAGCCATTAGATGTGTTCCCCACACGGGTGGGGATGGACCGACGCTCAGGTCCAGGTCCCGTTCCAGCAGGGAGTGTTCCCCACACGGGTGGGGATGGACCGCACGCCGAACAGCCCGCGCGAGGAAACGAGGTGTGTTCCCCACACGGGTGGGGATGGACCGGTAGCGGGCTGCCTTAGTGTCCCAGATGCTGCGTGTTCCCCACACGGGTGGGGATGGACCGCATCGGTACGTCACGGGCGGCGACGAGGTGACGTGTTCCCCACACGGGTGGGGATGGACCGGCCCTCCGCGCGCTGCAGGCCCTCGACCCGGCGTGTTCCCCACACGGGTGGGGATGGACCGATGCTCCGCATTCAACCCGGGCACGCCATCACGTGTTCCCCACACGGGTGGGGATGGACCGCTCAGAGAGGCGCGGGACGGGTTTGTTCGGGCGTGTTCCCCACACGGGTGGGGATGGACCGCACACACACGCGTGTGCATACACCCACATCTCGTGTTCCCCACACGGGTGGGGATGGACCGAAAAGAGGTGCCCCCGGGTCAACCCCCACCGCGTGTTCCCCACACGGGTGGGGATGGACCGCTCAGGGGCAAACCTTCCTGTCGCTTGCGGGCGTGTTCCCCACACGGGTGGGGATGGACCGGTCCGCCGGGTGACCACCAGCGCGGGCAACATGTGTTCCCCACACGGGTGGGGATGGACCGCTTCGGCGCGGACGACGTTTTGTCCAGCTTGAGTATTCCCCACACGGGTGGGGATGAACCGGCGGAGGAAATGGCCGTTTTGCCGCTTGTTTCGTATTCCCCACACGGGTGGGGATGAACCGGCCCCGGCGATTTGCGCCGACGCCTCAAAGGCGTATTCCCCACACGGGTGGGGATGAACCGGCGGTGTGGCTCAGCACGTAGCCCGGCGAGAGGTATTCCCCACACGGGTGGGGATGAACCTGCGGGCGCTTTCCCGGCTGAGTGGCGTGCCCCGTATTCCCCACACGGGTGGGGATGAACCGCACAGCGCGGCCCCCACGATTAGCCCCCACCGGTGTTCCCCACACGGGTGGGGATGAACCGGCACAGGAGGTCGATGGCGATTCCGTCGACGTGTGTTCCCCACACGGGTGGGGATGAACCGAGCGGCCAGAGCAGCGCGGAGGCCGCCAACGTGTATTCCCCACACGGGTGGGGATGGACCGCCTGCCCCGGTGCTCCCCACCGGACAACGCGGGTGTTCCCCACACGGGTGGGGATGGACCGTTGGGCGTCGCCCCGGAGATCATCCGCGAGGGGTGTGCCCCACACGGGTGGGGATGGACCGGATGAATAAACGATAGGCGGATTAGGCAGAGGGTGTTCCCCACACGGGTGGGGATGGACCGTTGGGCGTCGCCCCGGAGATCATCCGCGAGGGGTGTGCCCCACACGGGTGGGGATGGACCGGATGAATAAACGATAGGCGGATTAGGCAGAGGGTGTTCCCCACACGGGGCTACGACAAGGTTCGGAAATCCTACTACGCTAAGGAAAAAGCTCGTCCTGCACGAGCTTTACTCGCGCAGTGCCCGATATGCCCCCTCCACGGGGACCCCTTCGGGGCGCCACACGTAGTCGCCCGTCAGCCCGATGTGCTCCCATCCCAAGGGCGACACATGCGCCAGCAGTTCGTCGGGCACGTCCGTGCCCTCCGCGCGCAGGGCCTCCACCGCGCGACCCAGGTACACCGTGTTCCAGACAGCGATGGCCGTCGTCACGAGATTCAGGCCACTGGCCCGGTTGCTCTGAGCCTCGAACGACCGATCCCGAATCTCCCCGCTGCGGTGAAAGGCCACCGCCCGCTTCAGCGCGTGCAGGGCTTCCCCCTTGTTCAAGCCCGCGAGCACACGACGGCGCAACTCAGGGTCGCGCAGCCACTCCAGCGTGAACAATGTCCGCTGGACGCGGCCCAGCTCGCGCAGGGCCAATGCCAAACCGTTTTGCCTTGGATATGAAGCGAGCTTGGACAGGATCAACGAGGCTGTCACCGTACCCGCCTTGATTGACGTCGTGAGCCGCCGCAACTCGTCCCAATGCTCGCGGATTAGGCGCAGGTTGAGCCGCTGGGCCACCAGCGGCTCCAGCAGACCGTAGGCTGAACCGACCTCGGGCGTGTACAGCCGCGTCTCTCCCAAATCCCGAATCCTGGGGGCGAACCGGAATCCCAAGAGGTGACAGAGGGCGAAGACCTGCTCGGTGTACCCCGCCGTATCGGTGTAATGTTCCTTGATCTTCAGCTCCGAGAGGTGGTACAGCAGCCCGTCCAGCACGTGTAGGGCGTCCCGCACATTGGCGGTGATGACCTTGGTGTGGAAGGGGGCATACTGGTCGCTCACATGCGTGTAGAACAGCACGCCCGGTTCCCGGCCGTACTTCGCGTTCAGGTGCCCGAAACTCTTGCCCCGCCCCCCGGTCGGGAAGCGTTGCCCGTCGGAACTGCTCGTCGTGCTGTCCCCCCACAAAGCGGCCAGGGGCAGCTTGGACTGGAAGTTGACCAGTTCAGCGAGACCCGCCGCGTAGGAGTCAGGGCGGACGAACCAGTCAGCGAGGTACATCAAGCGGCGCGCGGTCATGCCGGGGTCCGGGGAGGCCTCCGCCATCTTGGTCAGCCCCAGATTCAGGCCGTCCGCGAGGATGGCGGTCAGCAGGTGGTCGTGGCGCTCCACCTCCTTCCCGCTGTGCAGATTTAGAAAAGCGCCTGTGAAGCGGGTCCAGGCGTTGACCTCCAGCAGCAGGTCGGTGATCTTCACGCGCGGCAGCCGCGCGCTCAGTCTCCGCTCCAGAGGCTCCACCCCATCGGGCACGGCCTTCGTGACCTTCCCGATCCGGAGCCTGCCGCGCTGTACGGACACCGAAGACAGGGCACCCCTGGAGAGCAGTTCTGCCACCTCGCGCAACTGCCCGGCAAGCTTGGGTTCCGTGGCCGTCCAGAAGGCATCGAAGGTCTCGGGCAGGTCGAGTGACAGCTCGGAGAGGCGTTTCTGCCAGGTGCCCTGCGGCAGCAGGTAGGCGTCGAGGTCCTTGTACTTGCGACTCCCGGTCACCCACACGTCTCCGGCTCGCAGCGCGAGCCGCAATTCGTCCAGCACACACAACTCGTAGGCACGACGATCAACGGTGCCCTCTCGGAACACCTGCCCGGTCCACTTCTGCCGCACAAAACTGATAGGGACGTGTTCGGGCAGGGTGCGCTTCCCTGAGATGTACATCTCGCGGAGGACATTCAGTGCCTCGACCAGGGGAGCCGCCTTGCCCTCGGCCTGGAAGGTGAAGGCGGTCAGCAGCCGAGGCGCGTAGCTTCGTACCTTGGCATACCCCTTCATGGCATGGTGCAGGGGATCGAGTTGTTCGGTCCTCACCACCTCCTTCTCCCGCACGGTCTCGACGAGCTGTTGCCAGTTCACGACGGCCTCGATGGCCTGATAGGGATCGGCCCCCTGCTCCCGCGCGGCGAGGACCGCCATGCACACCGACTTGAACGTGCCGAACTGCTCGACGAGCGGCGGTCCCTGCTGCCCGAAGACCTCGGCCGCTGCCCGCTCGCCTTCTCTCAGCAGCGACACCATCACC
The DNA here is from genome assembly GCF_000745175.1 of Deinococcus sp. YIM 77859. NCBI lineage: Bacteria > Thermotogati > Deinococcota > Deinococci > Deinococcales > Deinococcaceae > Deinococcus > Deinococcus sp. YIM 77859. The sequence goes on from NZ_JQNI01000004.1 coordinate 432,882, forward strand.
CGGTCGTGCATGTCGAGGAGGTCATCCGTCAGGGTTTCCGACAGATCGAAGAGGTAGGCCATGAGGGTCGCCCGCCGCCGTTGCGGTTCGAAGTCCGCCAGAAGCGAGGCGCTCAGGCGCCTCGCTTCCTGTGCCAGGTGATCCAGACGGTTCTGCGGCAGAAAGGCCCGCAGGTTGCTCTGTACTGGGAAGGTCCGCACGAAAGCCAGCTTGTCCAGCAGGGCCAGGACATTCTTGGGCTTGGGTGCGCCGACAGGGCGGCCCAACCAGGCGAAGCGTGAAATCGGCTCATCCCCTTGCGGTGACAGCAGGACGTCCACCCGTTCGGACAAATCGCCTTTCAGGGGCAGGTTCAAGAGGCTGTAGGCGTGCTGATCGGCGCGGCCCCGGGCCGAATGGACCAGACGTTCGAGGACGCTGAAGCGCGGCACCAGGATGCAGCGCCGCCGCAACTCGTCCATCAGCGCACTCATCAACCCGAAGGGCTGGTCGGTGATCACCGCCAGCGGTACCAGCCAGTCCCGCAACTCGTGATTCAGGCGGCGGGACAGCTCGACGTAGCCGAGGTGCTGGCACAGGGCTGTGAAGTGTTCATAGCGGGTGGGTTCACGGGCGGCGTACTGGTGGTAGCACGCCGGGTCTACCCGCAGTTGCTCGGTGAGATAAGCCAGGACCTCCTCGGGAGGCATCTCGCCGAGACGCAGCGCGCGCCCGAGGTGGCGCAGCACGGTGAGCTGCACGGCGTAGCCCAGCTTGTTGAAGTCCCGCCTGCGTTCCCGGATCAGCCGCAGGTCGTCCTCACTCAGCAGGTAGTACCGGGCGAGGGTGCGTTCATCGAGAACGGGGAAGCGCGTGAACTGCTCGCGTTGAGTTGAAGTGAGGAGGGTGGGCGGGCGGAGAGTCAAGGCGCTCTCCAGGGGTTCGGAACCATGGCCTCTTTTCCTGCTGGAATAGGTGTTATCACTGGATTCTTCATTCCGATCCTCGATCAACGGCTGCCCCAATTCCCCTGCTGCGGACCCTCTGTTTTACACTTATCGCAGGAAGAGGAGGCAGGCGTGGATGCACCCACTCTCCAGACCCAGGCGGAACGCTTTCTGGCGGACTTGAAGCGCAGTCCGCAGACGGTCCGCGCGTATCGCGCGGACCTGCGCCACCTGACCGGCTGGTTGCAGGAGACGGGACACCTGCTGGAACGAGAAACCCTGGCGAACTACTTTGCAGCCCATTCGCACTGGGCACCTGCAACGCGCAGCCGGAAGCAGACGGCCCTGGAACGGTTCTGCCGCTGGGCACTGCAACATGACCTGCTGGATCGCGATCCCACCCTCCACCTGGAACATCCCCGCCTGCCGCCCCCGCATCCGCGAGGGTTGCGGCGGGAGGAGATCGAGCGCATCTTTGCGGCGATTCCGCCGGAACAGGTGCGGGACGCTCTGCTGTTCCGACTGGTCTTCGAGACGGGGCTGCGAATCGGTGAGGCGCTGGGCATCCACGTGGAAGACCTCGACCTGACACGGGGTGACGAACACCTGACGGTGATCGGCAAGGGCAGCCGGAAGCGGACGGTCCTGCTGGACGATCCCAGACTGGTGAACCTGCTGCGGCGCTACCTGCGGACACTGGGATACACCCATGGCCCTCTGTTCCAGGCCAGGAAAAACGGACGTGGGGGACCGTTGCGCTACCAGAGCGTGCAGGAACGCTGGCAGGGGTACGCAGGGCGTGCCGGGGTGACCTGCACGCTGCACCAACTCCGACATAGCCATGCGACGGAGTTGGTGAACGGCGGCGTGAGCCTGGCAACGATCAGGAAACGGCTGGGCCACCAACACATTCAGACCACCCTGCGGTACGCGGAGGTCAGCGATCAGACGGCGGATATGGAAATGCGTCAGTGGCGGAGGAAAAATCTGGGGTACCGCCACTGACGATTGCTTGAGGTGCGGTAACAGTGCGCCTCAGTCTGGGAGGGTGAACGGCGGTGTCAGGGGTGGGAAGTGGTCGAAGGTAGCGGTTTTACTGGAACGCTGGGAGCAGGCGGGGGAACGGGCTGAGAGATCGGAGTGGGCACAGGGGTGAGGGGCGGGCCAGAGCCGTCACCGGGGTCGGCATGGGCGATCCCGGCGCACAGCAGGACGAGGGCGCATAGCAGTCGTCTCAAGGGAAACCTCCGTGACCCCTGGAGGCTAAGAAACGTGCGGTTTGCACCCGTATTGCAGTTGAAGGGCTTGACTGCAATACGGGTGCAAACCGCCCCCTGGATACGGTACACACCAGCCGGACACAAGCATCGGTCTACGCCACTCACGGTCATCCACCGGGTGCGGAGGCTCTCGCATGACTCCGGCAACTCCAGGGGGACACATGAAGAACCGTAACCTGCTCCGTTCCATTCCGGTGGCTTTGGCGCTCTTGCTGGCTTCCTGTAATCAAGCGGGAGTCTCCACTCCCGCCACGGCAGGGCCTTCCAAGGGCACCTTGCCCGATGAAAGCGTGATGCTGAGTCCAAAAGGTATGCCCGTGACCAAAACCAGCACCGCCGGGTTGCGGCAACTCTCATCGGACCTCGCCGATAAGCTCACGGCGGAGGGGTGGGTCGAACACACCTTCTCCAACGGGGAAACCCTGCTGTACAGGAACTTGCGCGGGTACGCCGCCTATGGCGATGAGGTCATTGCGCCCAGCGAAAACATGCCGGAGTATGTCCAGTACGTAGAAGACTTCATTTCCGGCAAGACGCCCATGAGTACGCAGAGCATCGGCCTGAATCCGGACGGTTGCTCTGTGCGCACGCTGTTCTGCGCGATCCGAACCACCGCCTACATGTGGGCGGGCAAGCGGGTGGACTACTACTATGCGCCCGGCTTCACGGAAAGCCAGATCAACCAACTGGAACAGCAGGTTGCCGAGTGGAACGCCTCCAACACCGCCATCAAGTGGTACAGGTCATTCACGCCTAGCGGCAACATGGTGAGTGTGAATCCCGTCAACGTGACGGAATACTGCGGCCAGGCATACGTGGGCTACCAAGGTAGAGTGGCCTTTACCGGCCCCAACTTCATCAATATCAATGTCGGTTATGGCTGCGAGAATGCCTCGACAGGCACGATGCAGCATGAAATGGGCCACGTCGTCGGCCTGCCTCACGAGCAGGACCGGTGTGACCGCGACAACTATGTGAGGGTCACCGCCAATACCGCGAAGAGGTGTGGGGAAGACTTCCGGTACTACGAGAACTTCGACTACGATTCCATCATGCTCTATGAATCCCCTCACGTCTACGGTGTTACGCCGAAAGGCCCATACGTAGGGACATTCTCTGAATACCTGCCCCGGAAATTCAAGTTGAGCGCAGGCGATATCAAGACCATCAACGGCATCTACCTCAGCCCCTCGAACCCCCGGCCTTGACGGTTTCTACCCAAGCTTGTCCTGCTCCAGCTTTTTTGAGGTACCCATGAAGCGACTTCTTTTAGGCTCTGTCCTCGTGCTGGTCACGAGCTGCAACCAGCCGATCACCGATCCTGTCGGCGAGCCGTTCCGAATCTCACTCCAGGTCGCCCAGCCCAGTGCTGGCTCGACGACCGTGAGCATGACCGCGCTCGTGGACTATGGCCCGATGGGGGGCGTTCCCGCGACGGTTGAGTTCCTAGACGACAGTACAGTCCTGGGGAGTACCAGCGAGCGCGAGCCTCTGGCACCGGACGCGCAGAACCCGTGGGATTATAAATTCCAGAAGCAGATCGAGCTTCGGAAGGACACGGACTATAATCTCAAGGCCAGAATCCGCTGGACGTCCAAGGGCGTGGCGAAAACGCTGACCAGCGATGTGGTCAAGTTCCGCATCGGACAACCTTGAATCCTGAGGTGGGCTTCGGCCCACCTTATTTGAGCTGAGGACTACATTTCCTCGTGGTTCTTGGATCAGCCTATCGTTCTGCACGATTCCTACAACGCTTCAAGGGGAAGATCATATGCGCCACTATCCACTGCTCCTGGTCATCAGCAGCACCCTCGCCCTCGCCGCTTGTGGGACTCAAGCCCCGCAAAGCCAGGTCCCGGCTACTGATAGCAAGGTCGTTCGCCAGCTTGTCCCGACCGCAGTGCCGCCCGCGAAACTGACTCAAGCGGAGCGCATCCCCTCAGCCCTCAGCCAGATGATGACGCTTCAGCGGAGTGTCAGCCAGAAGCAGAGCGCTCAAAGCATCAAGGCTGTTTCGAGTCTCGATGTGAACAACCCGCATGGCCTTCTGGTCGTCCGGCTCGAAGTGCTTGGCCCGACCTCCGTTGACCTGCTCTCAGGCGAGGCGCTGAACGATGAGTACACCTACAGCATTGTCGGGGCGAACTCCACGCAGGACCGGGTGTACGTCTACGGCAACGCCAAGTATCTCAGCGAGAAGCTCCGTACCACCCTGGAAGCTGTGGGGGGCAAGACTCAGGTCAAGAGTGTCGTTACGGCAAACCTGATGGATCTGATCATTCAGACCAACGCGGGAGACCTCTACCTGGTCGGCGAGAAAACGCCCATGACTCGCGACCAGATCGCCAATTCCCTCGAAGTCTACGAAACCCTCAGTACCTGACAGGTCGGTTAAAAGCGCGTCCTAGACGGCATTTCGGCATCCTGCGTGCCCTCGGCACTCGACAGGCTGACGGAAATGTCGACCAAGACGCAGAAAAGCAGAGGGAAGGGCGACAAAAGGGTGTGTGATTCATCCCCATGCCGCCCTCTCGCAGGTTGACATATTCGCCGCGTACCTCAAGGGACGACTGCCTCATCACCGGTCAGACACGCTCCGTCGGCTGACCGAAGTGCTCTTCGGGATTCTTCAGGCCGAGTCCACTCTGCACCGCAAAATTGCTTTGCACATCGACCGTGATGCCTCACCTACCTCCATCACCCGGATGGTGGCGCGGACCTTCCACGAGACGAACCTCACGCCGCAGGACGTCCAAGACGTCCTGCTCCCGCTGCTTCCCGCGGGGAAACTGACCTTCGTCCTGGACCGGACGAACTGGAAGCTCGACGTTGCGGACCTCAATCTCCTGGTGCTGGGGGTCGCCCTCGGTGACGTGGTGCTACCCCTGACCTGGCAGGTGTTGCCGCATGGTCGAGGGGCGACGCTTCGCGCGACCCGATGGGCGGCAACAGTGACCTGCGGGGCCGGATGCTGCTGGTCGGGCTGCTCCTGAAGCGTCTCCCGGCCCGGCGCTGGGCCGTCCTGATTGCCGACCGGGAGTTTATCGGGCAGGAATGGTTCAGCTTCTTAAGGGGCCGCAAGATCAAGCGGTGCATTCGGATTCGGGACGATACGCTGCTGGACGACGAACCCGCGCGGAACGCCTTCCAGAATCTGAAACCGGGTGAGGTTCGGGGCGTGCTCGAGCGCGTCTGGGTCTATGGCAGCTTCATGCAGGTGGTGGCGACGCTCTCCCCGCAGGGAGAGCGCGTCCTGATCGCTTCTGACCTGTCCCTCTGGAACACCCTCACGACCTACCGCCGTAGGTGGGGGATCGAGTGCACCTTTTGCGCGATGAAGACGCGAGGTCTGAACCTCGAACAGACTCATATGACCCAGCCGGACCGCCTCTCGCGCCTGTTCGGTCTGCTGAGCCTGGCGCTCGCCTGGATGGTTCGCGTTGGGGCATGGCGGGCTCAGCAGCAGCCCATCCCTGTGAAGAAGCACGGTCGCCCGGCCTGGAGCCGGGCGAGACACGGGCATGACCTGCTCTGCACTGCCCTGCGCTGGGGAAAAACCACGTTCTACACGTACTTTGAACTGCTTAAATCGCCTTTTCCCGCTCCTGGACAGCAAAAATCACAACCTGTCAGGTACTGAGCTGCTGAAACCCGCCAACCTCCACGACACCACGGTGAGCTATGAGCTGAACCGCAGATGGCCGGAGTTCAGCGGGCCGAGGATCATCGGAGATAAGGGCTACTGCTGCCTGGGATACGTATTTCCACCGAAGAAAAACTCCCGGTACGACACCGGGTGGCGGGAAGACCGCCACCCAAAGGTACGCAAGCGGATTGAAACTGTCTTCTCCCAACTCGTCGAAGCCCAAATCCGCTCCGTTCAGACCAAGACGCTGGCCTCACTCCGCTTCCGTGTCGTCCTAGCCGTCCTCGCCCACAATCTTGCCCAGCCCTAAACGGCGTAAATTCTGTGTCTGGGACGACCTCTCACCCAAGTTGTCGGCTACTGAGGGGAAGGAGTAAGTCGTTCTGAACCAAGTCCAGCATTGATTCCGTCAAGTACGTGAACCGCAAGAGATCAACCGCGGATTCGTTGTCAGACCACATAATCCTCCCGCAGCGATTGGCTGCCACGCCAGAAACTGGGCGAAAATCAGGCGCTGGCCGACCCGACCCCGAAGCAGAGCCGTCTGTCCGTTTTGGTACCGGGTCGGCGTTGGGTCCAGCGTGATGAAGGCCGTCACTCTGTGTTTGGTGGCGGTGTATGGGTAACACCTGGCTGTGTGAGGCCGGGCCAGCGTGGCGTGAAGCCTCCGCCGGGGACGCCGCTGCCGCAGGGCGATCCCCGTTCCTGTCGGCTGTACGCCCCTTGCCTGAGCAGGGTCCCAGAGCAACAGGCCGCGCGACGTTATGACGGCGCTGATAAGGCGCTGGGGTCGTCCGTCGTCTCCGAAAGGAGCAACCTGGAGAGCCAGGCCTGACGAGCAGCGGGCGGGTCGAGCACCTCCACGCGCTTGCCCCAGGAAAGCAGCCAGGTCAGCTGTTCACCGGACAGACCGTTCCCTTCCGGGGGCACATGAATGTCGAATTCGACGCTGCCATCTACCAGAATCAGGGCATCGATCAGCTGAAGATACTGGCCTTTCAACACCTGAAAGCCCGCAGCTGGGGTGAAGCGCAGCCGTACCACCACCGCTTCAGCCGCTGAGGTCACCGGCCAGGGATCCATCACTGGCCCGCTGACAGGCAGCCCATTTGCTGCGCTCTGCCACGCGGCAGTCCGCGCCACACCCGGGTCTGCCAGAACGTTCGCTTGCTCGGCATACATGGCTTGATTAGGGCTGGCTCTCGGGGAGCACGCCCGGTTGGACCTGTGGGATGACGGCCGGACCCACGTCTTCCGGGTCGGGTTCGGCGGAAGCTGGGAAGGCGAAGAGAACGAGCAGGAGGGCGGTGACAAGCCGTCGAAACCAGGCCGTGACAGTCATGGCGGGACGGTAGGAAGCGGCCGGTTTGCGCCCGTTTAGCAACTGCAGGGACGATATTCTGTGGGGATGGGGAGCGTAAGGAAGGCGGCACAGGCAGGGGAGCATGCCCGGGGCCTCGGGTGCTTCCAGACCCTAGTGGCGCCCACCCCTGAGGACCTCCGTTGGGCTGGCATCTGCCTCCTGCACCTGAACCGCCTGCCTGAAGCGGCCCTGCGGTTGCAGCAGGCCCTCAACCTTGGGGAGCAGGCGGCAGCAGTGCACCTGGCTTCCCTGCACTTCCAACAGGGTCACGCGGCGCTCGGTCTGACCCTCCTCGACCACGTGAATCCTGCGAAGCTTCCGTCGGCTGACGCGGCGCTGTGGTACCGAGAGCGGGCGCGCCTCCTGTGGGCGCAGGGGGAAACCCGGGACACCCTGCTGGCCCTCGCCATGCAGGCCTGGACTCTGGCCGCCGAGGCCCCGGTGGACGTGCAGGTGTCGGTTGCGACGCTGGTCGGCCACCTGCATGGGCACTTTGACGAGCACGTCCCGGCTGTGGCCTACCTGACCTTCGCGGCGGAACATGGGCACCAGGACCGGCAGGGGTATACCTGGGTGGCGCGCGCCGCGTCTCTGCTGGTCCTTGGACGCCTGAACAAGGCCGAACAAGCTCTAGCGCACGTGAGGGGCGTCGCCGCGGAGCGGCTCCGGGACAAGCACCACGCGCAGCTCCTCTGGGCCAGAGGAGACCTGGAAGGCGTCAAGCGAGCATGCCGCGTCCTGCTTCCGACCGTGCAGGGGCAGCCCCGGACGGAACTGCGTCTCCGCCTGACCCTGCTTAATGCCGCGATTCAGGACGGTGACGATGCCTTGGCCCGGGTGCAGATCGGCCGAGTGCGACATCTGGTGAAGTCGCCGTACGACCGGGCCCTACTCGATCACCGGGCCGGGCTCTGGGCAGCGCTCAATGGGGAGACAGCCGGTGTCGTGTGCCTCCGGGCCGCCGAGGAGACCTTTGCTTCCGGCGGTCATCTGCGGGACCTTGTTCGCGTCCGCCTTGCACTGGCGGAGGTGGACCAAGCAGCGCGGGGAAGTTACCTGGAGCGGGCTGCGGAAAGCGCCACGGCATTGCCCACGGCACCGTTCCTTGACCCGGAGTGGCGACTCCTCCCTCAGGTTCACGCCCACCTGCTGGCGCTTGACCCCGAGCACTTTGAACGGCGTGCCCTGCTTCAGCTCCGCGCACCTTCCCGGTTGTCCCTTCGTACCCTAGGTCAGGTCGCGCTGGAAGTGGACGGCGAACGGGTGGGTTTTCGACTAGGGTCTGTCTGACTGAAGTCCTAGAGCCACAGAAGGATGCAAGCAACGTGGACACCGGCTAAAAACTGGTGTCCACGCTTGTCGTACCGCGTGGCAATGGCGCGAAAATCCTTGAGTCGGTTGAAGGCACATTCCACGACGTGACGGCCTTCGTAAGCTTGTGCGTCAAATTGAGGCGGTCTTCCCCCCCGACGCCCCTTGCGAAGACGCGCTTGTTGCGCATCTTTGCGCTCTGGACACACGCATCTGATCTTCCGCTCTCGGAGTACACGTCGGTATTTCCGCGCACCGTACGCCCGGTCCATCCGTACGGTCGTGGGACGCTTTCGGGGGCGTCCCGGACCGGGACGCCCCACCCGCACGGCGTCCAGGAGAGGCGCCAGGTAGGTGGGATCGCTGGCCTGTCCCGCCGACACCAGGATGCTGAGGGGGCGTCGGTTTCCGTCGCTCAGGATGTGGATTTTGGTGGTACGTCCTCCCCGACTGATGCCGAGCCACTCGTCCTCGAGCGCCCCCTTTTTTCCAGCCTGGCGGGTTCTTTGCGTGCGCCCACCGCGCTGCGGTGGGCTTTGACGTGGGTGCTGTCCACGGCTGCACCCTCCCAATCAATTTTTCCCTCAGCATCCGCTTGCAGTTGCAGGGCGGCCAAGATCTCGGCCCAGACCCCGTTACGCGACCAGCGGGTGAAGCGGTCATGACAGGTCTGCCATGGCCCATACCGCTCAGGAATATCTCGCCAGGGTGCCCCCGTCTTCTGGCGCCAAATGATGCCGTTCAAGACGACCCGGTGGTCCTTGTACGCGTGGCCGCGTTTGGGGTGGGGTGGCAGCAGGGGGGCCAAGTTGGCCCACTGCTGCTCGGTCAAATCTGTCCGTCCCATGACCCCATTCTCCCAAATTCAGTCAGACAGACCCTAGGGCGCACCGAAGAGATCCTGGCATTCCTCCTGCGCCACGGTGAAGTCAGCCTCCAGACGCTGCAACACCGACTCTTTCCTGACGTTCCCCCACAGCGGGCGAAAAACTACTTTCACCAGGTCCGGGTGGACCTGGCCGCCCGCGTACCTGGGTTGGATATCGGCTATGACCTGAAAAAGAAAGTGTACCGGGTGCGTGCTGACGCGCCGCTGGAATGGGATGTTCACAGGCTCGAGGAGACCCTCACCCAACCAGACGGCCCCCTGCCGGAGTTGAGCAACGTAGAATTTTTGCCTACGGCGGAGAGCGAGTGTGAGGGTGCCCCATTTATCGGTCCAGGCCTTTTGCAACAACTAGCGTACCTCAGCCCGCCTTTTGCAGGCGGGCGAACTCGTTCGGTGACTGGCCGTCCAGACTGCTATGCGGTCTGACTTGGTTGTAATCCTCGCGCCAGGCGGCAATGACCAGTCGTGCCTCGGGAAGGCTTTGAAACCAGTGGAGATTCAGGCACTCATCCCGCACCCTCCCATTGAAACTCTCGATGTAAGCGTTCTCCATGGGTTTCCCCGGTGTGATGAAGACGTGGGCGATGCCCAACTCATGGGTCCACTGATCCAAGGCCTTGCTGATGAATTCGGGGCCGTTGTCCGTGGTGATGCTCGTCGGGCAACCCCTCACGGCCACCACCTCGGTCAGGCGACGCACCACATCCGCCCCGGTGATCGAGGTCCCGATGTGCATGACTAGGTTCTCGCGAGTGAAGTCGTCCACGACGTTGAAGACGCGAAAACGCTGTCCGGAGGCGAGCTGGTCGGACATGAAGTCCATGCTCCATCGCTGATTGGGTGCAGAAACCTCAGGTTTCTGCACCCGCTGCCTTCCCGTCAGCTTCTTGCGCCCCTTTTGCCGGACTGCGAGTCCCTCTGCTCGGTACAGGCGGTATACGCGCTTGTGATTGACCTGTGTCCCTTCGCGCCTGAGCAGCGTATGGAGCCGCCGGTATCCGAAGCGGGGACGTTCTTGCGCCAGGACCCGCAGACGGTCAATCAGAACTCGTTCACCCTCCTTTTTAGGGCTGTTATGCCTCTGGGTCGAACGCCAGAAGCCCAGTACCTGGCAGGCCCGGCGCTCACTGACCTGGAATTCACGGCGCAGGAACCCCACCATCTGCTTCTTGACGGGTGTTTGCGCCTGGGGCGTGGCCTCAGGCGTCACCACTTTTTTCCCACCACCTCCTTGAGCATCTGATTGTCCAGTGCCAGGTCCGCGACTAGCTTCTTCAGGCGGCGGTTTTCCTCCTCCAGCAGACGAAACCTCTTGGTTTCGTCTTTGGTCATCCCCCCGTAGCGCGCCTTCCAGCGGTACAGGGTGGTGATGGCCAAACCATGCGTCCTGGCGACCTCACTGATCGCTCCCCCAGCCTCAACCTGGCCGAGGATGTCCAGAATCTGCTGCTCGGTGTACCGTTTCCCCTTCATATGACCCCCAGATTGCCACTGGATTTGCAATCGGACTGGACCGGGAAACGGGGGGCACGTCAAGTGGGCGCGGGAGGAGCGTGAACAGTTGCGGCGATGGGTGACACAAGTCGGGTTGGAAACGATGGAACGGTGGTTCCAGGGAGGCGAGTACGAGAACTGCATTCAACTTGCTGAGCGCCTGCTCCCCCTGGACCCACTTGATGAGGCCCTGCACATCTTTCTGCTCAACGCCACTTGGCATGTGCGGGGAGAGCTTGGTGCGCGGCACCTGTACCGTCACAGCGCCGCCACCTTCATTCGCGAGGTCGGTGAAGTGCCGCCCAGCCTGTCCAACCTGGAGCGGCACTGGCGAACGCTGCATTAACGGCACTCGCGCTGTTGCCTTGGCTGGCTCACGGCTGCTTAACGCTGCTGCTTCAGCATGCCCTCAGCCCTGAACGGTTCAGGTGCCGCCGCGCACCCCGCGGTCGTCCCCAGTTGTTCCCAGGAGGGATGTTATGCCGAACGAGACGCACCAGACTCAGCCCCTGTCAATGCTGCTGTTCACCGAACTCGCCACCCAGGTGGACTTTGGCCAGTACGACGATGAGCAGGATGTCGGTGAGGTTCAGGGCACCGAGGTCCTGAGCCCAGTCAAGCACAACCAGGAGAACTGATCTCCCACAGCGGGACGGTGGACTCACCGTCCCGCTCTTCCCATCCCAATGGAAAAGATCATTCTGCTGGTCACTCACAAGCGGGCGTTTGAGGCGGACCTGATTGTCAAACTGGCCCGCGAGAAAGGCCTACCACTCGTCCGGCTGAACCAGGACGACTATCCGACCCGTATCAGCATTGACCTGCACTTCGGGGGCGAGCAGGCCGGTGCCTTCTTCCGTCTGCCTCGCCGAACGTTTCACTCTGCACAAGTTGCCGTCGCCTGGTACCAACAGGGCTACCGGCCGGTCCTGCCAGAGAGGGCGGGTCCTGGTGAACGACTGGCGCAGAGCGAGACAGATGCCTTTCTTAGAGGCCTCTGGCGGGTTTTGGACTGGCCCTGGCTCAACTCACCCGAACGCGTCCAGGGTGCGAACAAGCTGTACCAGCTTCGCTGTGCACAGCGGCAAGGTCTAGGCATTCCTGGCACACTCGTCAGCACAGCTGAGCAGGCGATCCGAGACTTCCACGCTGCAAACACTGGCCACACCATCTTCAAGACCATGGGGACACAATTCCTCGACATGCAGGACCAGACGCTCGCCGCGTACACACACCCCGTCGACGAGCGAGTGCTCACGCACCTCGGGCAGGCAAGCGCAGCGCCCACACTCTTCCAGCAGCAGGTAGTCAAGGCGTTCGAAGTCCGCAGTGTGGTCGTGGGGAACGCTATCTTCAGTGCTCGTATCGAGAGCCAGGCGGACGCGAGTACCGGCGTGGACTGGCGGAAAAATCCTGAACTGACGCAGCAGCATCTCAAGCCTTATGATCTTCCACCTGACATTGCGGTGAAGGTGCGTGCCCTGATGCGGGATCTCCGGTTGGGCTTCGGTGCGGTGGACTTCATCGTGACGCCGCAGGGCCACCACGTGTTCCTGGAGGTGAACCCCACGGGTTCCTGGAACTGGACGCAGCGCGGCACCGGCCATCCGATTGGAGACACGCTGCTGAAGGCCCTGGCGGAGTATTTGTGAGTGGAGCTGCGACCCACTCCTCGTGGTCTGCGAACCTGCACCTCTTGCGGCAGCGCGACTTCGCGATCCTGTGGGCCGCGCAGACCTTCTCGGGCTTTGGCGACAACATCTTCCGGGTGGCGCAGGTCGCGTTGCTGCTCAAACTGGGTGGGTCCGCAGCGGCCCTCAGTGCTCTCCTTTTGGTGTCCGTGGTTCCTGGCCTGCTGCTGGCCCTACTTGGGGGTGCCCTGGCGGACCGGGTTGACCGCCGCCGCCTGCTGATCGCGGCCAACATTGTCCGGGGAATCCTGATGGCTGTAGTCGCGGGCTTGGTCATGACAGGGGCCGCGCAACTCGCGCATCTCTACATCCTCGCCCTGCTGTACGGCGGCATTAGCGCCTTCACAAACCCCGCCTTCGACGCACTTCTCCCCGGCATCGTCAAACGGGAGCAACTTCAGAATGCCAATGCGATGTTCCTCCTGGGGGACAACGTTGCGGCCATTGCGGGACCCGCCCTGGGTGGCCTGCTGCTCACCGTATCCGGTGTGGCCGGTGCCGCAGTCCTGAACGCCGTTTCCTTCTTCGTGCTGGTGGTCGGGTTGCTGTACTTGCACCCAGCTCCATTGCATCGAGACGACCAGGGCCGTTCCTCCCTCTTCCGTGACATTGGAAAGGGGCTTCAGTACGCCCGCTCAAACGGCACCCTGCTGGGATTCCTCACCCTATTTGCCGCCATCAACATCAGTGGCGCGACGCTGGCGGTCAGTCTCCCGCTGTATGTTACGGAGCAGCTAGACCTGAGTCCTGGAATGTACGGCGTCTTCCTGACCACCATGAATATAGGCATCCTCCTCGGCATCACGATCATAGGTGCCGTGCGGGTGCGTCATCGTGGCCGGCTCATTACAGGAAGTATTTTCGCGATGGGTGCGTTCGGTTACCTGCTGCTCGGCGCGTCACGTGAACTGTGGATAGGTCTCCTCGCCGTGGCAATCATTGATGGGTTGAGCATGGTGCCCAACATTCTTTACCCAGCCTGGGTGCAGGCGAGCGTCCCTGATGAATACCGTGGGAGGGTGTTCGGCCTGACGGGCGTGGTCAGTTACAGCTTGGTCCCGGTTGGCTTCGTTCTCGCTGGGGCAGCGACGACCACCTTTGGCCCAGCAGGAGCCATCATGGCTGCTGGCGTCCTGCTCGTCGCTGTCGCTCTGGGGAGTCTCCTCGTTCCCGCATTGCGGCAACTGGACTGAGGAGCCGCAGAAGTACTGGCCTGCAATCTGACACTGGCACTTCCGGCAAACGTATAGCTTGGTGCTGTCCGCCCAGTCCGTGTTGCAGCACCTGAGATCGCGAGGGAAGGACCGCCAACAGTTCTTACGCCGTTTAGGGCTGGGCGAGGTTGTGGGCGAGGACGGCCAGGACGACACGGAAGCGAAGTGAGGCGAGCGTCTTCCTCAGGTCTTGCACCTGGATAGGGTGAGTGAATAACCGTGCTGGCGCAGGAATTCTTCGTCCCGCCAGACCTGTACAGCGAGTCGCTGAACGACCAGCAGTGGCAGGGCCACCCGAGCGGCCACTTCCGCCGCTTGTTCCAGCGAGAGGGTGTCGGCCCGGCAGAGCATCGACAGGGTAAAGGCGGCAAAGACCAGCAGCACCCAACGGTCCAGTCCCTGCGCGGTTCGCAACGCGAACCGACTGAGCCCGAAGCCATGCTTGGCCTCCTTGAAAAACGACTCGATGGCCCAGCGTCGTGCTCCCTCCCGGGCGACACAGTCGCCCGGGAGCAGTTGCGAGGCGACCGAGAAAAAGGTGCGTTCCCCTCGGTCCACACGGGCCAGCGTCAAGGTCTCCCAGGGCCAGTTGGCAAGATTCACCCAACTGCCGTGTTCACAGTCCTCCACTGTGACGTGACCGGGATGGTCGGTGCGTCGGGTGGAACGCACACCGACCACGAACTCGAAGCCCAGGTCCCGCACACCCTGAAGGAAGTTGGCCGACTCGAAGCCGCTGTCCGCCAGCACCCAGACATCAAAGCGGCGGCTGACTTCGGCGGGAACGGTCGCCAGCAACTCCAAGGCGAGCCGGACGGGGGAAGGGAACCCCTTCCCCCGGTACACTCGATAGCCCACGGGGAACTTCAGGTCGCCGTACACTGCATACAGCACCACCAGATGAATCCCGTAGACTTCGTTGTAGACGCGAACGAAGGGCAGCTCGCGTCCCGTTTTCGGGACGCTGGTGAGGTCCACGCACAGCCGCAAGCGTGGGTGGTGTTTGCGCCGTGCCGCGAGGAGCAGAGCCTCCCATTGGGCCTGGACGAGGGTTGCCCAGCACTCAGCCGTGTCCCACTCGTACACATTCAGGAGACGACTCAGGGCACTGGCACTGACCGTCTGGGCGCGGTGCAGGGCTGTTTTCGTCTTGAGGTCGAGGAAGAGGCCCAGCGCAGCCTCCAGGCTGCGCTGCTGATACGGACTGGTGGGGACGGACAGAAGCGCGTCTGCCAGAATGGAGGCGCGCTCCCCGCGAAACTTGAGGTCGCACACACCCTCTTTCTCGCGTCTGGGAGCGCCTTTTCGCTACCCATTCAGGTGCAAGACCTGAGTTTCACCGTCCGGCGTCACCCAAGCGTGGAGCTTGTAGCCGTACACGTCGCCCTGTGTCCCAAAGCCCCACCTGGCGCCAGGAAACGCGCAGCGTTTCCCTCGTTTGGGACGACAGACCGGAAGCGGCATTGAGTCGATGATGACTTCTGTACAGCGTCTGGCTGGGCTGGCGATAGCTTCGAGGCGGTCCAGGAGACGGAGGCCACGGGTGTATGCCTGGGTGTACGAGGGAAGACCGCTCCGGTCTTCCCTCAGCATCTGCCACCAGATGGATGGAAACGGATGCTTGAAGACGAGACGGCTGAGCAGCAAGGCCACCAGCAGCGCGTCGCTGAGCTTCTGGTGCTTGAATCGCTTCTGGTCGCTGAAATGCCGCTTGGCCCAGCGGTGAAGCTGACGGATGACGGTCCGCCGACCTCAACTGTGGTGGAGACGGTATCTACCCATACCGTCTCCATTTTTTCTCGTCTCCGCGCTGCCCGAGACCGTCTTACTCAAGCCCTAAACGGCGTTACAAATTCTCTACCTGTGGAACTCCAAACACTATTGACATATGGTGCATTTACTCCAATGCGTCCACAAATGTGCTTATAGGCTGGCGTGTGTACTTCAAAAGCGACAAATTTGAGTCGTGGACAGGATATTACGGCCTTTAAATAGTTAAATCGCTTGGCAATGGCCCTTTACAGAGGGTCATTGCCGCTAGCTTGTCGCGCTGGTAGTGGCTGCGTCAACGTGACAGGTTGTAGCGGTGGAAGGCAAGGGTCAAGCTGGCTTCGAGCATGTCGTCCGACTTTGAGAAGGACAACGACCTGCGGACCAGGCGACCCAAGCGTTGTCTGAGCGTGCAATTGAGGCGTTCGACATGGTTGGTTTCGCCCTTACGGGTCAGCCGCTTCACTCCCAGGAGCGGCTCGTCGTAGGCTCGCCAGAGGTCCGTGCAAAACGTACCCTTCAGCCGCTGTTCCGGGGACAGCGGCAAGCGGTCCCACAGCTCGAACGCCGTTTGCTCACTCCGGTCGCCCAGGACCCAGGCCAGCACCTTCCGGGTGCCGCGCTCCAGAGCGATCCACAGCCACCTGGCCTGCTTTTTCTTGCCCACGAAAGTCCATAACTCATCCAGCTCAACCACCAGTTCTTCGGGAGGGGTGAGGCAGACCGTACCGGTCTGCCTCACTTCGGAGGCCCCCTTTTGATCCACCGGATGACGGTGTTGCGGTGAACACCAAACACCCGCTGTACGCCTCTCAGGCTCAGCCGCTCCTGGACGGCATCGAGAATTTGTTTCCGGGTCGCTTCACTATGAGCGACAGGGTGGGCCTCCGGGTGGAAGCGACGACCACAGACCTTACATACGTACGTCTGGGTGCCGTTTTTGGCTTTTCCGTTTTTGACCGTTTGGATGCTTTGACAGGCTGGGCACTCGGGCACCCCACCATTACATCACGTCGTCACAGCCACTACCGTCGCGCTGTGTTCTGTGGTCTTCCTGCATTTGAGGACACAAGGTGCAGGCAGGACGGCTATGGTATCGGTATGACCACAGTGCGGGAGGCGGTGCTGGCCGGGGAGTACGGCCGGGGCCTGGAGCAGTACGACCGGCTTACCGAACTGAAAGCAGAAGACCTGCGTTGGACTGGGGTCTGTGCCGCTCAACAAGGCCAGGTCGTACAGGCCCGCCAGCAGCTTGAGCAGGCTGCACAGCGAGGCTGTCATGCCGCCCGCATCGACCTCGCCAGCCTGCACCGGGCCGCAGGTGAATTTGCCCAGGCACTGGCCTCTCTTACGGCGATTCAGGAGGCTCTGCCGCTACTGCCCTTGTTGGACCAGGCCTTGTGGTACCGCGAACGGGCCATCGTGGGCCATGAGCTGGGAGAGGGGATGTCAGAGGTGCTGGGATTCTTTGAGCAGGCCTGGGTGACCGCCAGTGATGCCCCCCTGGCCATGCAAGCCTCAGTAGCGCATGCCTATGGCATGCACCTGACCCGCTTCGGGGAGGACCACCGGGCCTCGGCTTATCTGGAGTTCGCCGCGGAACACGGGCACCCGATACGACGGGCCTATGCCATCGCCACGCTCGCATCCTGTGCGGTGTACCAGGGAGAAGGCTCTCAAGCGCGCGCCCTGCTCGATAGTGTTCGGAAGGACAGTACGGATGACCCCGTGTTGGAAGCCGTTCTGGCCTATCACGAAGGGCAGCTTTTCCGGATCGAGGGAGCATATGAGCAGGCAGTTTCTGCGTTTCAGAAAGCCGTGTCTTTGGCGCAGACCGAGATGCGCCCCAGTACCGAGCTGCACGCCCGGCTCGGGTTGCTGGCTCTGGCCACTGAGCGCGGGGACGAGGCGATGGCGCGAACCGCGCTCGTCCGGGCCAGACGGCTGGCCAGAGCGCCCCGCGACGGGGCCTTTCTAAAGTGGCGGGAGGGAAGCTGGCGAGCCTCTCAGGGGGATCGGGCAGGGTTGGGCCTCCTGGAGGAGGCCGTGAGTTTCTTCGAGGAGCGGGCACTGCGACGGGAGGCGCTCTGGTCAAGGCTCCATCTGGCCGAGGCGCGGGAGCGGTTTGGACAGGGGGAAAGCTGTGCAGCTTCGCTCAGCGAAGCTGCCGATCTGGTGGCCGCCTCCGTGACGCCGCCGACATTGGTGGCCGAACTTCGCCTGACGCCACGAGTCACCGCATGGCTGGAGAGCCTACCGTCTGGAGCCTATGAACGCCTCCACCTGCTGAAGGAAGACGTTCAAAATCTCCGCCAGGTGAACCTCAAAACCCTTGGTGGCGCGGAGGTGCTGATCGATGGGCAGAGCGTCCGTCTGCGGCTGAAGCGCGTCGTGGAAGTGCTGGCCTACCTGCTGAAGAGTGGGGGAGCTAGCCTGGCGGAGGTGCAACGCAACCTCTTCCCCGACGTGAGACCCGCGCAGGCCAAGAGCTATTTCCATCAGATCCGACTGCATATCAAGGAACGGATTCCGGGGCTGAGCGTCCCTTTTGATGAAGTGCGTGGAACCTATGCGGTACGCTCTGAGGGCGTACGTTTAACGTGGGATGTTCAGATATTGACGGCAGAATTGGCTCGACCGCAAGATTCGCTTTTAAAGATTCTGGAGCGGTACGAGCTGGACTTTTTGAAGGACGCAGACAGCGTCTGGGCGACGGAGGAGCGTGAACGGTTGCGAAGATGGGTAACACAGGTGGCGTTGGAGACGATGGATGGCTGGTACCGTACCGGCCAGTTCGAGAAGTGCGTGAGCCTGGCCGAGCGGCTGTTGCCGCTCGACCCCCTGGATGAGGCCCTGCACGAATTCCTGATCCAGGCCACCCTGGAAACACGTGGCCGCGCTGCCGCCTACCAGTCGTACTTGAACAGCGCCGAGACCTTCCGCCGTGAAGTGGATGAAGTGCCGCCGCGCTTGCAAGCGCTGGGCGAAGACATTCGGAAACGCCCGTTCAACTGACCTCCGCCCGGCAACCTCTTCTGGGTATCGGATGACTGCTCCCAGAAGGAGCGACCTGGACACGCTTTTTTCCTTAGCGTAGTACCGTTGCTCAATCTTGTCGTAGCCCCACACGGGTGGGGATGGACCGGGGACGGTTAGGGTCCCAAACACGCGGATTCAGTGTTCCCCACACGGGTGGGGATGGACCGCTCACGCTCGCCGACCAGCTCGGCGCCCACCTGTGTTCCCCACGCGGTGGGGATGAACCGGGGACGACGGTGGGCGCGGGGCGCATTCGGGTGTGTTCCCCACGCGGGTGGGGATGATCCGCAATTGCACCGGCCAACCAACCTAGAAAAATGGTGTTCCCCACACGGGTGGGGATGGACCGCGGAGAGGATCGAGGAGGCGTACCTCATGGCGGTGTTCCCCACACGGGTGGGGATGGACCTTAGGCGCCGTGCATGCCGAACTCGGTACCGAGTATTTCCCTATGGCCCTATGGTTTTCAAGGACGCTGCTTGGGCGGCAGAGCCACGATGGAGAACCAAAAGTTCTCAAAGGATTTGATGACATCTACAAATTCACTGATGGTGACGGGTTTGGGAATATAGGCATTGGCGTGCAGGTTATAGCTGCGCCAGATATCGCTCTCGGCGCGAGAAGTGGTGAGGACAATCACTGGAATGCTGCGCAGGGCCTCGTCGGCTTTGAGAACATCGAGGAGCTCTAGGCCACTCATGCGGGGCATATTGAGGTCAAGCAGGATCACGTCAGGCGTGGGCTTGTCCTGATGGCTCCCTTCTTTTCGCAAGAAGGTGAGCGCCTCGACACCGTCTTTGGCTATGTGGAGGTCATGGGGGAAGTGCGCTTCGCTAAAGGCTTCTTCCGTCAGGAGAATATCGGCGGGGTTGTCCTCGACAAGGAGGATCTGAATCGCTTGGTTGTTGGCGCTCATCTTTGGGAAGACTCCTGGGGGTCGGGAATGGTGAAGGTGAAGGTGCTGCCTTGGCCGGGGGTGCTTTGGAGGGTCATTTCGCCGCCATGACGCTGAACGGCAGTGCGGGCCACCGCGAGGCCGATGCCGCTGCCGGAATAGGTGTCCATGCCGTGCAGGCGCTGAAACACTCCGAAGATACGTTCAAAATACTGGGATTCGATGCCGATGCCGTTGTCTTGCACGTGAAAGGCCCACTCGCCCGGCCTGCGCTCTGCCCATACCCGGACGTGGGGCGGTCGGCCCTCGGCGTGAAACTTGATGGCGTTTGTCAGCAGGTTCAGGAAAACGTGGCGCAGCAGTTCAGCGCTGCCCCACAGCACGGGAAGCGAACAGACGTCCACCTTCCCCCCTGACTGCTCCAGCTTGGTCTGGAGGTCCTGTACGATCTCCCGCACCAGAGCGGCGGTGTCGACCTCCTGAAAGGTGCGGTGTGTCTGCCGAACGCGGGAATACGCGAGGAGATCCTGAATCAGATTCTTGAGGCGCTGTGTCGCACTGATGGTAAAGGCGATGTACTGGTCGGCGCGCTCGTCGAGCTGTCCCTGGTACCGCCGGGCCAGGAGTTCGGTATAGCTGCCGATCGTCCGTAGGGGCTCTTGCAGGTCGTGGCTGGCCACATAGGCAAACTGTTCGAGTTCGCGGTTGCTGCGCGCCAGATCCTCGTTGCTGGCCTTGAGCGCACGGGTGGTGTCTTCTAGGGCACGCTCACGCTGCTGCACTGCCTCTGCCATGCGGTGAAACTGGGTGCTCAGCTCATTCAGTTCGCGCAGGGGCGTGACAGCCAGGCGTGCCCCATACTCTCCGGCAGCGATACGCCGCGCACCCTCGCGGAGTTCGGAGGTGGTGCGTGTCAGGGTGCGAGCTGTGCGCAACGCGGCAAGCACCAGCAGGGTCACCGAGAGCAGCAGCCCAGACACCGTAAAGAACTGCACGGCCCGCAAGACTGCTGTGCTGCTTGTCAGGGCGGCGCGCAGGCGAGCATTTTCACGGGTCTGCATCTCGTCGAGAACACGCCGCACCTCATCCAGAATGCGTTTGCCGGTGCCGTCACTCACCAGCAGGACGGCCCCCTCCAAGGAGGAGCGGCGCGCGGCGATCTCCGGTTTGGCTGCTTGTTCCTGCCAGCGGCCAATCAGCGTACGAATACGTTCCAGGCTCTGGCGTTGCGGGTCTGTGTTGCTGAGGGTGCCAAGCTCGCGCAGGTGCCGTGCCAGGGCTTCTTCACCGCGCCGGTACGGTTCCAGGTAGGCGGCCTGCCCGGTGATGACAAAGCCTCGCTGCCCGGTCTCCAGGTCGGACACATCGCGCGCGACCGCCTGAATCAGGGTGAGGCGCATCTGCGCGGCCGAGACCAACTCCGCGCTCCGGGCGTTTTGTTGCACCCCCAGCACCACCGCGACCGCGACGCCAATAAGCAGCAGCAGCGGGAACAAAAAAGCCCGCAGGGTAAAGGCGGCAATGCTGGTGTGTGCCGGGTTGGGCGGACGGGGAAGACTCGGCCTTGCAAACATGCCCCCGCATTGTAAAGAGGGGCGGCCCTGTGGTCTGGCCGGGACAAAGGCCCCGGCTGCCCGGGACTCAGGCACCGTGGAAAGACAACTTTATGAAGTTTTCCTCTAAAAACTCTCCAGACTTGTTCAGGGAGCGGCTCCTGAGGCGAGCGCTAGACTACGCGCACTCCCGGAATGGGTACCGTGCCAGAAACGGTCTGGAAACGGCTGAGGGGCCTGAGCATTCTCCGGCGAGCACCTACAGTTCGTTCGTTCGAGTCTGACGAGGGGGTGGCCTCACCTCGCAGAGCAGCTTTTTTTGAATAGGTGGGAGGAAACCGACCTTGAAGCACGTCAACTTTGGACCGGAGGCGGCTGGTACAGACGCGCCCGCCTTGCTTGTGTTGTCCCACCTGAGATGGGACTTTGTCTTCCAGCGGCCGCAGCACCTGATGACGCGGGCAGCGCGGTCACGGCGGGTGTACTACATCGAGGAGCCGGTGTACGGGGCACCGTCTGACCAGCTGGCGGTGCGCCGTGACGCCAGTGGCGTCACGGTCATCACGCCCCAGCTTCAGCAGGGCCGCAGCGCCGACGAGGGCCGCGCGAGCACCGCGCGGCTGCTGGCCTCCTGGGTCCAGGCCGAACACCTCCACGTGTACGACCTGTGGGTGTACACCCCGATGGAGTTGCCCGTCACCGCTGGCCTCACGCCCCGCGTGACGATCTACGACTGCATGGACGAACTCGCCAACTTCAAGGGCGCTCCCCCCGAGCTGCGCGCTCGTGAAGCCGCCCTGTTTCGCCGTGCCGACGTCGTCTTTACCGGCGGCTACCGCCTGTACGAGGCCAAGCGCGACCAGCACCCCAACGTGCACTGCTTTCCCTCCAGCGTCGATACCGCCCACTTCGCCCAGGCCCGCCAGGCTCTGCCTGATCCCGCAGACCAAGAGCCGCTTCCCCGTCCCCGCCTGGGCTTTTACGGCGTGATCGACGAGCGCTTTGACATCGCGCTGCTCGGCGAGCTTGCTCGCCGCCGTCCGGCGTGGCACTTCGTGCTGCTGGGTCCGGTTGTCAAGATCGATCCCGCTTCCCTGCCGCGGGGCGAGAATCTGCACTACCTGGGCATGAAGCGGTATACCGAGCTCCCGGCCTACCTGGCCCACTGGGACGTAGCGCTGCTGCCCTTTGCGCGCAATGCGGCAACCGAATTCATCAGCCCGACCAAGACGCCCGAGTACCTGGCGGCCGGGGTGCCGGTCGTGTCGACCGGCATCCGTGACGTGGTGCGGCCCTACGGCGAACGGGACCTGGTGCGCATCGCCGACGGTGTAGATGCCTTTGAGGCCGCCTGCGCCGCGGCGCTGGATGAACGCGGCACCCCGGCCGGCGAGGCGCGCCGTCAGCGGGCGGATGCCTTCCTTGCCACCCTCTCCTGGGACCGCACCTGGGCTGAAATGAGCGCCCTGATCGAGCAGGCGGCCGAACGGAATGAGGTCGCGTTGGTGGGGGTGGCCGATGACTGAGCCGAGCAAGGATGGTTTTGACTACCTCATCGTGGGGGCAGGCTTTGCTGGGAGCGTGCTCGCCGAGCGTCTGGCGAGTGACGGTCACCGCATTCTGATCGTGGACCGGCGGCCCCACATCGGCGGCAACGCCTATGACTGCTACGATGACGCTGGCATCCTGATTCATCCTTACGGGCCGCATATCTTCCACACCAACAGCCGGGAAGTCTTCGAGTACCTCTCGCGCTTTACCCAGTGGCGGCCCTACGAGCACCGCGTGCTTGCCAGCGTAGAGGGCCAACTGCTGCCCATCCCGATCAACCTTGACACCGTGAACCGGCTGTATGGCCTGAACCTCACCTCCTTCCAGCTCGAAGACTTCTTTGCCTCGGTGGCCGAGCCGGTCGAGCAGGTCCGCACGTCGGAAGACGTGGTGGTGAGTCGGGTGGGGCGGGACCTCTACAACAAGTTCTTCCGCGGTTACACCCGCAAGCAGTGGGGCCTGGACCCCAGCGAACTTGACGCCAGCGTGACTGCGCGAGTGCCCACCCGCACCAACCGCGACGACCGCTACTTCGCCGATACCTATCAGGCCATGCCCCTGCACGGCTACACGCGGATGTTTGAGAACATGTTGTCGCATCCCAACATCAGCGTGATGCTGAATACGGACTACCGCGATATCGTCAGGTTTATTCCCTACCAGCACATGATCTATACGGGGCCGGTGGACGCCTTTTTTGACTACTGCTACGGCAAGCTGCCCTACCGCAGCCTGGAATTCGTCCACGAGACGCACGCCCGCGAGCAGTTTCAACCGGTCGGGACGGTGAATTACCCCAACGACTACGGCTATACCCGCATCAGCGAATTCAAGCACATCACCGGGCAAGAACACCGGCAGACCAGCATTGTGTACGAGTATCCGCGCGCGGAAGGCGACCCCTACTACCCGGTGCCCCGTCCCGAGAATCAGGCGTTGTACCGGAAGTACGCCGCTTTGGCCGAAGCCCGTTCGGACGTGACCTTTGTGGGCCGTCTTGCCACCTACCGCTACTACAACATGGACCAGGTGGTCGCGCAGGCTCTGGCGACGTACCGCAAGCTCAGCGGACAAAAGGCGCAACCCGAGGCAGCCAACGCGGGCTGACCCCCTGCGCCCCGCTTCCCCGGCCGGGCTGCCGGGGAATTTTTTGTGGCCCGTTCCCCTCCAGAGCCTGTGGGATTTGGTCGCATTCTCATGCGGCGAGCTGGCTTATAACAGCCCTATCCCCAACGTGGAGGTTGGCCATGAATCGTCGGGCTGAGGTCCTGGTTGTCTGCTGCCTTGCCGTTCTGGTGTCGCTCGCCACCGTGTTCGGCTCACAACTTCAGGCCTGGCTGGCCCAGCCGTCAGGGCACGTGGTGGACCGTCCAAGCGACGTGGCCCCCGCTGCTCCGGTGGCAGAGGTGGCGGGTCCGGTCGCCGAGCCGCTCCCCGAACCCGCGGTGCCCGCCGTTCCCCTGTCCCGGGCCCCTGCGACGCCCCCGGTCCTTACCGAGAAGGCGAAGCCGGCCCGTACCGCACCCGCCCCTGAACGCCAGGCCGCTCCCGTCAAGGTTTCTCCCCCCGCTCCTGCCACCGCCCGCAACACTGTGAAGCCGCTGGCCCCCACCGTGACCCGGTCGCAGCCCAAGCCCACCGCCCCGGTGAGCACCCCGCCAACCTTAAAAGCCGCCCCACAAGCCCCTGCCCCGCTGATCCGGCAGACCCGGGACGGCGAAGCCGGGCCCCTGCGACGCCCCTCCATCACCCCGGCTCAGATGATGGGGCCGGAAGCACCGCCCGCGCCTCCCCCGGTGCCGCGCCCGACGTCCTCGGGGGCCACCGCTGGAGCCTGGGCACCCAGGCGGCCCCAGCGGCCGGCGAAGAGGGAAACTGTCTCCCAAGCGCGCACCACGCCCCAGCCTGCGCAACCAGTGAGGGCGGAAGCGGCGCGAACCCCAGCGGCCCAACTCCGCTCGCCGCAGGCGACAGCCGTGCCCCAAACACTGCCGCGTCCGGCAGTCTCCAGCTCCGGCAACGCCGCGACAGCAACCATCCCCCCGGTTCCCGTGAAGCCGCCAAGCCCGGCCGCGCCCACTTCCCCAGTCGCCGGGGTGCCGCCAAGGGACACGGTGCCCGAGACGCCCAGCGTTGCGGCGACCTCCGCAACCCTGGCTTCTTCGTCCCGCGAGGAGACGGCCGCGCCCACATCGCCTGCTGCCGCGGCCCTGTCTCCGCTGGCTCGGGGACGGGAGTTGACCGCCCTGCTGTACGGGGGACAGTTGGAACAGCTCTGGACGACGTTTTTGCCTGCGGCGCGAGCCCGTTGGGGAAGCTTCTCCGCCTTTCAGGGGTACCGGGCCGCAGGCGTGGAGACGTACGGGGCAGAGACGAGCCTCCTGAACGAAGGTGTTGTCGAAGACGAGGGAGGGACCACCTACACCCGTACCGTGACCTTTGCGGGTGATCCGGGCAACGAGTGGACCCTGATGTTTGGCCTTGATGACCGGGGCAACGTCCGTGACTTCCAGATCGTCACGGCGGATCTGCGCGGCCGCTGAGCACCGCGCCCTGACCGCCTGACAGAAAGTATGAGAAAGCGTCCCCGGTGAGGGACACTTTCTGCTTGTGAGAACTGGAAGTACCGCCGGGGACGCTCCCCGACTGTATCAGGCCGTCGTGGCCCACCTCCAAACGGCGTTGTGGAATGACCTTCGCCACGCACGGACCCTGGCCTGGATGGTCATCGGGCTGGTGCTGTCCCGGTGCCCCTCCCTCCCGGCCTGGCTCCCGCACATCCATTCCAAGGCCACGCTAGCGCAGAGCACCGAGTGCCGCTGTCGTCGCTGGCTGGAGAACTCCGCGATTGACCCCACCAGCATTGATGGTCCCCTCGTGACCCGTGCCCTGCGGGACTGGGGCGAACACCCCCTGATTCTGGCGTTGGATACCAGCGTGTTGTTCGAGAAGTTCTGCCTGATCCGCGTGCGGTGCTATTCCGGGGACGAGCGGTGCCGCTCGTCTCCCGGGTGATCGAACACCCCAGTGCCCAGGTGAGCACGGCCCAGTTGCTGCCCGTTCTGGCAGAGGTCAAGGGCCTGCTCGATTTCCTCGGTCTGCGTCAGGTCCGCCTGCTGGCGGACCGGGGGTTTTGCGATACCGAATGGATGGCCTGGCTGCGGGTCTGCGGCTGGCACTACCGGATTCGCATCAAGTCCAGCCTCATCCTGGCCGGGTGTGTAGGGTGGGCGAGGTGCGGCTCTCCCCCAGAGCTGTGGCAGGTGGTCAGCGACGAACCGACCAGCCTGGAGACGTTCGCTGAATACGGCCAGCGCTTCCAGATCGAAGAGGGCTTTCTGGACGACAAGAGCGGCCTGTTCGGGCTGGAGAACTCGAAGCTCCGTGACGCGGCGAGCCTGGAGCGACTGGTCTTGGTCCTGTCGGTCGCCACCCTGCTGCTGGTCTCGAAAGGGCTTCACGAGGGAGCCCGTCGGAGGATTGACCCCCACTGGCAGCGCGGGTTGAGTTACCTCAAGCTGGGCCTCCGGGCGGTTCAGTACGCCCTGAGTCGAGGTCAGGCGGTCTTCACCCGCCTGACCCTTCCGGGTGGTCCTGATCCCGAACTCCCGAGGACCAGCAAGCTCCCTACACCTTTAATCACTCTTGAAGTCGGCTGAAAGCTCGTTTTTCGCTCGCCCTCATAAAATCTGTCAGGCGGTCAGGCACCGCGCCTCAGCCTTTGACACTGCCGGTGAGGGTGGCTCCTTCCACGAAATACTTCTGGAACACGAAGAAGATGAGCACGACCGGCAGCAGCACCAGCACCGAGGCCGCCATCAAGAGTTGCCACTGCACGTTATTAGCGTCCTGGAAGAACTTCAGCCCCACCTGCAGGGTGTAGAGCCGCTCGTCATTCAGGTACAGCAGCGGATTGACGTAGTCGTTCCAGGCACCGTCAAAGGTGAAGATGGCGACTGTTGCAAGGGCCGGGGTCGCGAGCGGCAACATCACCCGCGCCCAGATCCACAGCTCGCTTGCGCCGTCTACCCGAGCTGCCTCCAGCAGTTCGTTGGGGATGGTCAGGAAGTACTGGCGGAGCATAAAGGTGAAAAAGGCCCCTGCGAAAAAGGAAGGCACGATGAGCGGCAGGTAGGTGTTGATCCAGCCCAGCTTGCTGAACAGGACGTACTGCGGCACCATGGTGACCAGTCCGGGAATCATCATGGTAGAGAGCATCACCAGAAAGAGGAAGTCGCGGCCCGGAAAGCGCAGCTTAGAAAAGCCGTAGGCGGCGAGTGAGCACGAGAGCACCGTGCCGAACGTGACACTCACGGCGTAGAACAGGCTGTTGATGGCGTAACGGGTAAAGGGCGCGCTCGCCCAGGCGCGGGCGTAGTTTTCCCACACGATGGGGTTGGGAATCCAGCGCGGCGGATAGGCGAAGACCTGATCGTCGGGCTTGAGCGAGGTAGACACCATCCACAGCGCCGGGTAGAGGATCAGCAGGGACAGTCCGACGAGAGCAGCAAAGGCCAGGGCGCGGCCCAGCAGCAGCCCGCTGACGCGCCGGGGACCGCCGGTGCGGGCAGAACGCGGCCGAAGCTGCACTTCGGGACGGGAGAGCGCCATCTCAGCGCACCTCGCCTTCGTAGTGCACCCAACGCCGTGAGAACCACAGCTGCACGCCGGTGATCGCCAGGGTGATGAGCAGCAGAATCCAGGCCAGCGCCGAAGCGTAGCCCATGCGCAGGTCGGTAAAGGCCGTCTGCCAGATGTACAGCCCGTAAAAGAGCGTGCTGTCACTGGGGCCACCCTTGGTCAGAATCAGCGATTCGGACCAGAATTGCAGCGCGCCCGAGATGCCGGTGATCAGCTTGAAAAAGATCACCGGCGAGATCAGCGGCACCGTCACCGCCCAAAACTGCCGCCAGGAGCTCGCTCCGTCGATCTGCGCCGACTCGTACAGGTCGCGGGGCACACCCTTGAGGGCCGCCAGATAGAACATAAAGCCACCTGCTGCGGCCCACATGCTCATGATGATAAGGGCGGGCTTGGCCCATACGGGATCGGCGAACCACAGCGGCAGGTCATTTTCGGGCACGCCCAGACGGTACAGGGCCGTATTGATCAGGCCCACCTGCGGGTTAAACACCCACAGCCACAGCAGCAGCACCGCCACACCGGTGAGGACTTTGGGCAGGAAGAAGATCGTGCGAAACACCCGCTGTCCCCGCACCTCTTGATTCAGCAGCACCGCGATCAGCAGGCCGGTGGCGATGCCCAAAGGCACGGCGAAGGTGGCGTAGTAGGCGGTATTGGAGAGCGCTTTCCAGAAGCGGGTGTCCTGCGTCAGCAGTTGCACGTAGTTCTGCACCCCGACCCAGTCAAAGCGCGAGGTGATGTCGTAGTTCGTGAAGCTCGCGTACAGCGAAAACAGCATCGGCCCCAGCACAAAGCACAGAAAGCCGATCAGCCAGGGCGCGATGAAGAGGTAGCCCCACAGGGCCTCGCGCTGGCGGTGATTCAGTCCGCGGCGGCGCGGCAGGGGAGAAGACGTGCCGCTCACGGTTGAGCCGCCACGGTCGGGAAAGGGGACATGGTTCAGACCTCCTGAAAGGACCCGGGCAAAGCGGTGTCACCCGCTTCACCCGGCAACAAGAGAAGGAGCTACCTGTTGCTGTTGACCAGCCGCTGGACCTGCGCCTGTGCCTCTTCGAGGGCCTTTTTGGGGTCCTCCCCACGGTACACCGCGTCGTCGACAGCCTTATCAAGGATGCTGCCGTAGCTGGGCGCATACCGCGGAGCGGAGCTGACCTCGGTGTACTTCATGTTCGCGGACATCATGCGGAAAGCGGGCGTGGTCACGCTGAGCGACGCGTTTTTGTAGCCGGGGAAGTCATTCTGTTCCTGCGCCCAGATGCGCGCGCCCTCTGTCGCCATGTACCGCGCGAAGGCGAACGCTTCCTTGGGATGCTTGGTGCCCACCGGGATTTCCAGGTTGAAGCCGCCACCGGACGAGGTCCCCGGCCCGGGCTGTCCCGTCGGCGTGGGAATGCGCGCCATGCCGTAGTTCATGTTGGGCGCGTACTTCTTCAGGGTGGCCGCGTAGCCGCCGATGTCGATGATCATGCCCAGCTTGCCGGAGATGAAGGGATCCTGCGCGCCGCTGCCAAAGCTGCTGCGAAACGCCTGCACGTTGCGAGCCCCCAGGCGGTCGGTCCACTCCTTGATCCAAGTGAGGGTCCTCAGGGCCGTGGGGTTGGTGAAGCGCGGATTCTCCCGGTCCTCGTCCCACATGCTGCCCCCGGCATTGGACACCCAGCTTTCGAGGCCGAAGCTGCCGTAGAGGGGATGGAAGCCGATGCGCTGGTAGACCGGCCCGGTCTTCTTGTCGAGCTTCTTGGCATAGGCTTCCAGCTCATCCCAGGTGGTCGGCGGCTTGTTCGGGTTCAGGCCAACTTCCTTAAAAAGGTCTTTGTTGTAGTACAGGAAGCGGCTATCCGTCACAAAGGGCAGGCCGTACTGCTCCCCCTTGTAGGTGGCGGTGGCCCAGAGGTTCGGGTAGAACTGATCCTTTAACCGGTCCGCCCCCAGGCGGCTGAGGTTCGTCGCCTGGTTCTTGGAGGCTCGCAGCGGTGTGGTGCGGATATCGATCACCACGACGTCCGGCGGATTTTTGGCGGCGATGGCGGCCAGCGTCTTGGTGGGAAGCTGGTCGAAGGGCACAAAGGTGTACTTCACCTGAATATTGGGGTTTTTCTTGTTCCAGGTGTCGATGATCCGGTTGATGGTGGGGCGGCGTTGCTCAGAGCCCCAGTGGGCCCACAGATCAAGCGTGACCTTTTGGGCACCAGCGCTGCCCAGCAGGGCGGCCGTCAGGAGAAAGAGTGTCTTGTTCATGAAAAACCTCGTGTTGCCAGCGGGCGGGAGCGTGAAAAGCAGCGGTCACCTGGCGTCTGGTGAACCACTGTTGCCCGCCCTACTCATCTGACGTCAAGAGGTTAGCTCGTGCGGCCTCTTCTCGGTAACAAGTTCGCCCCGTTCATATTGAGCGTTTCTTGGCTCTTTCTGGATTCTCAGGAAGGGGCAGGCCTTCACAGCACATCCTCAAAGCGTTGTGCTGAGAGCGGCCGAGGCTGGCTCGTGGCGACCACAGCCCAGTACAGCAGCAGGGCGCTGACGCCCACCACCGGCCAAAGTGTGGTGAAAGACGCTGCCAAAACCGCCAGCAATAGCGGCGGCAACGCGCATAGCTGTGTGTGGAGGGGATAGGCCAGCACAATCCGCCCAGCTTCGAGCAGTGCGCGGGAAAGCGGCAGGCCCTCGGCAAGCGCGTCCAACAGAAACGGTTGCAGCGTGAGCCAGAGCCACCCCAGCACCACACCGAGTACCGCCCCCACAGCGCCGCGCAGGGTGCCCGGCTGCGCACTCCACAGCGCAACATTCGCGTACAGCACGACCAGCACCAGCGCATTGAGCGCTGCCCACAGCGTCCCCGGCCACCACAGGCGCCCAAAAAAACGGGGAAGAGAAGAAAGCGGCTCTTGCGGCACGGGGGGTTCCTCCGGGCGGTGTGCCCGGCGCTCCTCCTCCACCTCCAGCACTGCGCGGCGCAGCCAGGCATAGGCGGTCAGGGTGGCTGCGCCCAAGGTGAATAGCGGCCAGGCGGCCACGACCCACAGCACATTCACCACGATCAGTCGCGGGAGCTCCCGCCAGAGGTGCGCACCCGCAACCCGCCAGACCTGCACCGCGCCCCGCATGGGGGGAAGATAGCAGTGCGGTGCATCAGGGTGAGGAGCTGACCGAGGGTGGCGACCACCAGAGGCACCCTGTCGCGCGGACTCCCCGTGATTTCGCCCCGCCGCTCTCTTCGGGGTGGAGGCGAACAACGTATAGTGCAGGGGCAGAAAGGACGTCGCGGATGAGGCCAGCCCCGTTCCCCCCTACGAGATGAGGAGGCGTCGCGTCACTGCTGCCCATTCCCTGGGTGCGGGGGCATCCAGAACGCTGGTCCGTCGGGGGGGAGGGGAGAGGGGATGAGCCGCACCCTCAGCGGCATCTTGGTGTTGCCGCAGGGCACCGTCCCGGGGCGGGTCCGCTTCGGCAGAACGCTGGTCGCTGTGGAGCCCTTTTCGGAAGGAGCAGCGGAACGGTTCATCCTCCCCGGCTTTGTGGATACCCACGTTCACGGCGGAGGCGGGGGCGATACGATGGACGGTCCGGAAGGTGTGCGGATGCTGGCCCGCCTGCACGCTCGGCACGGCACCACCACCCTGCTGCCCACCACCATCACCAACCCCTGGGAGAGCGTGTTGGCCGCCCTGTTCGGGATCCGTGAGGTGATGGCGACGGGCGGCGTGCCGGGGGGCGCGGACGTGATCGGTGCCCATCTCGAAGGCCCCTTTCTCAGCCCCGGACGGCTGGGAGCGCAACCGCCGCACACGGTCTTGCCCACCCTGGACCTCGTTCAGGAGGTGCTGGCGACGGGTGCCGTTCGTGCCGTCACCCTCGCGCCCGAACTTCCCGGAGCCCTCGATGCCGCTCTCGCCTTTGCGCGCGCAGGAGTCCGGATCGGCATCGGTCACACCTGTGCGGATGCCGAGACGGTGACCGCGCTGCTGAGAGCGGTTCACGCCGCTGGGGGGCGCAGCTGCGCCACTCACCTCTTCAACGCCATGGGCGGCATCGAGGGCCGCACGCCCGGTCCTCCCGGTGCCCTGCTGACCGACCCGCACGCCTACCAAGAGGTGATTCTGGACCTGATCCACGTCCATCCCAGCAGCTTTCATCTGGCCTTGGCCGCGGCACCGGGCCGGGTTCTGCTGGTGACGGACGCCATACGCGCGGCAGGAATGGGGGACGGCCCCAGCGAGCTTGGCGGTCAGCCCGTGACCGTGCGCGGCGGCAAGGCCACGCGGGCAGACGGCACCCTGGCCGGGAGTGTGCTCACGCTGGATGTGGCGCTACGGAATGCTGTTCGGACCGGAGTGTCTCTTTCGGTGGTGAGCGAAATGCTCAGCGCCGTGCCCGCCGCCTCTGTGGGCCTGACCGACCGCGGCCGTCTGGAACCTGGCCTACGCGCCGACCTCACTGTGCTGGACCGCGACCTGAACGTTGTACAGGTGTACGTGGCCGGGGAGCCCATACGGGAAGAACATCCCTGAAGGTGGCCTCCTGGTGCTTCGGTGTTGGGGGTCTAGGACCTTAAGATGAGGCCGTTCACCTCTTTCTTTTCACGTGCGGCTCCCTTTCAGAAAGGCTCCTGATATGGATGTTCAGATCGCTTCTATTCTTGCGGCCGATGGCTTGACGAACGGGGCGGTCTACGCCCTGTTGGCGCTGGCGTTGGTGCTGGTGTTCGCCGTCACCCGCGTGATCTTTATTCCGCAGGGCGAGTTCGTCGTGTTTGGGACACTGACACTCGCTTCTCTGCAACAGGGGCGCGTTCCCGGCACCCTGTGGTTGCTGCTGGTGCTGCTGGGCGTGGCCGCCCTGATCGAAGGCTTCGCGCAGGGGCGCCAGGGGCGGGGCGGGCGAGGAATCCTGACCCTGGTGGGTGCCGCCCTTTTCGGCGGAGCGCTTTGGGCGCTGACCGGTTGGCTCGCTCCACGCCAGGCGCCGCTGGGGGTGCAGGTGCTGCTGACCCTGCTGCTGGTCGCGCCGATGGGACCGCTGCTGTACCGCACCGTCTACCAGCCCCTTCAGAACGCCACCGTGCTCGTCCTGCTGATCGCCTCAGTGGCCCTGCATCTCGTTCTGACCGGGCTGGCGCTCGTGTTTTTCGGTCCGGAAGGTTCCCGCACCCCTCCCTTTGCCGCCGGAAATGTCACGCTAGGACAGGTCACCCTAAGCAGGCAGAGCCTGCTGGTGGTTCTGGTTTCGGCGCTGCTGATGCTGGCTCTGTACGTCTTTTTCGAGCGCACCATGGCCGGCAAGGCCCTGCGCGCCACCGCGGTCAACCGTCTGGGGGCGCGCTTGGTGGGGATCAGCCCTTCCTCAGCGGGAACACTCACCTTGACGTTGGCCGCCCTGATCGGGGCGCTGGGCGGTATGCTGATCGGACCGAGCGTCGCCATGACGTACGATTCAGGCTTTCTCATCGGCCTCAAGGGCTTTATCGGCGCGATTCTCGGCGGGCTGGTCAGCTACCCCCTCGCGGCAGCAGGAGCCCTGCTGGTCGGCCTGATCGAGAGTTTTGCCTCCTTTAGTCTGTCGGCCTGGAAGGAGGTCATCGTGTTCACGCTGATCCTGCCCGTGCTGCTGTGGCGCTCCCTCACCACCCGGCACGTCCCCGAGGATGAAGAATGACACGCCCCGGATTTTCGCGCCGCGCGCTGCTGGCTGGGGCGGCGGCGGTGGTCATGCTGGCCCTGCCCCTGGTCCTGCCGCTTTTCCAGGTGACCCTGCTGGTGAATATCGCCATTTTTGCCATCGTCGCCATCGGCCTGGTGCTGCTGACCGGCATTGTGGGGCTTACCTCCTTCGGCCAGGCTGCCTTTATGGGCCTGGGCGCCTATACCACGGCCATGCTGACCACCCAGGCTGGGTGGAGTCCCTGGCTGACCCTCCTGGCGGGCTTCGTGGTCACGGCCCTGGTGGCCCTCGTTCTGGGGTTGGTGACCCTCCGTATGCAGGGCCACTATCTCCCCCTCGCGACCATCGCCTGGGGCATGAGCCTCTACTACGTCTTCGGCAACACTCCCGCGCTGGGCGGGTTTACCGGCATCACCGATATCCCCCCGGTGACCCTCTTGGGGTTTCCCCTGACTTCGCCGCGAGCCTTCGCCTATCTGGCCCTGGTCGGTCTGGGTCTGGTCGCGCTGGCTGTACAGTTCCTGCTCTCGAGCCGAGTGGGCCGCGCGCTGCGGGCGCTGCGCAGCGGGCCGGTGGTCGCAGAAGCCTTTGGCGTGAATCCCTTTCGGCTGCGGGTGCAGGTCTTTGTGCTCGCGGCGTTGATGGCGTCGCTGGCCGGTTGGCTGTACGCGCACAGCCAGCGGTTCGTGAATCCCACGCCCTTCAGTCTGCAAGCGGGGATCGAGTACCTCTTTATGGCGGTGGTCGGCGGCCCGCAGTACGTGTGGGGGGCAGTGCTGGGGTCGGCCCTCATCACACTGCTGCGCGAGTGGTTGCGCGACCTGCTGCCCGCCTTGATCGGGGCGCAGGGCAACTTCGAGGTGATCGTCTTCGGCGTTCTCGTCATTCTGATGCTGCAATTTGCTCGGCGCGGCCTGTGGCCCCTGCTCGAACGGCTGCTGCCACAGGAAAGCCCACGCCTGCTGCCCGAACCCCAGCCCCTGCCCTCCCGGACCAAACCGCAGCCGGGCCTCCCCCTGCTCACGGTGAGGCACGCGGTCAAGCAGTTCGGCGGCTTACGGGCCGTGAACGACGTGTCCTTTGAGCTGCAAAGCGGGGAAATTCTGGGGCTGATCGGTCCCAATGGGGCAGGCAAGAGCACCCTGTTTAACCTGATCACCGGCGTCAGCCCCGCGACGCGTGGTCAGGTGCTCCTTGCCGGGCAGGACATCACCCGGCGAAGTGCCGAACAGATTCACCGCCTGGGCGTGGCCCGCACCTTCCAGCATGTGCACCTGCTGCCCGACCTCACCCTGCTGGCCAACACGATGATGGGCGGGTACGCGCGGGGGCGCGCAGGTCTGCTCGCCAGCCTGCTGCACCTGGAGCGCCGGGAGGAGGCCGCCCTGCAACACGAGGCGCTGCGCCAACTGGCCCGTGTCGGCCTGGGAGATCAGGCGTTTGCCCTGGCAGGCAACCTCGCGCTGGGCCAGCAGCGTATCCTGGAAGTTGCCCGGGCGCTGACCGCCGACCCCACGCTGCTGCTGCTGGACGAACCCGCCGCAGGCCTGCGCTACGGCGAGAAGATGGAGCTGGTCGCGCTGCTCAGGCGGCTGCGTGCGGAGGGCGTCACCATCTTGCTGGTCGAACACGACATGGATCTCGTGATGAATCTGGTCGACCGCCTGGTGGTGATGAACTACGGTGAGCGGCTGGCCGAGGGCACGCCGGCTGAGGTCCGCGCCAATCCCGCTGTGCGCGAGGCCTATCTCGGCGTGGAGCTGGAAGAGGGGGCCGCATGACGGTGGCGCCGGATCAGTCTCAGTCTCTCGCCCAGAGGGACGCGCCCCTGCTGCTTGAGGTGCGCGACCTGTCCACCCGCTACGGCCACGTCGAAGCCCTGCGCGGCGTGAGCCTCCAGGTTCCGGCGGGGCGCATCGTGAGCGTGATCGGGGCCAATGGTGCGGGAAAAACCACCCTGATGAACGCCATCATGGGGGTGTTGCCCTCCAGTGGCGAACTTCTGTACCGGGGCGAGCCCCTGCGGGGGGTGCCGCTGGAAACGCGGGTGGCCCGGGGCATCAGCCTGGTGCCCGAGCGCCGTGACCTGTTTGCGTCCATGACGGTACAGGACAACCTGCAACTGGGCGCCTACAGCCGCCGCCGCATGAATTGGCGTGCGGACCTGGAAAACGTCTATGCCCGTTTTCCCCGCCTGCTGGAACGCCGCCGGCAACTGGCAGGCACCCTCTCGGGCGGCGAGCAGCAGATGCTGGCGATTGGCCGGGCGCTGATGGCAAGGCCCCGGCTGCTGCTGCTGGACGAGCCCTCGTTGGGCCTGGCGCCCCTCATCGTGCGGGACATCCTGCGCATCGTGCAGGGGCTGCGCGCCGACGGCGTGACGGTGTTGCTCGTCGAGCAGAACGCGCGGGCCAGCCTTGCCATCAGTGACGAGGCCTACGTGCTCGAGACCGGGGAGGTCAAACTGCGTGGCCCCGCCCACGAACTC
This sequence comes from Deinococcus sp. YIM 77859, assembly GCF_000745175.1. NCBI lineage: Bacteria > Thermotogati > Deinococcota > Deinococci > Deinococcales > Deinococcaceae > Deinococcus > Deinococcus sp. YIM 77859. Next base: position 468,291 of record NZ_JQNI01000004.1, read on the forward strand.
GCTCGCAACGAGGCCCTCAGCGCCAGTTACCTGGGCGGCGAGGGTGCTTGACGGCGTAGGCCGTCTGGGGGCAGACTCAGCACCAGACAATTCGAAGGCAACGCTTGCCCGCCCGGCACGACCTTTCTGCCTCCGCGCAGAAGTTCTGTACCGGGCGGGCTGTTTGGATGGGGGGAACGATGACGGTTTTGGCGAGTCTGGGAGCGCAGCACGACCACACACCGGGATACACCGAGCGCCTCGGGGTACCGCTGGGAGGGACGGTGCGCGTGCGCGTGCGCGTCACACTTCCGGTGACGGGCGTCCACCTGGTCCTGGTGCGGGTGGGGGAGATCGAGACGCACCCGGCCCGTGAGGTCACCGGTCTTTTCGGTGAAGGTCGCTGGTTCGAGGCGGATCTGCCGGTGCACGAGGCGCGGGTGCGCTACGCCTGGGAACTGCTGTTTCCGGATGATCACCTGAACCTGACCGCGCTGGGCCTGCACCGCACGCGCCGGGGCTTTCGCGACTGGTTTCAGTACCTCGCCGGACACGTTGCCCCCGAATGGGCCTGGCGCAGCGTCTTCTACCAGATCTTTCCCGACCGCTTTCGCAACGGTGATCCCGCGAATGACGTGCGGACGGGCGAGTACCTGTATGGGGGCCGCCCGGTAGAGCAGGTGCCCTGGGAGACTCCTGTCGACGCGAGGGGTGACGTGCACGCGCACTACGGCGGTGACCTGAACGGCGTGACACAGGCCCTCCCGTACCTTCAGGAGCTGGGCGTGAATGGGCTGTGGCTGACCCCGATCTTTGTCAGCCCCTCGAACCACCGCTACGACATCAGCGATTACCGCCGTGTCGACCCCCATCTGGGCGGAGACGCAGCGTGGGAGGAACTGGTCAGGGCGGCGGACGCTGCGGGCATACGGCTTGTGCTGGATGGGGTCTTTAACCACATGGGGAACGAGAACGCGCTGTTTCGTGCGGCGCTCGCGGCGGAAAGCGCTCCCGAGCGGTCCCTCTTCAGCTGGCGGGAGGAGCCGGGCAAGCCGCCCTACCACGCCTTTTTCGACGTGCCGACCCTGCCCAAGATCAACTACGGTGACCCCTTTGCGGTTCGGGAATTCATCAGCGGTGAGGAGAGCGTGGTGCGGTATTGGCTGCGACGTGGTGCGTCGGGCTGGCGGCTGGACGTGGCGCACATGATCGGCACGGGCGGGACCGACGAGGACAATCTGCCCCTTCACCGAGCACTCAAACAGGCTGCCCGCGAGGAGAAGCCCGACGCCTACGTGTTTGGAGAACGCTTCTTCGATCCCGAGCACGCGCTGGACGGCCGGGGCGAAGACGGGAGTATGAATTACCACGGCTTCGGCCTGCCGGTGATGCAGTGGATGAGCGGGAGGACGCATCTCGGTACCCCCAGCCGCCTGGACGGCGCAGAACTTGCCGAGCTGCTGTGGGACGCCTATCACGTCCTGCCCCCGCAGGTGGCGCTGAGCATGTTGAACCTGCTCGAGTCCCACGACATCGGCCGGGCGCTTTTTCGTGTGGGAAATGACCGCACGCGTTTCCTGGCCGCCTTCACGCTGCTGATGGCCTATCCTGGCGTGCCCTGTACGTACTACGGCACCGAGGTGGGCGTAACCCAGAGCCGCGCGGGCAATATCCCGTGGTGCCGTGAGCCCATGCCCTGGGATGAGGCGCGCTGGGACCACGACCTGCGGGCAAAGGTCCGCACCCTGATTCACGCCCGGCGTGAGGCCCGCGTCCTCCATGAGGGCAACCTGCGCTTTCTGTATACCGGGCCGGACGCCCTCGCCTTCCTGCGCGAGTACACCCGAGCGGACGGACAGGTAGAACGCGCCGTGGCTCTGGTCAGCCGCCTCGCCACGCCGCACGAGGTCACCCTCAGCCTGCCCCCCGGCGAGTACCGCGACGTCCTCACACGCGAGACCTTCCGGGGCGGCCCCGTCACCCTCAATGCGAGTGGCGGGCGGCTGCTGCTTTCTGAAGGGGGAGTCAGCGTGTGGAAAAGGTGAACACCGTGCGCGAGGAGAAGCGCTGACCGGGCCGGAGCACGACTGGCGGAAAGTGCGGCTTGTTGGGAGAATCGGGAAAGTGTTGTGTTTCTAGGCACACCCCCCAGCGATGTCCGTAGCGCTGCCCGCCCTTCCCAGTCAGGCTGCCATCGAGGAAGTTACCGGAGTACACCTGTAGCCCCGGTTCGGTGGTGCTGACCTCGACTTGTCTTCCAGAAGAGGGATCGTACAGCCTCGCCGCCACCTTCAGCCCAGGCCCACCACGAAGGACGAAGTTGTGGTCGTAGCCTCCTGCAAGGCGCAGTTGCTGGTCGTCCGCGTCCACCTGCGCTCCAATTCGCTGCCCTTTCCGGAAGTCGAACGGCGTTCCCGATACCGCCAGCTGTTCTCCGGTCGGAATCAGGGTGGCGTCGACAGGCGTAAAGTGATCTGCCTGCACAGTAAGTTCGTGATCGAGAATGTCCCGACTGGCGTTGCCCGTCAGGTTCCAGTAGGTGTGGTTGGTGAGGTTCACAATGGTCGGGGCATCGGTGGTCGCCTCGTAATCGATGTGCAGGGCACCGGTCGGCCTTAGGGTATACGTCACCCGCACAGTCAGGTTGCCGGGGTAGCCCTCCTCGCCGTCTGGGCTGAAGGAGGTGAGAACCAGACTCGGGCCGGCCGGGCCTACGAAGGCTCGTCCCTCCCACAGGCGCTGGTCGAAGCCGCGCTCCCCGCCGTGTAGAGCGTTGGGACCGTCATTCTGCGTGAGCTGGTACAACCGGCCGTTGAGCGAGAAGCGCCCTTCGGCAATCCGGTTGGCGTAACGGCCGATGAGTGCACCGAAGAACGGGGATGACCTGCGGTCGAAGTACGGTTCCGGGCGACAATGTCCTAGAACGATATCGCCGGGGACTCCCTGCCGGTCAGGCGTCATCAGGCGAACCAACACGCCGCCGTAATTCATAATGCTGGTCTGGAGACCACCCGGTATGCTCAGTTCGTAGAGGGTGATGTCCTGGCCATCCGGGGTCTTTCCCCACGGCTGCTTGCCAATCGTTCCCACCACGCTGCCCTGGGGTTGTTCCTTCATATGCTCATCTCTCTTTGTTCCCTTGTCCGGTGAGGTCCCAGTCAAACTTTCCCACTTTGCCCCGAGGAGCAAAGCGGGTAGGTGGAACACCGCGTTCCTATGGCCGCATATATGGGGCCTTCTCACGCAGAACGCGCGGGAGCTTGCCAGCGATGATCATCTCTAGCACTTCGTCCTGAGTCACATCGTGCTTGTCCACAGTGCCCACTACCCGGCCGTTTTTCATCACGGTCAGACGGTCCGCCAGATCGAATACGTCGTGCAGGTCGTGGCTGATCAGAAAGATGCCGACACCCTCGCGTTTGAGCGTCATCACCAGTTCGTTGACCTGCTGCGTCTCCTGGGGACCAAGAGCTGCCGTTGGCTCATCCATGATCAGCACCCGCGCTTTGAAGTACACGGCGCGGCTGATGGCAATGCTCTGCCGCTGTCCACCGGAAAAGCGGACAACCGGCTGCTTGAGATTGCGGACGCTCACCACGCCCAGCCGGTCCAGCAGCCGGCGTGCCTCCAGCTCCATGGCGTCCTCGTCCAACATGCCGCCCCGCAGCAGTTCGCGGCCAAGGAAGATGTTGGCCGGCACATCAAGATTATCGGCCAAGGCCAGTGTCTGATAGATCGTCTCGATCCCCAGCCGCTGAGCATCACGTGGGCCGTGCAGCTGCACCGGCTCGCCGTTCACCAGAATCTGCCCCTCGTCGGCAGCATAGGCACCCGACAGGATCTTGATAAGCGTACTTTTTCCGGCGCCATTATGCCCCAGGAGGCCAACAACTTCACCGGGGTAAAGGTCCACTGTCACGTTCTCCAACGCGTGGATTCCCCCGAAGCGCTTGCTGATGTTCCGCATCTCGATGATCGGTTTCATGGCGAACTCCGGCGATGGTACAGGGTATCGAGGGTCACGGCGAGGACCAGCACGAGGCCTTGCACGATGTTCTGCACGGCACTCGACAGGTCGAGCAGTAGCATGCCGTTGATCAGGCTTGCCATGAACAGCGCGCCGAGAAAGGCGCCGGGGATACTTCCCGTCCCACCGCTAAGACTTGTCCCACCAATCACTGCAGCGGCAATCACGCTAAGTTCTGCCAGGGTGCCTGTAGAGTTAGTACCGGCATTCAGCCGCGCCGTCTGAATGGCGCCGGCTAGGGCGGCAAGCAGGCCCATTACCGCGAATACCATCACCGTGAGGCGGGCGGTGTTGATCCCCGCAAGGCGCGCAGCTTCCGGGTTCCCTCCATACGCATACACGTACCGCCCAAAGCGGGTCGCACGTACCACCCACATCATCAGGGCCGTAATACCCAGCGTGATGAGAACAGGAACGGGCATACCGCGGGGGAGTCCGGTACGGGGGTCGGGGTAGCTGACCATGATGAGGATAAAGCCGACAATGAGGGCGACGCTGAGGGCTGTGACCAGTATCTGCAGCAGCGGGTCACGTTGCTGCAGGCCACTGCGGGCGCGGCGGCGATAGTTGCGCACGTCGGAGGTGACCACGGCGGACACCAGGAGGGCGCCAATCACCCAGCTCCACAGACTGCCAATGGAGCCGCCCAGTCCGCCGCCAAACACCTGAAAGCTATCTGTGAGCGGTGCGACGGTCTGACCAGAAGTCATGATCCAGGCGAAACCGCGCCAGATGAGTAGACCCCCGAGCGTCACGACGAAAGCGGGGACACCCAGGTAGGCGATCCAAGCTCCCTGAACGGCACCGATGGCCGCGCCGACCAGGAGGCCGGCGAGAAGCGTCACCCAGCCACTCCAAGAGGTGTCGGGGAGCAGGCGGGCATTCAGAACAGCCATAATCATGCCCGTCAGGCCGAGGATGGAGCCGACAGACAGGTCGATGTGGCGCATCACGATAACCAGCACCATACCGCCGACCATGACGCCGACAGAGGCTGTTTGCACCGACAGGTTCCATAGGTTGCGGGCGCTAAGGAAGGTGCCGCCTGTCAGGAGGTGCAAGGCCACCCACACAACAGAGGTGGCGAGCAGCAAGGAAGTGAGTCTGCCGTCGAGTTGCAGGCGGTCGAGAAGACCTGGCCGCTGCATGAGATGGCCTGAGGTCGCGCGGCGTTGCATGGATCCTCCAGAAGGGGAAGTCGTGGGGCCTGCCCTGTTCAGGCTTACCGGTGGCCCCACGGCACGGAAGCGGCTGTGAGGATGGCGCTGGGAGATCATTGGGTACCCTGCACGGCAACGCCACGTTCCCCTTCCTCGTCACGAGTTCTTGGGGCATTTGCCGTGTGGGGGTGACGTGGTCCTGCCTTAGCGGCAGGCAGCGGGGGCAGAAGCTCCAGTCACCCCCCGGCAGACTTCAGCTTTGGTCGCCCAACCGGCCTGGATGATTTGACCCAGATTTGCCCTGGTAATCACGACGGGCTTGAGCAGAATGCTGTTCACACGGACCTTTCTGGGGCCACCACTGAAAGGCTGCGCCCCCTTGATGGCGTTTGGTTGCGTACCCCGCGCGAGTTGCACAGCGATGTTAGCGGCCTCAGTCGCCAGGACGCGAGCATCCTTCCAGACGGTGCCAGTCTGTAGGCCGCGCGCAATGCGGTTTAAGGCTGCCTTGTCAGCGTCCTGTCCAGAGACAGGCACCTTCCCTGCGAGGCCGACAGCGGCGAGCGCAGCGATAGCGCCCCCTGCGGTGCCGTCGTTGCTGGCTACCACCGCATCCACCTTGTTGCGATTGGCGGTGAGAATCTGCTCCATGTTGTTCTGGGCGACTTCGGGCTTCCAGCCCTCGGTGTACTGCTCGCCGACCTTCCTGATCCTGCCCGCCTGGATGGCTGGGCCGAGCACGTCCATCTGTCCAGCAAACAGCAGGTCGGCGTTGGGGTCGCTGGGGCTGCCCTTGATAAAGGCAAAGTTGCCCGACTTCTTGACGTTGTAGATCATCTGCGCTTGGAGACGGCCAACTTCACGGTTATTGAAGGAAATATAGAAGACGCTGGGGTCCTCGATGAGGCGGTCATAGGCGATCACCGGGATGCCTTCCGCCTTCGCGCGGCTGATGGCGGGAAGGACCGCCTCGTTGTCTTGGGCCAGCACAATGAGGACGTTTGCACCTCGGGTGATCAGGCTCTCGATGTCAGAGATCTGCTTTTCGTTGCTGCTCTGGGCATCGGCACTGATATACCTCGCGCCTAGCTTAGTCAGCTGCGCCTTCATGGCAGCCTCGTCCGTCTTCCAGCGTTCCTCTTGGAAGTTCGACCAGCTCACGCCCACAGTGACTGGCCTCTGGGCTGACGCACTGGGCGCCAGGGCAAGCGTGCCCACAAGGACAAGGACGGCTGTGCTGAAGCTTTTCATGCGTTCCTCCGCTGTGGCCTCGCCTTCCCCTCTCGCCATTCAGGGGTAAGAGACCTTAGGTAAATTTTCCTAACTAACGAGAGTCTAGACACTGCCTTTTTGAGATGTCAATGGGCCAGCTGAAAACGGGCAAATCTACGGATATTCCGGTAAATAGGGGCATGGCCTTGACGACTTGCGGGGAGGTCTCTAAGCTGAATAAGTAAGCCTTGTTAACTCAGTCAACTGCTCCTGGACAGCTCCCGGCCTGCCGGAGCTGGAGCAGAGCGTAGCCCGAAACGGCGAACAGGAAGAGGACACACGGAAGGGGGCAGACGCAAAAACGGTTGAGGGAGCAAGGTGGGCAGTGCTTTGTGGGGAGTGTGGCGGCGGTTCAGCCGAGTTTTCCTCCTCGGGAGGTCGGATGCAATACCGTACAATGGGCAAGACGGGGTATGAGGTTTCAAGCATCAGTTTCGGTGCCTGGGCTATAGGCGGCACCTGGGGCGAGGTGAATGACAGAGATAGTCTGGCGGCTCTGCACCGTGCCCTCGACCTGGGGGTTAATTTTTTTGACACAGCAGACGTATACGGAGACGGCCACAGCGAGCGGCTGATTGCCCAGCTCCGCCGTGAGCGATCCGAACCCTTCTACGTTGCGACCAAGGCGGGCCGCCGTCTAGAACCGCATGTGGCAAGTGGGTACACTCGCGAGAACTTGCGGACCTTTGCCGAGCGCAGCCTGCGGAATCTGAACACAGATACCCTAGACCTCCTACAACTCCACTGCCCACCCTCTGAGGTATATGAACGGGACGAGGTTTTTGCTGCTCTTGACGAGTTGCAGCAAGAAGGTCTGTTTCGGCACTACGGGGTAAGCGTGGAGACGGTCGCAGAGGCCCTCAGAGCGATCCAGCGACCAGGCGTAGCGACCGTGCAGATCATCTTCAACGCTTTCCGACTGAAGCCCGCCGAACAGTTCTTTCCGGCGGCACGTGAGGCAAATGTGGGCGTCATCGCCCGCGTGCCCCTGGCCAGCGGGCTGCTGACAGGAAAGCTCGAGCGTGACTCTACCTTCGCGCCCGACGACCACCGCACCTTTAATCGCCACGGAGAGGTCTTTGACCGTGGAGAAACTTTCTCGGGGGTGGACTACGAGCTGGGATTGGAGGCTGCGCGGCGGCTCCAGGGCGTGGTGCCGTCCGGGATGACGCTCGCCCAGTTCGCGCTACGCTGGATTCTGATGTTCCCGGAAGTCAGCTGCGCCATCCCCGGCGCCCGCAACCCGGCGCAAGCTGAGGGTAATGCTGCCGCTGCAGATTTGCCTCCTCTTCGTGAAGGACAGATGCAGGCCGTTCAACAAGTCTATGAGACCCTGCTACGGCCACAGGTTCAGCCTTACTGGTAGTGCGGTAAGGGAAGGAGCACAGGGAAACTGGACGGGTTGACGTTCCTTTGTGTTTCGCGTAAGGTTACCGGTAACCAAGCCCTACACTAAGGAGCGAAATGCGTTCCACTCCTGTAACTCTTGCTGACGTCGCCAACTTGGCGGGTGTATCGAAAATGACCGTTTCAAAAGTCGTCAACAAGCGCCCCGGTATTTCGGAGGCGACGCGGCAGCGCGTGTTGCAGGTGATCGAGGAGCTTGGTTACACCGCCCATCCCTCCGCCCGGGCGCTTGCTGGGGGGCGCACAAACACCCTCGGCATCGTCGTTCCTTCTATCGGTCCCCAGTACATCAGTGAAGTTGTTCGTGGGGCTGATCTGGTGGCTTACGAAGCTGGTATGGACCTGCTCATCTCCACCACTCAGGAAGACACCTCCCACGAACGGCAGAATGTGGGCCGACTCTCGCGCGGTCTGGTCGATGGCCTGCTGATGGTTCTGCCACGTTCCCTAGATCGTTACGCCGACACCCTCAAGCAGGCCCAAGTTCCAGTTGTCGTTGTCGCGTCGGCCAATACGTCCATGCCTTTTCCCCTGGTAGACGCCGACCATTATCGGGGGACCCGTCAGGCTGTGGCGCATCTGGTGGAGCTTGGCCACCGCCGCATTGCCTTTATCGCTGGTCGCAGGGACACAACGGCGAGCCTTGAACGTTTCCGAGGGTATCGTGAAGGTCTTCTGACCGCTGGCCTGCCCTTCGACCCGCTTCTGGTCCAGCCCGGCGAGTATACCCAGCCCGGCGGTTTTGCTGCCGCTCAGGCTCTGCTGGAGCTGCCCCACCCCCCAACAGCGATCTTTGCGGCGAACGACGTATCCGCCTTCGGAGCGATGGAAGCGGTCAAGGACCGAGGACTTCGTGTCCCGAACGACGTCTCGGTGATTGGTTTCGACGATATCCCACAGGCCAACCAGGTCCACCCTGCCCTCACCACGGTGCGCCAGCCCCTGGTCGAGATGGGCACGGCCGGCACTCGTCAACTTCTGAACCTTCTCCACGGCGTCGGCCCAGTGACGGACCGACTGGTGCTGCCCACCGAATTGATTGTTCGTGCCTCCACCGGTCCCGTTCCCAAACCCTGAATGATCTAGAGCCCCGAAGAAAGGCGGGGAGGTGCAGGAAGGCCAAGGTAAAGGTATTCGGCTGCTCGGCCTGACGGACGTGTTGTGGCGTTCGCGGGTGAGGTCTTTCCCAGGAGTCATGTATGAAAAAGACCATCTTGACGGTATTGACGGCAGTGCTGGCTGCTGGCGCTTCGCTGGCCCAGGCGCAGACGACCCTTGACCTGTGGCATATCCAGACCACCGAGAACGGCAAGAAGATCATCCAGGATGCTGTGAATCGGTTTCAGCAGGCCAACCCCGGCATCAAGGTCAGGGTGACGCCTACGCAGAACGACGCCTACAAGAGCAAGCTCAAGATTGCCTTTGGCGCTGGCAGCGCGCCCTGTGTGTTCATGTCCTGGGGGGGTGGGCCGCTCTACGAGTACGTCCGCAGCAACCAGGTGGTGGACCTTACGCCCTACCTCGACAAGAATGCTGCTTTCAAAAACCGCTTGCTGCCGGCATCCTGGAGCCCGGTGACCTTTAACAAGCGGATCTACGGCATTCCAGCGGAGAACACAGCGGTAGCGGTGATTCTGTACAACAAGGAGCTGTTTGCGCGCTATGGGCTCAAGCCACCCCGCACCTGGGATGAGCTGCTGAAGGTGGTCGGGACACTGAAGAAGAACAATGTGGCCGCCTTTTCGCTGGCGAACAAGGCCAAGTGGCCTGGGAGCATGTTCTATGCCTATCTGGTGGACCGCATCGGTGGACCGACAGTGTTCAAAAGCGCGGCGCTGCGGGAGAAGGGGGGTAGTTTCACGGACCCGGCCTTTATCAGGGCTGGGGAGTTGCTCCAGGAACTGGTGAAGGCGGGGGGATTTGTACAAGGGTACAACGGGCTGGACTACGACAGCGGGGTGTCGCGGCAGCTGCTGTACTCGGGGCGGGCAGCGATGGAACTGATGGGGACGTGGGAGCTGGGCAACATCAAGAACGAGAACCCGGAGTTTCTGAAGAAGGTGGACTTTTTTGCCTTTCCGACGGTACCTGGGGGGAAGGGCAACCCCAATGCGGTGCTGGGGACGGTGGGGGATAATTTCTACAGCATCTCGCGTGGGTGCAAGAACCCGGAGGCAGCATTCAAGCTGTTGACGTACCTTATCGATGAGCAAGCGGTGCAGGAGCGGGTTGCGGACAACCGGTTGCCGCCGGTGAAGAACCTCAAGGTGAGTGATCCTCTGCTCAAGCGGATTCAGACCTTTGTGAGCAAGGCGCCTAGCGTGCAGTTGTGGTATGACCAAGAGTTGCCGCCGCAGCTGGGCGAACTCCACAAGGACACCAGCCAAGCGCTGCTGGGGCTGAGCATCACCCCTCAGTCCGCCGCTGCCCAGATGGAAAACCTCGCCAAGAAAATCCTGAAGTAGGGCAACGGGCTTCAGCGCATGGGTTTGTCGCTCGCTTCGGGCCGCCCATGCGTTCTTCAGAAGCGCTGCGTGAGGAGCGCAAAATGAGCACCATTACGTCTGCCAAAACAGCGCCCATCCCTCTCGAAAAACGTCGGCAGTGGAGCCAGGCATGGGTGGCGGCGGCCTTTTTACTGCCTGCCCTGCTGCTGTTGGGTGTATTTCTAGTCTATCCCCTCCTGACGAGCTTCCGCCTCTCACTGCTGAACTGGAACGGTCTGGGCAACACCGCACAGTATGTCGGCCTGCACAACTGGGCAGAACTGCTGCACGATTCGACCTTTCTGACGGCAATCAAGAATAATGGTCTGCTAGCGCTCCTCTCTATCGCCATCCAGATTCCTGCCGGACTGGTCCTGGCGTTTCTTTTGAATAAGGCGGGCCGAGGCTCCACTTTCCTGAAGGTGCTGTACTTCCTGCCTCTGCTGATGTCCAGCGTGGCGATCGGGACGGTCTTTCGGTCCGTCTATGACCCTAACTTTGGACCGATCAACAGTCTGCTTAGGGCCATGCATTTGGACGTCCTGGCACAGGACTGGCTGGGCAATCCCAGCTTGGCCCTGCCGTCTGTAATTGCCGTGGTGTGCTGGCAGAACATTCCCTTCTACATGCTGCTGTTCCTAGCGGGTCTCGCCAGCATGCCGGCTGAACTGCGCGAGGCAGCTCTCCTGGATGGTGCGAGCAAGCGGGTTATCTTTTGGCGGATCACACTGCCTTTCTTGCAGGGTACCATCCGCACCGCGCTGGTCCTCTCTCTAATCGGCTCACTGCGGTACTTTGACCTCATCTACGTGATGACGGGGGGTGGTCCTTCCGGTGCCTCGGAAGTGATGGCCACCTACATGTACCGTACTGTGTTCGCCTCCTTCAACATCGGGTACGGTGCTGCGATCTCCACGGCCATGTTCATCATCGTTGCCGTCGCGGCAGGCTTGGCTCTCCGCACCACCCGACGCTTCGAGACGGAGGTCTGACATGCTCCGGCCCCAAACAGCTCTCCCCAGTCGTGCTCTGCTTTTCCTGGCTGCCCTGGTGTGGCTGCTGGTGACTACCCTTCCCTTCGTGTTTATGTTGCTAACGAGCGTTAAAAGCCAGAGCGACGTCTACTTGATACCGGTATGGGCCTTGCCAAAGACGTTCGACTTCAGCAACTACCTGAATGTCTTGCGCGGCTCCTTTTTCATTTATCTGCGCAATAGCATCTTCGTCGTGACGGTTTCTGTTGCTCTGACGCTACTGCTGAGCAGCATGGCAGCCTTTGCCTTCGCTCGTATAAGGTTCCGCTTCAATGGATTCCTCTTTGGCTTGGTCGTCGCCGGACTGATCGTTCCCGTCCATGTGACTCTTATTCCCGTTTACCTCATGACCCGCACCCTGGGCATCTACGATACGCCCTTCGCGCTGATCGGTCCATACGTCGCCTTTAGCCTACCCATCAGCATCTTTATCCTGACTGAATTTATGCGGCAGATCCCGCGTGAGATGGAGGAGGCAGCTCAGATCGACGGGGCGGGGCCGATGACGCTATTCACCCGTATCTTCCTGCCGCTTTGCATGCCGGGATTGGCTACGGTCGCCATCTACAACGGCATCAACATGTGGAACGAGTTCATCTTTGCGTACGTGTTGACCTCCAGTCCGCAGAGCCGCACCTTGCCCCTAGCCATCTGGGACTTCCAGGGGCAGTACAGCGCCAACATCCCCGCCATTCTCGCGGTCGTGACCCTCACCTCCCTGCCGCTCATCGCTGCGTACATCTTCGGGCAGGAGCGAATTATCCAGGGCATGATGGCGGGTTCGGTCAAGGGCTAAGCCCTAGGAGGAAGCATGTTGCAGGTGAGAAACGGCCAGATCGTCAACAGCCGGAATGAGCCGGTCCAGCTTCGCGGCACGTGCATCGGTGGCTGGATGCATATGGAGAACTTCATCAATGGCTATCCCGGCGCCGAACACGCCCTAAAGGAAACCATGCAGGACATGCTCGGGCCTGCTCGAACGGAGTTCTTCTTCGAGCGGCTCCTCGCTCACTTCTTCACCGAAGAGGACGTGGCCTTTATCCGCTCTACGGGTGCGAACACAGTGCGTATCGCCCTTAACTACCGGCAGTTCGAGCGCGACGACCGCCCGTTCAAGTATCTGGAAGCGGGGTTTACTCGTCTGGAGAGGGCACTTGAATGGTGTGCGAAACACGAGATCTACGCAATCCTCGACCTCCACGCCGTGCAGGGCTGGCAGAACACCGACTGGCACAGCGACAACGCCAACCGCATGTCCCTCTTCTGGCAGCACCCGCACTTTCAGGACCGCTTTGTGCAGCTGTGGGAGGCGCTGGCCGAGCGTTTCCGGGACCACTCGTGGGTGGCGGGCTACAACGTGATGAACGAGCCGGTCACCAACGCGCCGCGTGGCCGCTTCGGCAGTAACGCGTATACGCCGAACTGGGAGATCATCAACCGGGTGTACCGCCGGGTGGTGAGCGCCATTCGCCAGATTGATCCTCAGCACATCATCTTCCTGGAAGGTGACCTGTTCTCTACCCGTTTTGCAGGACTGGACGCGCCTTTTGACGAAAACTTGGTGTATTCCAGCCACAACTACACCCCGGCGGGATTCGGACCGGGCATTTATCCCGGCGAATTTCAGGGCTCCCTGGGGTCCTTCCAGAATCCGTTGGGCCAGCGGTATTGGGACCGAGAGCGCCAGCGAGAGATGTTCTTCGAGACAGAAGGAGCGCGTTTTGCGCAGCAACATGGTGTTCCCCTTTGGGTTGGTGAGTTCGGCTCGGTGTACAACGGCCCCGGCGACGACATTCCTAGTCGCTTGCGCGCGATGGACGACCAGATCAGCGTCTTTGAGGAGTTCGGCGCGCACTGGACCACTTGGAACTACAAGGACGTCGGCGTGATGGGTCTTGTGACGCTCGACCCCCAGTCCCCCTATCTGCGCCTGGTCGCCCCTAGCCTGAGAGCGAAGGCTGAGCTCGACACCGACTTCTGGATGGGCTGGCTGCCCAGCACGTCCGCCAAGGAGAAGCTCACCGAACTGGCCCGGATCATCGAGGCGACGGTGAACGATCCAAACATCGAGCCCGCTGCCAATCGGCGCTTCTTGGGACAGGCTACCTTCGACCACTACGTTGGCGGCCTGCTGCAACCCTCGTATGTTCGGCTGTTTCAGGGCCTGAGCGAGAATGAGCTTGACGAAGTGCTCTCGTCCTTCGCCTTCAGAAATTGTCGTCCGAATGTTGCGCTCGCTCGTATTTTGGGCACTTACACCCAGCAGCCCCAAACGGCCTGAGGCCTCACCTGCTGACTGGCCCTGTGCTCGCTGTGCCCTCCCGTGGATACCCCACGTCCTCTTTCCTGATTGCCTGAAAGGACCTGCTATGACCGACTACACTCCCACTCCAGCAGATAAATTCACCTTCGGCCTCTGGACTGTGGGGCAGACTGGCCGTGACCCCTTCGGCGAAGCGACCCGTCCCGGCTTTTCTGCCCCATACATCGTTCAGAAACTTGCCGAACTTGGTGCCTACGGCGTCAACCTGCATGACAACGACCTTGTACCCATCGACGCTTCTGCTCGAGAACGTGACCGCATCGTCACCGAATTCAAACAGGCCCTCTCCGATCATGGCCTCGTGGTGCCCATGGCCACGACCAACCTCTTTACCGATCCTGTGTTCAAGGACGGGGCCTTTACCTCCGCCGATGCCCGCGTGCGGGCCTATGCCCTACAAAAGACCATGCAGAGTATGGACCTCGGAGCTGAACTGGGTGCCAAGACCTATGTCTTTTGGGGAGGACGCGAGGGCACCGAAGTGGACGCGAGCGGCAAGCTCCTCGACGCCCTGGCCTGGTACCGTGACTGCCTTAACTATGTGGCCGAGTACAGCGAGGCTCAGGGGTACGGGTACCGCTTTGCCCTGGAGCCCAAGCCCAACGAACCCCGTGCTGACATCTTTTTGCCCACTGTGGGCAGTGCCCTAGGGTTCATCCAGACACTTGACCGGCCGGAGCTGTTCGGCGTCAATCCCGAGTTTGCGCATGAAACCATGGCGGGGTTGAACTTTGTGCATGCGGTGGCGCAGGCGGTGGATGCGGACAAGCTCTTCCATATCGACCTGAACGACCAGAAGATGAGCCGCTTTGACCAAGACCTGCGCTTCGGAGCGGAGAACCTCAAGACGGCCTTTTTTCTGGTGAAGCTGCTGGAGGACGCCGGGTACGATGGCCCCAGGCACTTCGATGCCCACGCTCTACGCACGGAGGATGAGGAAGGCATCTGGGCCTTTGCGCGCGGCTGTATGCGGACGTACCTGATCCTTAAGGAGAAGGCGCGGCAGTGGGACGAGGACCCAGAGATTCAAGCGGCCCTCGCGGCCTACAGGGTGGAGGATGAGGAACTCTCTCTCCTTACAGAGAGGTTCAGCCCGGAGAATGCCCAGGCACTGAAGACCCGCGGCTTCGACCGTGCGGCCTTGGCCAGACGGGGCCCCGGCCTGGAGCAACTCGATCAGCTCACCGTCGAACTGCTGCTGGGGATTCGTGGGACCAGCACTACGTCCCGGCAGACGAGCGCCGAGGTGGAAGTGTGACCTCAACACCCGTCACCCTAGGGATAGACCTAGGCACCACTGGTGTCAAGGCAGTGGCGCTGGATGAGGGGGGACGCACCGTAGCACAAGCCAGCCGCACATACCCGCTGCTGACCCCGTATCCGGGTTGGACCGAGCAACGTCCCGAGGATTGGGTAGCAGCGGCTCTGGACGCCCTGAAGGACCTAGCACAGCAGCTCCGGGACGCTCGGGCGTTGCCTCTGGCTCTGGGTCTGAGCGGGCAGATGCACGGCGCGGTGTTTCTCGGGGCGGGGGGGGAGGTGCTGCGACCCGCGCTGCTCTGGAATGACCAGCGCACAGGCAAGCAGGTCCAGGCCATCGAGGTCCGGATTCCCCGCACGGACCTTATTGCCCGTACGGGGAACCGAGCGGTCACCGGCTTTCAGCTTCCAAAGGTGCTGTGGCTGCGGGACGAGGAGCCGGAGGTCTTTGCTCGGCTGGCCCATGTGCTGTTGCCTAAAGATTACCTGGGCTTCGTGCTCACTGGGGAAATGAGGACCGAACCGTCCGATGCCTCCGGTGTGGGTGCCCTTAACCTCGCCTGTAAGGCCTGGGACAGGGAGGTGCTGCAAGCCCTGGAGCTCTCTCCCAGGCTGTTCCCCGAGGTGGTGAATTCCTGGGACGTGGTGGGCCGCCTGAAGGCGGAGCTGAGCGCCTACACCGAACTCCCTGCGGGTCTGCCAGTGGTGGCAGGCGGTGGGGATAACGCAGCGGCGGGCATTGCCCTAGGTCTCACGAGTGACCGCCCGCGGGTCGGGAGTGTCAGTCTGGGAACGAGCGGCGTGCTGTTCGCGCCGCTGGCCCAGCCCACCCCCGACCCGCAGGGCCGTGTTCATCTGTTTGCTCATGCAGACGGCGGGTACAACCTACTGGGCGTGACGCTAGCCTGCGCTGGTGCTCTGCAGTGGTTGCATGACAAGCTTGCTCCGGACACCAGCTTTGACCTCCTGCTCTCGGAAGCGGCGAAGGTGCCGGATGGAGCGCAGGGTGTCACCTTCCTGCCCTACCTGGCCGGGGAACGCAGCCCGCACATGAACCCGGAGCTGCGTGGTGCCTGGACGGGCCTTGCCCTGGCGCATGGCCGGGGGCACCTCACGCGGGCCCTGCTGGAAGGAACAGCCCTCGCTCTGGCTGACACCTATGAGGTAATGCGGCCCCTGTCATCGGTCAACACCTTTTTGGCAACCGGTGGAGGCGCGCGCAGTGACTTCTGGTTAGGCTTGGTGGCCGGAGCACTGGACGTACAGGTGGAGCGCTCTACGCATGAGCCAGGTGCGGCGGATGGCGCTGCTCTCCTCGCCATGCCCTCTGCCGGCATCTACCGGGACCTGGCTGAGGTGATGCAGGCACTGAGACCTGCCGGAACACCTGTTCGGCCGCTCGAGATCACCAAGGCCCGGGAGCAGCACTCCTCCACCTTCGCCCGCCTCTACGGTGCTGTCCAGCCCGAACCGCAGCTCGGCACAGCACCCGTTCAGGCTGATGTGAGGGCCTAAGCGTCCTGCTGTTCATCCCTCCCGCTCCAGGTTCGAAGACGGACTGAGAGCTACCATCACCGCAATTGTGAAGGGGATGGGTCTTCTGGGCCCGGTGCCAGGAAGCCTGTTCACTTGCCACTCTCCTTCCAAAGGACCACCATGACGACTGCCTATCTCAGCCATCACGCCCCCTGGGGGGCCTACGCCTCCTTTGTCTTGGGAGAGTTCGGAAAGGGCGGTGGCTTTGCCCTCTCGGACGTACATTCCCCTGACCGAAGCGTCTATATCGCGTACCGCACAGGCAGGGCACCCGTGCAGGTGTTGCCGTTTCTGAGTGCACCGCTAGGCCTGGGTGAACTCGCTTACCAGGCGAACGCGGACGGCGTAGCGCGTTCGACACCTGCGGTCCGAAGTGTTCCCGGTGAGGAACTGGACCGCCAGCTTCTCTGGGCCTCTGACGAGTGGCGGCATGGGCCCTTCCGGCTGCGGCTCCTCAGTCCCTTTGGTGAGGTGCCAGCCCCCGGAACGGATGACGACGCCCTCCGTCTCGCCGTGTGCCCCGTAGTGCTCGCCGAGCTGGAACTCGACAACGGGGATTCGGACGTGCCCGCCGAAATGCTGTTTGCCCTGGAGGGCGTTAACCGCCCCCTCTCCGATACGGCGGGTGGTGCGCTGCTGGGCGCGGCTGCCGGGCGCTCCTGGGGCGTGGCGGCCCTGCCCGGCGCGGGTGTTGAGGAGGTGCAGGATTTCGATGTGATTGGTGCGGCCTTTGGCGAGCGGCGGCCACGTGTGCGGCGGCTGGGCAATGCGGGGGGCGTCATGCTGACCGTGCCTGCCGGCGAAACCGGCCGGTTAGTACTGGCCCTCGGTACCTATCAGGCAGGTACGATCACGAGCAGCTTGAACACCCGCTTCTTCTATACCGGGTTCTTCTCCAATCTCGAGGAGGTGCTCACCTTTGGGCTGGAGAACGTCCGGCATTACTGGGAGTTGGCTGCAACCCGTGACGAGGAACTGCTTCAGAGCGGCCTGAGTCAAGACCGGCAATTTCTGCTCGCCCACGCCACCCACGGCTACCTTGCCAACACGCAACTTCTGGTCCGTGAGGACGGCCGCCCGTTGTGGGTGGTTAACGAGGGCGAGTACCGCATGATCAACACCCTCGATCTCACTGTGGATCAGCTGTTTTGGGAGTTGCGTTACCATCCCTGGACCACCGCCCATGTCCTTGATCTGTTTGTGGAGCGCTACGCCTTTACAGATGAGATCAAGTGCGGCGAAGAGCGGTTGCCCGGCGGGCTTAGTTTTACCCATGACATGGGGGTCTCAAACGTCTTCACCCCGCCCGGCATCTCCTCGTACGAGACGGAGAACCTCGACGGCTGCTTCTCGCATATGACCTTCGAGCAGCTCACCAACTGGACGCTGAGCGCGACCATGTACGGCCTGCTCGCTGACCGTTCGTGGTTGGAGGAGCACGTAGGCACGCTCGAGGCTTGCCTGGCATCCCTACTCGTACGCGACACAGACGGGGACGGTGTTATGGATGCCGACAGCGCCCGCACCAAGAACGGAGCAGAGATCACCACCTATGACAGCCTAGACGCGAGTCTAGGACCAGCACGAGGGAACCTCTACCTGGCCGTGAAGACCTGGGCGTCCCTGGTGTGCTTACACCAGGCTCTGACGCTGCTAGGCCGGGACGGTGAAACAGCACGTGCACAGGCCCAGCGGACCGCTGAGCGTATTGTGCAGGCCTTTGACCCGGCTCGGGGCTACATCCCTGCGCTTCTGTTTGGCGGAAGTGACGCCTGCATCCTTCCCGCCATCGAAGCGCTCGCGTACCCTTTCCTGCTGGGATTGCGCGAGACGGTGAGCGAACAGGGCCCGTATGGATCCCTCATCACAGCCCTACGGCGGCACCTTGCTACGGCCCTGCAACCAGGCGTCTGCTTGGACGCTACATCGGGTGGTTGGAAGCTCTCAAGCACCAGCGTGAACACCTGGCTCTCCAAGATCTTCCTGTGTCAGTTCGTGGCTGAGGAAGTGTTCGGCCTGCAGCCCAATCCTCGCTGCGACGAGGCGCATGTGCGCTGGCAGCAGGTAGGGTCGGCACCCCATGGTCCGACGGATCAGGTGCGCTCGACCGACGGGCACGCCTTGGGCAGCCGGCTGTACCCCCGCCTGGTGACCAGCGTGTTGTGGTTACCGCGGCCCTGGGCGGAACAGGCGGCGACGAGACAAACCCCATTCCGCGTTCCGCTCACGACCTGACCAGTTGCGGGGGGTGCTGAACTCCGCAGCTCCTCAGCCACGAGCCCGCCTGCTGCTGTGCGGCTCCACTTGCCTGTGCCTGTGCCTCTTGGCCACAGCACGGGGATTCCATCTGCGTGAGTGGCCTAAGCTTTGTCCTGCGGCCCAGCAGATCTTGTCCCTGAGGCTCGGCTTCAAGGTGGAGACGGCCGTGAGCGGCACGGCTCCCTTCAGCGAGATGGGCGCGGTGCTTCGGCCTTCGTCTGCACTGCGATGTCCCCGATCACCTCGCGAAAAAAAGTGATCAGGCGGCCTACGTGGTGATCGAAGGTGAACTGGTCTCGCAGCGCCCAGACATGCTCGCGCAGGCGAGTCAGGCGCTCGCGGTCCTCAAGCTGCGCACCTAGGTCCGCCATATCCCGGAAGAAAAGCCCTAGGTCCAGTTCCCGCGCGAGGCTCTGCGTGGCGACGATGTGGCCGGTGTTGTCCCCTTGCAGCATGGGCACTCCCGCGGCTGCGAGCGTCGCCATCCGCGCCGGAATATTCAGGTCGTCCCAGTTGGCGCGCCGCAGCTCTCCCGCGTTCTCGCTGCGAAAAAAGTGCAGCCAGCCCGCGTCGTAGCGCGAGAACTCGGCCACCCAGTTCTCCTGGTTCACGTTGGGATGCAGGTGCAGGAAACGCCCCGCCAGCCTTTTTGTTCGCTCGATCCACCCCTGCCACTGCCCGTGGGTGAATTCGCCGTAGAAGTGCAGATGAATGCCCTGCGCGGCGAGTTCCGCGACTGTCTCCGGATGCAGGCCGATGGGGCGGCCCGGTACGACCGTATGCAACTCGCCGTCGCTGTTCGAGAGCCGCGGTGAGCGTTCGCCCCCCACGCTCTCGCGCTTGGGCAGGTCGCCGTCCAGAACGAGGGTGGGACGTCCATCCGCGAGTTGTGGCGAGAGCATCTCGAACCAGTCCTGCATTTCCCGGCTGGAATAGATGCGCCCGTCCGCCCGTGCGTACAGCTCCAGCAGTTCGCGCCAGGTGCCCTTTTCCAGGCAGATGAAAGGCCCTTCTTTGAAGTGCCACACAAAGGGCACGCCGGGGTTTTCCGTCAGGACGTGGTGTACGAAGGGGACCGCCTGCCAGTTGAGCAGCCCGTAGATCACGTCGGGCTTGATCTCCCGCACCGCCGCCTGCCAGTTCGTGCGCCCGATGTCCTGCACGTGGCCGAAGGGAAGGGGCCCGGTCCAGTTGTACCAGTAGGGCTTCTCCATCCACAGGCCGTAGAGCCGGTGCCCCTGTTCTGCGAGCGCGAGCACCCGCTCGGGGTTGTAGGCGAGCTCGCCCACAAGCAGGATCTTCAGGCCGCCGGGTGCAGGGGGCGTGGGCGGGCGCTCACGGTACCGGCGGTAGCGCTCCACCTCGTCGATGAAATGGCCGACCGTCGTGTGGAAGCGCAGCGGTTCCTGCACGCCGTAGTAGTCGCGGTAGGTGTTGATGCCGCCCACCGGCTCGCGCACGATCTTGTGCCGCTGCTCCGGGTGGTCCACCCACTCGCAGGTGACCCGCTCGGTCCCGACCGCTGGGCCACGCCGCTCCAGCGCGTGCCAGTACATCCGGCCCAGGTCGTCCGTGGTGAGTTCCGAGCGTTCCAGCCAGCGGTCCCCGCTGCGGCGGTGCATCACCTGCACGAGCTGGAGGGAAAAGCCGCCGATCTGCCCCGCCGCCGTGCGGTTGTAGTGGTGCCGCACGCCCGAATAGGCGAGCGCGGCTTCGGGATAGGCGGCGAGCGTGTCCGCGAGCTGCGCCAGATGGTCACGGTAGTACACGTCGTCGGACGGCAGGTAGGCGACGAGCGGGGCCTGCGCGAACGAAAGCGCGTGGTTGAGGGCCGCCCCGAGACCGACATTCCGTTCCAGACGGTGGTAGGAGATGCGGGGATCGGCGAGATAGGATTGGACGACCTCTCCGGTATGGTCGGGGGAACCGTCGTCCACCACGATGAGTTCCCAGTCGCTGAGCGACTGCGCGAGCAGGCTCTCGACGGCGCGGGGCAGGAAGTGGGCCTGCCGGTAGGTCGGCATCAGCACCGAAACGCGCGGGGAGGGGTGAAGGGTCATTCCTGCCGCCCCAGCAGCTGACCGGTGTGGTGAGCGGTTGGCCGTTCTGTGCTTCCCCGGTGGATCATCTCTCCTCCTGCTGGTGTGTTCTTGGGTTCAAAGGGACGTGAGCGGAATGCCGTCTTGCCCTCCCGCAGAGTGATACCTCTCACACAACCAGGAACTCAAGCTCTTCCACAGCTTTTCTCTCTCCACCTCCAGCTCGACCGGTAGGGCAGTGGGCCCCCGAAGAGCGTGGCCGCAGCCGCGCTGACACGCCTTTTCCAAGCATCGTGATTTGATGAACGTTCCAGAAAATAGCCTCCAGGACGACAAAAACGCTGTGCTGGGCGGTTGAAGTGCGTGCTGGTGGGCCTTTCTTGGGGCTTCCCCCCCTTCACGAGCGGACAAACGTATGTCATGCTGCGCACCATGACGAAGAAGTCGACGAAAGCGCCCGCCAAGAAGTCCACCGCCAAGGCTGCCCCCGCCCAGGACAACGCCCAGGAGGCCCGCGCCGCGGGTCGGGAGGGTGGAAGTGGCAAGGTTGCCAAGACCCAGCTTGTCGAGCTGGTCGCTGGCAAAACCGGCCTGACCAAGAAGCAGAGCGAGGAGGCCGTGAGCGCCATGCTCGGCGTGGTTGTGGACGCCATCAAGAGCGGCAAGAGTGTGGGGCTGCCTGGCCTGGGGACCCTGAGCGTCAAGCAGACCGCCGCCCGTACCGGTGTTCGCCCCGGGACCAATGAGCGCATTCAGATTCCTGCCGGGAAGAAAGTCGCCTTTAAGGTCGCCTCTACCCTCAAGTCTTCCCTCGGCGTTACGGACGACACGGCATCTGCCGAGTAAGGCGGAATCATCCCAAGCGACGCGCCTCCACCGGGGGCGCTTTTTGATGGCTTCGGCCATTCCAGCGGCTTTGCTGTAGGTTCAGGGCGGTCCCAGCACGCCGCGCCAACGGCTGGAGAGGCGCGGCAGGATTCGCCGGGCGATGGTCTGAAGCTCGTTGGGGGGAGCCAGAAAGACAGCCGCAGCCAACACGACGGCGCCCAGCAACAGCTCCGCCGTGAACAGCACGGCGAGCGGTGTGCCCAGGTGACGCAGCGGTTGCACCACGGCGAAGGAGACGGCCGCCGACCCGAGAAGGCAGAGCAGGCCGGTCCCGTACGCCCGCAGGATGGCGCGGCCGCCGCCCACAATGGAACGGGCGAGCAGCGCAAAGGCAACGTTACGCAAGATGGTGGCGGCGAGCAGGGTGAGCGCGATGGCGACGACGCTGCCTCCCAGCCGGTAGGTGGTCCAAAAGGCCAGCAGCAGCCCCAGGAAGTACACCAGCTGAATTCTGATCTTGGCCCCCAGCCGCGCGGTGGCCTCGGCCAGCACGCCGGAAAGGTTACTGGTCACCAGGAAGGGCAGGAGCAGACCGAAGATCCTCAGCAGCGGGACGGCCTCCAGAAACTGCGGCCCCAGCAGCACGCGCACGATCTCGGGAGCGGCCACCACGATGCCGCCCGAGACGCAGCCCATCACCAGCATGAGGGCGAGCAGCGCGGAGTGGTAGGCCCGGCGCAGCCGCTCGGGTTCTGTCTGCACGGCACTAAAGGACGGGGCGAGCACCCGAGTCAGGCTCCCGGCGAAATTCAGTGCGGGGCCGCTCACGGTGTTGTAGCTGCGGCTGTACAGACCCAGGGCGGTGGGCGAGTACAGCCGTCCCAGCAGCAGCGTGTCCAGGTTGGCACTCAGAAACTCCAGGAAATTCACCACCGTGACCCGTGTCCCAAAGGCATACAGGGGACGGTACGCTTCCCGCCTCAAGGTCAGGCGGAGGCTGTGGCGCGTCGCGGCGTACAGGAAAACCGTTTGAATGATGGCCTGGGCGAGCGCGCTCAAGGCCACGCTGAGGGCACCAAACCCCAGGTAGGCTGTTCCCAGCCCAATGACGCCGTGCCCCAAAATATAGGAGGTGAGCTCGGCGGTCACCAGAGGTCGGAAGCGCAGGGAGCGGCGCAGCAGGCTGCTGGACAGCACGATGAGCGCATTCAGCAGGTAGGCACCGGCGTAGACGCGAAAGACCGGCACCAGTTCGGGGAGGTCGTAGAAGCGGCCAGCCAGGGGGGCAAGGCACCATGCGATCACCGTGACCAAGGCGCCCAGCAGCAGTGAGGACGTAAAGCCTGCCCGGATATCCGTTTCGGTGAGTTCGGGCTTTTGCACAATCGCCTGTCCGATCCCCAGGTCACCCACGAACTGCCCGACCCGTTGCAGCATAAAGGCGAGGGCGACCACACCGAACGCTTCGGGTGTCAACAGACGCGACAGCACCGCCGCGAACACCAGTTGCAGGGCGGTCCCTATCCCCAGCGAGACATAACTCCACTTGATCGCGTGGACAGTGCGACTCTTGAGGCTCATGTCGGCCTCGCCGGGGGGCTGCGCCGTGCCCTGGCCTGCGCCAGGACGTGCTCGTACAGATTCAGGTAAGCCTGCGCCTGCCGCTCGTACGTGTACTCGGTCATGACCTTGCGAAGGGCAGCTTCGGCCAGCGCCTGCGGGTGGGGGTGATCGAGCAGAAAGGCGATGCCCCGCGCGAGGTCATGCACGTCGCCGTACCGGGCCTGGTAGCCGTTGAGGCCGTGATCCACGATATCGGCCGGTCCGCTGTCCCTGAAGCAGACCACCGGAGTTCCGCAGGCCAGTGACTCCATCGCGACCTTTCCAAAGGCTTCCTCAAGGGACGGCATGACGGTGACATCGGCCCCCGCATACAGCTGCGCCAGCCGCCTATCGTCATCAAGGGCCCCCACAAAGTGGGTGTTCAACCCCATGTCGGGGGGGGTTTTCCCGTAGAGCGAGCCAAACACCACCACTTCCAACTGGGCGGCATCGGCGCGGCGCGCCAGCAGGAAAGTGGCTTGCCGCAGCGCCTCGAAGCCTTTGCGCTGGTCACTCAGCGGGTGCGTCGCGCCGAACAGGATGAGCCGGCGATCCGGCGCCCATCCCAGGGCGGCGCGCGCCTCGGCCTGCGGCACCGGACGGAAGACCGAGATGTCAAGCGCGTTGGGAATAACGACGATCTCCCGTTCGGCGAACAGCGAGCTGCGCCGTGCCTGCTCAGCGAGCCAGCGGCTCAGCGCGACCAGGGTGAAAGCGCGGTTTTGCCAGGCGCGCGCCTTGCGGCGGTGCAGCACCCGCGAGAGGTCGTTTGGGTGATCTGACCCCAACGCCGGGCAGTGCCCGCAGTTCGCCTCGAAACCGCGGCAGCTTCCCGCGTAGTGACAACCCCCGGTCATGGGCCACAGGTCACGCAGGGTCCAGACGACCGGCGCGCGAATGCCCGCAATGCTCTCGGGGCTCAGAAAGCCGTCGTTGATCCAGTGCAGGTTCACCACATCGGGCTGCAGGGCGTTGATCCGGCGGTGCACCGGCCACGGCAGCGCTGCCGCTGAAAAGTACCGGTCCAGCCGAGGATGCCACGCCCGAAGCTCGCGTTCGCTGCGGCGGGCCAGGGCGGAGACCCAGCGTGGACGGTACTCCAGGACCTGGGGATCACGGCTGCTTTTGCGCTGCACCAGGATGGTGGAGTGCACCCGCGTCCTCAGGGCGTGATGTAGCCAGTAGGCTCCGCGCGCAGCGCCGCCGTCCACGTCGCTGCTGCTGAGGTGCAGGACCTTCACCGCCGCACCTCCACGGGGGGACGGGGGAAATACGGGGGCGGGGGCGTCATCACGCGCAAGATAGGCGGCCTTCCGTTACCCGAAAGTAAACAGGCCTGCCGGATCGGGGGTGTGGGCAGGCCAGGGAAGACCAGAGGCCCCACCGGGCTGCGCTGACCCCAGAGCCGTCACCGCTGAGCCTTTCTCGGGAATTTAGCGCAATGGTAACGCTGTCCCGCGGACACTGCGGGGGCGGTGATGCCACCGCTGCCACAGCCTTCGGGGTCTGTGCCGCACTTGGGCCGAGGTGAACAGTGAGAATGGGGATTCCGGTCGACGCCAAAATTTATGTGGCGGGGCACGAGAGCGTGATGGGCACAGTGCTGTGCCAGAAGTTAAGGGCCCTGGGCTACGGGAACATCATCACGCGGGGCGCAGCAGACCTGGATCTGCGCGACCAACCTGCCGTCTACGCCTTTTTCGAGCAGGAGTTGCCCGACTATGTCTTTATCGCTCCGTTGGGCTGCGAGCATGTTCTAGACAACCTGCTGCGCCCCGCAGAGTCCCTGTACGGTCGTCTGATGTCCCTGTTCAACCTGGTGCACGCGTCGTACCTGTACGAGGTTCGCAAGCTCCTGAGCATCATCGACTGTCAGTTCACCGTTGAAGCCCTGCGCTATGAGACCGATGAGGTGACCTTGCGGCAGTACCGCCTGGAGAGCCGCGAGGCGGATGAACTGCTGAAGTCAGTCGCGGCCGGGTTATGCGACCGTTACCGCCGGCAATACAACTGCGACTTCATCTCCGTGGTGTTTCACCCTGAGGCTTCTGCGGTGGACACGTCCAAAGGACCGGTGATCCTGACCCGCGGCACCTCTCCCCACCACGGGGATCACCTCTATTCGGACGACCCCGCCGATGCCTGCCTGTTTCTGATGGAGAACTTCTCGGCCACCGGGGCCATCGCCGTGCTCACTGGTCCGCGTGGTTCCAGCCCTGCATGAATCGTCCGGCTGTTGGGGGAGCCTTCCACTGCACCGATTTAATTTCTCGTTAGCGCCCGCCTGCCTACCCTGATGGTGCTGAACACGCTCCCGCGTACTTGGGCCGGGGCAGCCGCCGGAGATGAACGGGAAATCCCCTCTCACACCTCAGTGAACGTGATGCCGCCCTTTCCCTCAGACCACCCTTCCACTCCCAGGAGACCAGACATGCATGACTCCCCCCTGAATGTTGCCGTCGTGGGTACCGGCTATGTTGGTCTGGGCACGGCTGTCCTGCTCGCCTATTTCGGGCATCAGGTGGTCGGCCTAGACGTCGATCAGGAGAAGGTCGAGACCCTGCGGCGCGGCGAGCTGCCCATCTACGAGCCGGGCCTCGCCGAGCTGATGCAGGCGTGCGGCGAACGCCTGCGCTGGACCACGGACTACCGTGAAGCGATTCCCAACGCGGACGTGATTTTTATCTGTGTGGGAACCCCGCCGCTGCCTGATGGGCGGCCTGATCTGCGCTTTGTGGCGCAGGCTGCGCAGGCCATCGCGAGGCACCTGAACGGCAAGTTTCAGGTGGTCGTCAACAAGAGCACGGTGCCGGTGGGAACCGGGGACTGGGTGGCGCGCATCATCGAGGAGTACGCGCCGGACTACAAGGCTGGGCGGTACGGCGTGGTGAGCAATCCAGAGTTCCTGCGCGAGGGGAGCGCCCTGTTCGACAGCCTCTACCCGGACCGCCTGGTGTTGGGGGGCGAGGACGAGCGCGCGGTGGCACGGCTGCTGGAGCTGTACGCGCCGCTGATCGAGCAGCACTTTGAAGCCCCGGCCCACGTTCCCCGGCCAGCCGGCTACACGCGGCCCGAGGTGGTGAGCACCAGCCTGTCCAGTGCGGAGATGATCAAGTACGCCGCCAACGCCTTTTTGGCGCTCAAGATCAGCTTTGCCAACGAGATCGCCGGGCTGTGTGAGCGGGTGGATGCGGACATTGAGGAGGTGATGCGCGGCATCGGCAGTGATCAGCGTATCGGCCGCCGCTTCCTGGCTGCGGGGGTGGGCTGGGGCGGCTCCTGCTTCGGCAAGGACACAGCTGCCCTGATCAGCACCGGCGAGGAGTACGGCTACGCCATGCCGATTCTCAAAGCTGCCGTGGAGGTCAACCAGCGGCAGCGGCAGCTCGTGATCGCCAAGCTGCAGGGGCATCTGCACCGCCTCAAGGGCAAGCGGGTCGCGGTGCTGGGCATGGCCTTTAAGCCCAATACCGACGACCTGCGCGACGCCCCCGCCCATGACTGCATCGCGCGGCTCAACAGCCTGGGTGCCACCGTGATCGCCCACGACCCGGTGGCGATGGACCGCGCCCGCCACGAGTGGACGCACCTCCGCTACAGCGAGGCGGCGAGCGCCGAGGACGCCCTGCGGGGCGCGGATGCCGCCATCATCATGACCGAGTGGGCGGACTACCAGGCGCTGGACTGGGAGCGTGCGCTGCGCAGTATGCGCCATCCCCTGATCATCGACACGCGCAATATCGTGAAGCGGAGCCCAGGGCTGGGGACCATCGAGCAGATCGGTCGCCGCCTGCCACCCCCGCCCGTGCCCATGGTCGGAGTGACGGCATGAATATCCTGCTGACAGGCAGCGCCGGTTTTATTGGAAGCCACCTGACGGAGCGGCTGCTGGCCGAGGGTCACCACGTGATTGGCGTGGACAACTACCTCAGCGGTCAGCCCGCCAACACGGCGCTGTTCCGGGAGCATCCACGCTTTCGCTTCATCCAGGCAGACGTGAGCCTGGGCCTTCCCGATCCGGGCGTGCGGCTGGACTTCGTGCTGCACTTTGCGAGCCCCGCCAGCCCTCCGCACTATCAGCAGCACCCTGTTGCAACGCTGATGGTGGGCGCGCAGGGCACCCAGCACGCCCTGGACCTGGCACGAGCACACGGGGCGGCCTTTTTGCTGGCCTCCACCTCCGAAGTCTATGGGGATCCCGAGGTCCACCCGCAACCCGAGACGTACTGGGGACACGTGAACCCCAACGGCCTGCGCAGTTGTTACGACGAGGCCAAGCGGTATGCCGAGGCGCTCACGATGGCCTACCACCGTCACTATGGGGTGGATACCCGCATTGTCCGCATCTTTAATACCTATGGACCGCGGATGCGCGCCGATGATGGCCGGGTGGTCACGAACTTCATCCACCAGGCGCTTGCGGGACAGCCCCTCACCGTGTACGGCGACGGAAGCCAAACCCGCAGCTTCCAATACGTCTCCGACCTTGTTCGCGGGATTATGGCGCTGATGGACGTGCCCGACCCTTTCCCCGTCAACCTGGGAAATCCCGACGAGTACACCATCCTCCAGTTTGCCGAGCGTATCCGTGACCTGATCGATCCGCGTCTCCCGATCATTCACCGGCCCCTGCCGGCGGATGACCCGCGTCAGCGCCGACCTGACATCACCCGGGCTCGCACCCTGCTGGGCTGGTCTCCTCAGGTCAGCCTGCAAGACGGCCTGGCCCGTACCGTGGAGAGTTTCCGGGCGGTGGGCGGACAACCGGAGCGCCTGGTCTCCGCTCGGCTGGACGGTCACTGAGGAGGGCGTCCAGTGTGCGCTCAAGAAAGGCCGGAGTGACCCTTCGTACCGTCGCGCTGATTGACCCCCTGCAGGGCGGGCACCACGAGGGGTACGCCGCACTGCTGGCACGCGAGTTGATTCAAAGAGGGCTCGCAGTGCATGTGATCGGCAGTGCCCGTCTGGTGAGGTACGTCCGCCGAGCGGTTCCAGAGGTGACCGGAGACGTCGTCCAGCTCTACGCGCACAGCGAGGCCCAGCACTACAACCAGGGACGGCTAGAGCGTGAGCGTCTCAACGTGCGCTTTTTCCGCGAGGCGCTGCGGCGAGCGCGGGTGAGGGGCTGCGATACGGCGCACATCCTGTGGCTGGATAGTTTTGTTCTGTCCCTGCTCCTCGTGTGGTTGAGCGGGGCGGGGCATGGACTCCGTCTCCGGGTCACGCTGCACTGGCTGTATTTTCTACGGGGCTTTCAGGCTCGGCTTGGGGGCAGGAGCGAGGCGGGGCATCTGCTGATGCTGCGCCTGCTGGGTCGGCTCGGTGGCCGCGTGATGCTGCACTCTCCCGCACTGGCGCAGGTGTTAAGTCCCCGGCTGGGCCGCTCTATGGTCGACGTCCTGCCCTACCCGGTCGAGCCCCCGCAGATTCCCCCTGAGCAGCGCGTGGCAGAGCGGCAGGCCATGCGCCTGCGACTCGGGGTGCCGCCGGAGGCCCGCGTGCTCCTGGCCTTTGGTGGGATGCGCCCCGACAAAGGCCAAGACCTCGCCCTGCGCGCGCTGGCCCAGCTCCCGGACAGGGACCACCTCCTCTTTGTGGGGCGTGCGACCCCCTCGGATGCCGAGCAACTCCGGCGGCTGGCCAGCGAACTCGGGGTGACCCAGCGGGTGCATCTGCACCTTGAATACGTGCCGGATGAGGATGTCGAGCGGTATTTCCTGGCCTCGGACATCGTTCTGTTGCCGTACCGGCGAAACTTTGCGGGACAAAGCGGACCGTTGGTGATCGCGGCGTCGCTGGGCCTCCCCGTCTTGGCCTCCAGGGTGGGCGTGCTTGCTGAGACGGTGAACGCCTACCGTCTGGGGGCCTTGTTTCCCCCCGAGGACCCCGAGGCGCTGGCCCGCTGCGTGGCCTCGTTCGACCGGTCTTCCTTTCAGCCGCAGACCCACCGTTTTCGCGAGGACCATACCCCCGCTGCGTTTGCCGAGGCGGTCTTGCGCAGCTACAGCATGGGCGAGCCGACAACGCTGCCCGCCGGCGTGTCCCACCCCGAAGAACGAACGGGCAACACGGTCTCCGGCGCGTAGAAGTTCGCCTGTCCGCTTTTGCCGAAAGAAGATCCCCGGGGAGGGCATCCGCGTTCTGTGGCTGTTGCTAGACTGTGGACATGCCCGCGGACCGTTCGCTTGACGCCGAGCCCACCACCCGTCAGCTCGACCCAGAGGTGCTCAAGAGCCTGCAAAACCGCCTGTCGCGTGTAGAAGGCCACGTGCGCGGCGTGAGCAGGATGCTCGAAAACGGCAGCTCCTGTGACGAAGTGCTCGTGCAACTGGCCGCCATCAAGGCCGCCATCGTCAAAGTGGAGGGGTTGCTGCTCGAAGACCACATCGACTCCTGTGTCATTCCCGCCGTGCAGGCCGGGAACGGCGACGCAGCTGTGAAATCGCTCAAACGGGCCCTGCTCAAGCTGCTCTGAGCGCGCCTTCTCGCAGGGCCCGGCCGTGATGGCCGGGCTTTCTTGTGGGGGGATGGGTGCTGGTGTAGGCGTGAGTAGCTTTCCTCAGGGATGACCGCCCGATCTCTTTACATATCCCTTGGGGGGGCATAGGATAACTGGGAGGAGTAATCACCATGACTCAGACCTACAAAGTCACCGGCATGACCTGCGCCCACTGCGCCAGCAGCGTCGAGAGCGCCCTGAAGCGGGTTCCGGGCGTCGCGAACGCCAGCGTGAAGTACATCCGCAAGGAAGCCACGGTGGAAGGCCAGGCGGACTCCCAGGCGCTTAAACAGGCGGTCCGTGAGGCGGGCTACGGCCTTGAAGACAAATGAAACGCGTCGACCTGGCCGTTCTGGGGGGCGGCAGCGCTGGCTTTGCCGCCGCCATCCGCGCTTCTGACCTCGGCACCAGCGTCGCGCTGATCGAGGGCAGCACCATTGGCGGCACCTGCGTCAATATCGGCTGCGTGCCCAGCAAAACCCTGATTCGCGCCGCCGACACCTACCACCGTGCCGGGCACAGCGCTTACCCGGGTGTGAAGCCGCGGGGCGCGGACCTCGACTACGCGGCCGTGATCCGGCAGAAGGACGAACTGGTCACGAACCTGCGCCGGGGCAAGTACGAGGACGTCCTCTTGGAGTACCCGGGCATCACGCTGCTGCGCGGCCACGCCACCCTCACCGGCCCCCAGACCCTCCGCGTGGATGGCGAGACGGTTCACGCCGACAAGATCATCGTGGCGACCGGCTCGCGCCCCTGGGTGCCCGACCTGCCCGGCCTGCACGACGCCGGGTACTGGACGAGCACCGAAGCCCTGGCGGCCACCGAACTCCCTGAGTCCCTCATCGTGATCGGGGGACGGTACATCGCGATCGAACTCGCGCAGACCTTCGCGCGCTTCGGCACACGCGTCACCCTCCTGCAACGCTCCAGCCACCTCCTGCCCGACGGTGAACCTGAGATCGGCCTGGCCCTCCAGAAACTCCTGGAAGCCGAAGGCATCGAAATCCACACCAACGTCCAGCTGCAACGTGTCACCCGCGAAGACAAGGCGACCAGCGTGCACGCGATCGTGAACGACGAGCCTCGAAGCTTCAGCGCCTCGCAGCTCCTGATGGCCACCGGCCGGCACCCTCATACCCGTGGCTTCGGCCTCGAAGACGTCGGCGTGACCCTCGGCACCCGTGGTGCGCTCGTCGTGAACGAGTCCCTGCAATCCAGCGTGCCCAGCATCTACGCCGCCGGAGACGTCACCGGGCACGCGCAGTACGTTTACGTCGCCGCCTATGAGGGCGCTCTCGCCGCCGAGAACGCCCTGCAAGGCCAGGCGCGTGAGCTCGACCTCAAGGCCGTCCCGGGCGTCACCTTTAGTGACCCGGCCGTCGCCACCGTCGGCCTGACCGAGGCCCAGGCCATCCGGGCCGGGCACGCCGTGCGCACCAGCGTCCTCCCCATGGGCAGCGTCCCCCGCTCGCTCGCGAACTTCGACACGCGCGGCCTGATCAAACTCGTCGCGGACGCCAGCAGCACTGAGATTCTCGGCGCGCACATCCTCGCGCCCGACGCGGGCGAGATGATCCAGCCCGCCGTGTTCGCCGTGAAGTATGGCCTGACCATCCAGGACTTCACGGACACCCTCTTCCCGTACCTCACCCACGTGGAGGGCCTGCGTCTCGCCGCCCGCGCCTTCAGCACCGACCCGAAAAAGCTTTCCTGCTGCGCCTGACGCGCGGGAAACCGCTCTTGCCCCGCGTGTCAGGCCTGCTCCAGGGGCGACGCGGAGGAGGCTCGTCCGCTGCCCGCGCTACGCAAAGTCACTCCCCACCCGGAGGCGATTCATGACCACTTCACTGCCGACGGACCTTCTCAAGGCCCTCACCACCAACCAGAACCTGTCCCGCACGCGCCTGCTGCAAGAAGCCGTATCGTTCAAGCCCACCCGGCACCGCGTCCGCACCGCCAGCGGGTCCACCCTGTATACCCACTGCACCCTCGACACGCTGCTGCTCCCCCTCGTGCTGGAGGAGGACGTTGAGGTGGAAACGGTGCCGCCGGGCGAGGCGCAGCCCCTCGTATTCAACGTAAAAAGCGGGCAGGTCACCGGCTCGGAAGGCGTGCTCATCTCCGTCCCGGTGCGTGTTGACTCCGGCCCGGTGCAGCAGAGTTTCTGCCCGTACTCCAATGCCTTCCCGGACCGCGCGGCGTACGAGGCGTGGGCGGCGCAGTCCCCAGTGCCCACCGTGGGCGTGAGTCTGAGCGAAGCCCAACAATTGGCGGAAACCCTCGTCGCGCAACTTGACGCCGAGGACGCGAATGCCCCCCTCGGTTGCTGCTGAACCCGGAGACTCTCGTGACGCACACTCACCTCACTGACCGTCTGAATGACCTGTTCACCCGCCGGGAAGGACAGGCCCCCGAAGTGATCCTGCGGGACCTGGTGTCGTTCAACCCCACCGCGCACATGGTGCAGACGCAAAGTGGCGTCCGGTTCTTCACGTACTGCGCGCTGGACACTCTACTCGCCGCGTGGCTGCTGGACGAGAACATCGACATCGACACTACCCCTCCCGGGAACAGCCAGCCCATCCGCATCACCGTCCGCTACGAACAGCTTCACGCGCCCGCGGACGCCGTAATCGCCCTGCCTGACACGCCCGACGCCGTGGAGGTGCGCCAGACCTTCTGCCCGTACGCCAACGCCTTTCCCGACCGCGCGTCGTACGAATCCTGGGCGAGCACCTCACCCGTCGAGACGACCGCGCTGCCGGTCAGTGAGGTATTCCTGATCGCACGGGACATCGTCGAACGCCTGAAGTACCTCCACACTCTTCAGGAACTCGGCAGCGGTGGGTGCTGTTAAGGAGCCCAAGCCATGAAGAACCTGCGCGCTTACCTGCTGCTCGGCACCGCGATGCTGCTGTGCCCCTGTCACCTGCCCCTCCTGCTTGGTCTGCTCGCGGGCGGCGTCGGTGGCAGCGCTTTCGCTCGCTTCCTCAGCCAGAACACGGCGCTCGTCGCCGCGCTCGCTACGGCGTACTTCGTGTTCGCTCTGTGGCTAGGTCGGCGCCTGCTGACCAGGAATAATGCCTGTCCCAACCCAAACGCCAACATCCAAGGAGGCCGCCGCGATGGCTGCTGCTAAAGCCGGGCCAGGGAAGTTCCTCGTGCTGATCGTGCTCGTCACCGTGGCCGCCGTGCTGGCCGCCGCGCTCCTGCGCGCCCAGCAGGCCGGGGCCACGCCCCCCAGTGTCTCGCGTGGGGCAGCCGTGACCGCCACCCTGCCGCAGCTCAACGGGGAGACCTTCGACCTGGCGGACTACCGCGGCAATGTGCTCGCCGTGAACCTCTTTGCGTCATGGTGCGCGTCGTGCTGGGATGAACTCAAGGGCTTCGAGCGCGTCTCCCGGGAGTACGCCAGTAAGGGTGTCGCCGTCGTCGGCATCAGCGTTCAAAGCTCCCCCGAAGACACCCGCGACATGATCGACCGGCTCGGCCTGACCTTCCCCGTAGGCCTCGACCCGCAGGGCACTGTATCCCTGGAGACCCTGGGCTTGCGGGGCATGCCCACGACGCTGTTTTTCGATCGTCAAGGCCGCCTGCTGGAGAGCTTCACCGGGGAAATCAGCGAGGCGCAACTGCGCGCGAAACTGGATGGTCTGCTGTGATCGCCCTGCTCACGTACGCGTTCATGGCCGGCACTGTCGCCGCACTCAATCCCTGCGGGTTCGCGATGCTGCCCGCCGTGATCTCCCGCTTCGTCACCCGGCCGACCGGCCGAACCCCCCTGCTCGACGGCTTGGCCTTGGGCGTGCTGCTGACCCTGGGTACTCTTACCACCTTCAGCGTGCTGGGCCTGGTCATCAGCGTGTTCGGCACCGGCCTGGCCCGGATCGTCCCGTACCTGAACCTGGTGCTGGGCGTGCTCCTGCTGGTGCTGGCTGTGCGCACCTTCACCGGCCGCGCCCTGGCCCTCCACGTTCCCGGCCTGCGTGCTCCGGAAGGCAAACGCCTGTCCGAATACTACCCCTACGGCGTGGCATACGGAATGGCGAGCCTGGGTTGCACCCTCCCGGTGTTCCTGATGATTGTTGGGAGTTCCGCCAGTCGCACGCCCCTCGAACGCATGGGGATGTTCACCGCCTACGGCGCAGGAATGGGCGCGGTTCTGTTGACCGTCAGCCTGGCCAGCGCCTTCGGGAAGGAGGCGGTGATCCGGGGCCTGAGAAACGCGGGCCGGTACGTGGACTTTGTGGGGGGCGTGGGTCTGCTGCTTGCCGGGGCGTACATGGTGTACTCCCAGACCCGCTTTATTGAGCAGTTCGTCACCGGGAACACCACGTTTCTCCCGTACGTGATCGGCCTCGCTGCCCTCTTGATCACGGCGGTCACCGCCCGCGTCCTGTACGCCAGGGAGCTGAACGTCACGCACGCCCCAGGAGGAGAGGCGTGAGCACAGCGCAATCCCAGGCCGGCAGGCTGAGGTGGCCTTCCACGCCACGCCCGACTGCACGGGGCGTCGTGCTGGTGGGTGTGGTCGCCTTTTTGCTGGCGTACGCGTTGCTTCCCCTACTGACCCTGAAACCAGCGTACGGGAGTGATCTCACCCCTCCGAAAGTCATCGCGGACGTGCCCCTGCGTGACGCTGCGAGCGGGGCACCCGTGTCATTCTCCTCCGCCCGCGGAAGAACACTCCTCGTCTTCTTCGCCTATCGTCGTTGCCCGGTCGTGTGTCCGGCAATACTGGCCAAGCTGGCCCGGGCTTACCGTCAGGCAGGCGAGCCGGGCGGTGTCCGCGTCTCGGTGGTGAACGTCGACCCCAGCGATTCGCCCGCCGAATTTGCCCGGTACGTCCAGCGGTTTCACCCTGCCTTCCAGGCCTGGCAGGCGGACGCACCGGCACTGGCCCGGGTGGCGTCCGAGTTCTACCTGCTGGTTCGGGAAGGCACCACCCAGCCTATTGATCACACTGCCACGGTCAACGTCATAGACCCGCAGGGACGCTGGCGACGCCTGTACAGTGACAGCTTCCTCCGAACTGCAGAGTACGCGCATGACCTGCGGGCGTTTTCCTACGGGAGGTACTGATGCACCGCGTGCTGGGAGCGCTGCTGATGCTTCTGACGTTCGGCGTCCCCGCCCAGGGGCACGGGGCGGATATCCAACTGCACGGCACCCGCCTGACGGTCAGCGCTGCTGGGACGTTTCTGACAGGAACACTGCGCAATCCAGAACGAATTCCGTTGGCCCTCCTGGCCCTCGCCACCCCCAGGGGTGAGGGTTACATCGAACGCCGCGTGGGCTTCACCTACAGGCGCACGTCCACCCTTGTGGTCCCGCCGGGCACGCTGACCCTTCACCCGGCCTCCCGCGTCCGGGTGCGCCTCTCCGGCCGCTTTCAGACTGGCCAGCGCATCCCGGTCACGTTCGTCTGGCAGGGTGGGCTGTTGACCCAGGTGCTGACTGTGCAGCCGCGCTGAGGGCAGCAAACCTCTCACCCTGACCGGAAAGAGTGGAGAACCCCATGAAACGAGAATCTCTGACCGCTGCCCTGTTCATCCTGTTGGCCCTCGGCCTCAGCGCGGCTGCCGCCCAAGGGTGCTGCGCACCGATACTCATTCCGCCCGCTCGTTCCACTCAGGTTCCCCCGAGTGGCGAGCGCGGGGTCTTGAACACCCAGGTGAGCCTGACGTACGGCAAGACCCTGACCCTCGACACGTACCGCGGTCAGCCTCTGGTTCTGGCCGTGTTCAGCACCACCTGTCCGTCTTGCGTGAGCGAACTTAAAGCGCTGGCCCGATTGCAAGCCGCGGGAACGAAGGTGCTGCTCGTCTCCGGGCAGGACACCCTGCCGGACCTGGTGCGTTTTGCACAAAACCAGCGCCTGCCCTTCCCGGTGGGCCGGGTGGCCCCACAGTTCATCGCGCAACTCAAGATCCTCGCCTACCCGACGGTGGTTGTGCTCGACGCTCGCGGACGTGCTGTAACGCGCCAGCAGGGCACAGCAGATGTGCAAAGCCTGCAAAACACCCTCGCAGGCCTGCGGACCACACAAGGGCGCTGAGGCCTGAAGTCCCTTCACGCCCAGGAGGCCAGCATGACCGAGCAGACGAATGACCGCACTCAGCCTGACGTAAGCAAAGTCGAGGACACCCGCGACCAGGCCACGTCCGACGCAATGGCCCGTCCAGGTGATCCCAGTGGCACGCTGGCTCCACAAGCGCAGCACAGCGAGGCTGCAGCGACCGGCACCCATTACGACGTGATCGTGCTGGGGGGCGGGATGGCCGGTGTGCCGCTCGCGCACCGCCTGGCCTACAAGGGCCTCAAGACCGCCCTGATCGAACGTGCCGAACTGGGCGGCACCTGCCTCAACCGTGGCTGCATCCCCACCAAGACGATGATTGCCAGCGCCCGCGTGGCGCACCTGGCGTACCTGAGCGAGCAGTGGGGCGTGGAGACGTCAGGTGTCCGCGTGAACCTCAGCCGTGTGGTCGACCGCAAGGATGAGCTGGTGCGCAGCATCCGTAGCGGCTCGGAGCGGAACGTCGAACAGAACAGGAACCTCACCCTGATCCGCGGCAATGCGCGGTTCATCGGAGAGCGCCGAGTGCTCGTGGACGGCGAGGAGATCAGGGCCGACAGGATCTTCATTGCGGTGGGAACACGCAACAGCGTCCCACCCATCGAAGGGCTGGCGACGGTTCCCTTCCTGGATTCCACCAGCGCTATGGAACTCCGCGAGGTGCCCCCGCACCTGGTGATCGTCGGTGGCGGGTATATCGGGGTGGAATTCGCGCAGATGTACCGGCGCTTTGGCAGTCAGGTCACCCTGCTGCAAGGCGGCCCGCACCTTTTGGCTAGCGAGGACGAGGACATCACCACGGTCCTGAGGGAAGCGCTGGAAGCCGAAGGAATCAACGTGATCGTGAATGCCCGCGTGAAGCGCGCCGAGGGCGGCGAAGGAGACGTGCGGGTCACGGCCGCGGTGGGTGGCGAGGACCGCACCTTCTCCGGAACCCACCTGATGATCGCGGCGGGGCGCGTGCCGAATACCGACGGGCTCGGTCTGGAGCACACGGGCGTGGAGCTGGACGGGCGCGGCTTCATCCGGATCAACGACCGGCTGGAGACCAGTGCGCCGGGCATCTGGGCGCTGGGGGACGTGCGGGGTGGACCGATGTTCACACACACCGCGCGAGACGACGCGCGCGTCATCTACCAGAACGTCATCAAGCAGGCGCATCTCAGCATCAAGGACCGGGTGGTGCCCTGGGGTGTCTTCACTGACCCGCAGCTCGGCCGGGTCGGGCTGTCCGAACGAGAAGCGCGTCAGGCGGGCTACAAACTCAAGATCGGGAAGTACGAGGCGCGCAAAGTCGCCAAGGCCCGCGCGATCGGGGAGACGCGTGGCCTGATCAAAGTCATCGCGGATGCTGAAACCGACCGGATCCTGGGCGCCTCGGTCCTGCTGGCGGACGGCGCGGAACTCGTGCATGAGTTCGTCACGGCGATGCAACTCGGCGCACGGTACACCGATCTTCAGAACATGATCCACATCCACCCGACGCTCGCGGAAGGGCTGAACAACGCCCTGGGGGGCGTGCACTATGAAGAAGGCCTGGAATGATCGGGGAAGAGGGTCTGAACAAGCAGCTCCTGACGCTGGTCTGCGCGGTGTGCTGTCTGGGCGTCTGCCTGATTCCCCTGGGTCGGCGAGCCAGGCGAGCCCAGCAGGACCCGCAGGGTGGGTGAACTCGGTCCTCCGGTCAGGCGCCGCCGGGCTCGCGCTCGCCTTCACCAGTGTGCCGTTCGCGTGGTCCTGGCTGGCCCCCCTTCCACTCGCGGTGCTGTTCTTTGAACTCAGCCGGGCCCGTTCCCGGCGGGCGGCGTTCCGGCTGGCCTTCGTGGCCGGAACCGCGTTTTTCGGCGTGCACCTCGCCTGGCTCTTCACGTCCTTCACCCGCCTGTTCGGCCCGCTGGGCGGCGTGCTCACGCTGCTGGTCGTGCCGCTGCTCGCGCTGACCTGGGCCTTGGTCGCCGCCCTCGCCCGCACCCCCTGGCCTTTAAGGACGCTCACGGTTCTGCCGTTCGCGTGGGTGCTCGGCGAGTACGCGCGGACCCTGGGGCCTCTCGCGTTCCCCTGGGGAGCGCTGGGCTACGCCTGGCTGCCCACCCCGGTCGTGCAGGTCGCGGACCTGGGCGGCGTGAGCCTCCTCAGCCTGCTGGTCACCGGGACAGCCGCGGCGCTGGCCGCGCTCACAGCGGCGCGGCGCCTTCCGCTGGTGGGGATGCTCGGCCTGCTGGTCCTCGCCACGGTCTACGGCACTACACGGGCAGAACCTCCTCGCCCGAACCGTACGGCCTTGATTGTGCAGGGCGCCATGCCCCCCCTGGACAAGGCGGTGAGCCGTCAAGGCACGGAGCTGGACGTGTACCTGACCCTCACCCGGCGTGCCTTGCCGGACGGCGCGGTGGACCTGATCGTGTGGCCCGAGAGCGCCTCCCCGCGCCCACCCTCGGACCCCAGTACACGCGCGGCCCTGACGGATCTGCTCGCACCGCTGGTGACCGGCGCCCCCACCTGGGGACAGGGCGCGTACTGGAACAGCGCCTACGCAGTGGATGGGGGAGTCACCGGCCGCTACGACAAGGTGCACCCGGTGCCCTTCGGGGAGTTCTTTCCGTGGCGGCAGGCACTCGCATTCGCGTACACGCCGGTCCTCGGCGCGCTCGGCCTGCCGGACCTGTGGGGTGTCACGCCCGGCACCTCCTACTGGCCCCTGACCCTCCAGCACCTGCGCGTGGGCGCGTACATCTCCTACGAGTCCGTGTTCGGGCAGGCGGCCCGGACACTGACGGCGAACGGTGCTCATGTGCTCGCCCACCTCTCCAACGACGCGTGGTTCGACAGAACGAACGGCAAGGAGCAGCACTTCCAGATGGGGCGCCTGCGTGCCATCGAAACGCGCCGGTACGTGCTGCGCGCGAGCAACGACGGCATCAGCGGTGTGGTTGACCCGCTCGGCCGAGTGACGGCGCGCTTCCCGGAAGGCCAGCGGGGCACGTACCGCGCTCCTTTCGACGAGCGGACGGACCGGACGCCGTTCGTGCGCTGGGGGGACTGGCCGGTGGGGGCCGCCGCACTGGCGTGGGCGATCTCGCTGTTCTCCCGCCGCCTGAACACAGGAGGCGGAGATGCAGAACGGGAAACGGAGCCCACGTGAAGTGTTTGAGGATCACCTGCACCTGGCCAACAAGGGGAACTTCGAGGAGGACCTGAGGCGCAACTACGCGGCGGACGTGGTGGTGCTCACGGGATTCGGCCACTCACGCGCTGACCGGGTCGCGCCGTTCACGGAGTCCCCGCCTCTCCCCGCCAGCGCAGCAGCCGGAGCGCGTTGGCGGTGACGAGGGCGGTCGCGCCCGTGTCGGCCAGAATGGCCATCCACAGGTTGGTGTACCCCAGCAGCGTGGTGAGCAGGAAGACAGCCTTGAGACCCAAGGCGAGAGCCACATTTTGCCGAATATTCCCCAGGGCTGCCCGCGAGAGGCCAATCAGGTCCGCAACGCCCGTGACGCGCCCGTGCAGCAGGGCCGCGTCTGCCGTCTCCAGGGCCACGTCCGTGCCGCCGCCCATGGCGATCCCTACGTCTGCCTGTGCCAAAGCGGGCGCGTCATTGATGCCGTCTCCCACCATGGCCACCCCTCCCTGCGCCTGCAAGGCGCGCACAACCTGGAGCTTGTCTTCCGGCCGCAGCCCCGCCTGAACGCCCAGTTTGAGCGGGGCGGCGATCGCCTCCGCCGTGCGCGCGTTGTCCCCGGTCAGCAGGACGGGCCGCACACCCAGCGCCCGCAAGCGCTCAAGAGCCTGGCGCGCGTCCGGCCGCGCCTCATCCCGCAGCGCGAGCAGGCCCAGTCCCCGCTCTGCGTCCGCCAGCAGGACCGTTGTCTTGCCCTCGCCCTCCAGCTGGCTCACCTGCGCGCGGGCCTCTGCCGAAAGCCAGCCCTGTTCCTCCGCGTGGGTGGGGGAGACGACGTACAGTGCGCGCCCATCCACTCGGGCCCAGACTCCCCGGCCCGCGAGCGCCTGCCCGTCCTGCGCCGCTGGAAGATCGAGCCCCCACTGCTCCGCACGTTCCACGATCGCCTGCGCGAGGGGATGGTCACTACTTCCCTCCACGGCCGCTGCCAGGCGCAGAATGTCCCGTTCGTCGAGGGTCGTCAGTGGCCGTATGTCGGTCACCACCGGTCGTCCCGCGGTCAGCGTCCCCGTCTTGTCCAAGGCGACGGTTCGTACCCGCCCCAGCGTTTCCAGCGCCGCGCCGCCCTTGACGAGCAGGCCCTGGCGCGTGCCCGCCGCCACCGCGCTGGTGATCGCGGCGGGGACCGACAGCACGAGCGCGCATGGGCAGCCGATCAGGAGCAGGCTCAGGCCCCGGTACAGCCAGGTGTGCGCGTCTCCGCCTGCCAATAGGGGTGGCAGCGTGGCGACGGCCAGGCTCAGGGCCACCACCAGCGGTGTGTAGCTCCGGCTAAAGCGGTCGATTAAACGCGCCGTGGGCGCCTTGCTCTGTTCCGCCTCCTCGACGAGATGGAGGATGCGCGCGAGGGTGTTCTCGCTCGCCTCACGGTCTACCCGTACGGTGAGGGTGCCCCTTCCATTCACGCTGCCCGCGTAGACGTGCTCTCCTGCGCCCCGCTCCACCGGCACGCTTTCGCCCGTCACCGGGCTCTCGTCCAGCGCCGACTCTCCCGCCTCGATCACCCCATCGGCCGGTACGCGTGCCCCGGGCCGCACCTGCACCCGCTGCCCGGGCCGCAGGCTGGTCGCGGCGACCTCCTGCACCTTCCCGCCCACGAGCAGCAGGGCCGTGCGCGGTGTCAGCTCCATGAGCGCCCGCACGCCCGCCCGCGCCCGACCAGCCGCCACGCCCTCCAGCAGTTCCCCCACCGCAAAGAAGAACACGACCACCGCGCCTTCGGCGGCCTCCCCGATCAGGAGGGCGCCCAGCGCGGCCAACGTGACCAGCGTACTCATCGAAAAGGGTTCCCCCAGCCGCGCCGCCGCCATAGCCCGCCGCGCCAGCGGCCAGGTCCCCAGCAGAGTCGCCGCCACGTACCCCCACTGTCCTGCACCCGGCCACCTCAGCGAGAGCAGCCACGCGCCCAGCAGCAGTGCGCCGCTTGTCAGCACCAGACGCCCCTGCCTGCTCGTGGACTAGGACGGGACGGCAGGAGACGCGCCGGACGCCATCCTGGGCTCGGCCAGCGTGTGTGGCACGTACCCCAACGCCCGAAGCTGACCCTCGAGCACGGCGCGGGGTGTCTGGTGTTCATCCAGGCGCAGCCGCAGAACCTGCGTACTGAAGTTCGACTGCACGTCCTGTGCCCCCGGAAGCTGTGCCACCGCCCGCTCGACCTTCTGCACGCAGGACGCACAGTCCATGCCCTCCACGACGTACCTCAGTTCGGAGAGCACAGGAACAGGCTGGCTTGGCATGCCCCCATAATACCTGAGTCAATGCTCAGATATCACCGCCACCAGAGCCGGCGAATATATACAAAGGAGGCATTCCAAGGCAAGTCTGCTGACCCGCCCCCTCATCCCCCCACCGACCCCAGCGCATGCACCGTTGGCCGCGTCTGCACGTACAGATCGCGGTACAGGCCGTACAGCCGGTCGTAGGTTGCCTTGAGGTGGGGGTTGGGGTGAATGGTGTCAGCGAGGCGAACCCAGCGGTTCAGGTCCGCTCGGGTCAGGCGGCCCGCGGCCAGGCCTGCCAGAAAGGCGTCACCATAGCTCGCCCCGACCGTCACCTCGGGAAGTTCCTGGGTCTCGCCGGTGATGTCGCTGACGATCTGCAGCCAAGTTCGTCCCCGAACGCCGCCGCCGACCGCCACCAGACGCCGCACCTGCGCGCCCAGGTCGCGAAACGCCTCGATGTTGTGCCGAATGCCGTACCCCACGCCCTCGAGCACGGCGCGAAACAGGTGAGCGCGGGTGTGCGCGAGCGTCAAGCCCGCGAGCACGCCCCGGGCCCGAGGGTCATTGAGAGGGGTTCGCTCGCCGCTGAAGTACGGCAGCAGAAGCAGGCCCTCCGCGCCGGGGGAGAGCTGCGCGGCCTGGGCAAACAGCGTGTGGTAGGCCTCCTCGGTTGGGGCTTCGCGTGCCAACTCGTCCGCGAACCAGCGGGTCAGGCTTCCGGTGGTGCTCATGCCCGCGGCCAGGTTGTGCTGACCGGCAAAGGCGCCGCCCACCGTCCAGACCCGCGGGTCAGGCGTCGGAGCCTCCTGAACGAGCACGAAGAAGGTGGTGGATCCGTACATCACCATCAGGTCACCGGGATGAACCGCCCCCACGCTGATCGCCTCGCTCAGGGCGTCCACCGTCCCCACGGCCACCGGTGTTTCCGCACGCAGGCCCGTTTGGGCTGCGGCTTGGGGCGTGACATGCCCGGCAAGCTCGTCACTCCAGGCGAGGTCGGGCAGGAGCTCCAGCCCGCGTTCTCCCAGGACGAGCGGGGCAAAGGCGGCGGTCCAGGCACGGCGCCCCGGGTCGTACAGCGGCATGGCATGGGCGGCGGTGTGATGGTCCATCACGTGCCGTCCCGTGAGGCGGTAGGTCAGGTAGCTGCTCGCGGTGGTCAGGGTTTGGGTCTGTGCCCACACCTCCGGCTCGTGTTCGCGCAGCCAGCGGATCTTGGGACCGGTGGCCTGGCTGCTCAGCGCCATGCCGCTGTGAGCCAAGAGGCGCTCTGCCCCGATCTCGGCTTCCAGCGCCGCGATCTGTGCTCCCGCACGGGTGTCCACCCCGTACAGGATGCCGGGCCGCAGGGGCCGCCCCTCTCGGTCCAGCGGCAGCAGGGTCGGGCCGATGGCGCTCAGGGCCACTCCGGCCACATCTGCCCCCCGTACGGCGGGCGCAGCAGCTCACGCAGCAGCGTGACCGTGTCGGACACCACACCTCCTCCGCGTCCTGTTCCACATGGCCCGGTGCGGGGAGACGAATGCCGTGGGGCACCGTGTGCTGGCGCAGAATCTGGCCCTCCAGGGTCACGAGCACCCCCTTGCTGCTGTAGGTGCCGACATCGATGCCCAGGAGGATTCAGCCGACATCGATCATCACCTTCATGCTCGCGCGCTTTTCTCGGTCCGCAAAGGCAAAGGCCTGCGGCGTCTCTTGAAAGGGTAACGGTGGGTGACCAGCGCGTCGAGGTTCACCGCGCCGCTCTCCGCCAGCGCGATCGCCGCCGGAAAGCAGTTGGCATAGCGAAAGACCCCCCGGATGCTCACTTCCGACTCGCCGCCGAGACGAGGTCGAGACTCACCGCGGGGTCAGGCGGCAGGCCCACCAGGACCGCGGTGCCGCCGGGCCGGGGAGCCGCCAGACTCAGCTGGGTGGCACGCTCCCCGCCGTCTCAAAGGCCACATCCACCCCGGCGTGAGAGGCGGGCAGGTCACCTCGGGTGAGTTCGCGAAGACGGTGCAGGGGATCTTCGCGCCGCGCGTTGATGGTGTGCGTCGCGCCTACCTGCCGCGCAGATCGAGCCGAAAGTCTTCCAGATCGACGGCGATTCGCGTGGTGGCCCCGCCACCTTGGCCGCCTGAAGCGTCGTGCAGCCGATGGGGCCAGCACCGAAGACCGCCACGCTCTGCCCGGGCCTCACCCGCCCTTGTGCGCGGCCCAGAGGCCGACCGCAAGGGGCTCAAGCAGCGCGCCCGCGTCATCGCTCACCGCGTTCGGCAGGGGAAACGCGAAGTCCTCGGGCCAGAGGACGTAT